>JBFJJW010000180.1:0-6501 GCA_041612095.1 Solimonas sp. | reverse complement strand
CCGGTTTCGCTGACCGAGATCGTGCTTGGCAAGTATCTGGGCCTGCTCGGCTTCGTCGGCGCGGTGCTGTTGCTGATGCTGGCGATGCCGCTGTCATTGAGCTGGTCAACCGACCTCGACTGGGGCCGCATCGCCGCCGGGCTCCTGGGTCTGTTCCTGCTGATGTCCGCCTTCAGCGCCGCTGGTCTGTTCGTCTCGTCGCTGACGCGTGAGCCGACGATCGCGGCCGTGGCGACATTCGGGCTGCTGCTGCTGGTCTGGCTGATCAATATTCTGGCCTACAACGACAGCATTCCGTTCAAGGAGCTGTTCGCCTACCTGTCGCTGATCGATCATTACGAGAGCCTGCGTCGCGGCGTATTCAACACCGCCGACGCCATCTATTACGTCCTCTTCTCGGCGTTGTTCCTTTCGCTGACCGTGCTGCGCCTGGACATGGAACGGAACTGAGCTCATGACCAAGAAACAAACCCTGATTCAGCAATTGCTCAACGGCCTGCTGGTCGTTGCCGCCATCGTCCTGATCGGCTTCCTGTCGGTGCGCTTCAAGGCCGATATCGACTGGACCGCCAACAAACGCAACACCCTGACCGAAGCCAGCGCCAAGCAGCTGGCCTCGATGCCCGATCCGATCCACTTCTATGTGTTCGCCCCCAGCGGGGCGGACTCGCGGCGGGCGATCGAAACTGATCTGGACAAGTACCGGCGCGAGAAGGCCAATATCGAACTGGAGTTCGTTGATCCCAGCGTGTCGCCGCAGAAGGTGCGTGAGTTCAACATCACCTTCGTCGGCCAGGTCGTCGTCGAGTATCAGGGGCGGCGCGAAACACTGACCGCGACCACTGAGCAGGCGATCACCACGGCGTTTCAGCGCCTGGCCTACTCCGGCGAACAGTGGGTCGTCTTCCTCGAAGGTCACGGCGAGCGTTCGATCAGCGACGGTGGCCCCGCCAGCATGACCCGCTTCGCAACCGCGCTGCAGGAGAAAGGCCTGAAGGTGCAGTCGCTGAATCTGGTGCAGAACCCCCGGGTTCCGGACAACACCAGCCTGCTGGTCATCGCCTCGCCGTCGGCGAAACTGTTCGAGGGCGAGATCAAGCTGATCCAGGAATTCGTGGATCAGGGCGGCAACGTCCTGTGGCTGGCCGACCCCGACTTCCCCGCGGGTCTGGAGCCGCTGGCCAGGCAGCTCGGTGTCGAATGGCAGAACGGTTACGCGATTCTTCCGGAGTACCAGCTGCTGGGAACCGGTCACCCGGGCTTCTTTGCGGCGATCGAGTATCCGTCCAACCCGGTGACGCAGGGTCTGGACATGGTCACGCTGTTCCCGCTGGTGCGTTCGCTGAAGGTCGCGGCGCCGGAAGGCTGGACCGCCCAGCCGCTGCTGCGCAGCTCCGAGGCGGCGTGGCTGGAGACCGGCGACATGAGCTCGGGTCAGGTGGCGCTGGATCCTGCCGACATTCCGGGCCCCCTGACCATCGGCACGACGCTGACCCGGCAATACACCCCACCGAAGGACGGTGACGGCGAGAGCGCAGCCAAGCCTCATCCGCAGCGCATTGCCCTGATCGGTGATGCCGACTTCCTGTCCGACGCCTACCTCGGTGAGCTGGGCAACCAGCAACTGGGTCTGAATCTGGTGCAGTGGCTTGCATCCCGCGACGCGCAGCTCAACATCGACGTGCCCAAGGCGCCCGATACCGCCTTGTTCCTGCCCGGGTGGGCAACGATGCTGATGGCAGTCGGCTTCGTGGTGCTGCTGCCGCTGCTGCTGCTGGGGTTCGGCGTTACCCGCTGGATCATCCGGCGGCGCAAGTAGCCGGTGGCCGACATGAATCGCCTGCATCTGAATCTGGCGCTGGTTGTGGTGGTGTCCGCGCTGGGCGCGGCCCTGTACTTCACGCAGAAGAAGGAAGAAAAGGGGCCGCCGCTGACCGCGTTGACTGACGCCACGCTGGAGCGCATCCGCATCGAACATCCAGAGGCCAAGCCGATCGCGCTGCAGAAGGTCGGCGACGAATGGCGGCTGACGGAGCCGGTCAGCGCCGCCGCAGACCCGCTGGAGGTGGCGTCCATCACCAATCTCGCCAGCATCGAGGCGCAGCGCAAGCTGGCCAGCTCCGAGGTCGAGCTCAAGCAGCTCGGGCTCGAGCCTTCGGCCTATGCGGTGATGCTGAACGACATCCGCCTTGAGTTCGGTGACAGCGAGCCGATCGAGTATCGGCGCTATGTTCGCGTCGGTGACGAGATTGCCTTGATCGCCGATCCGTCGGCGACGGCGCTGGATGCCGACTACTCGGAGCTGGTGGCCAAGACCCTGTTGCCGAAGAATGCCGAGATCGTCGAGATCAGCGTCCCCGGTTTGCGCGTGTTCCGCAGCGAGGATCAGCAATCCTGGCTGCTGGATCCGCAGCGTCCGGACGCAAGCGCTGATCAGAAGCAGGCGTTTGTATCCGCCTGGAAATCGGCGCGCGCGATGTGGAACGCCCTGGCTGAACCTGACAGCGGCGGCGATGCGATTACGGTCAAGCTCAAGGACGGCATCGTGGAGCTGCGCCTGATTGCGCGTGAGCCACAGCTGGTCATCGAGAATCCCGCTCTGGGCGTGCGCTATACCCTGTCCAAGGCGCTGGGCGACGAGATGCTGCAGTTGCCGGCACCCGCCAAGCCCGCCGCCACGAGCTCGGCCGAGGCCGAGGCCGGCGTCGCTGCGGACGCGCCTCCCGCACCGTAGACGCGCGGCGTTGATGTGAAACAATTCGGGCCCGCCTAGCGCGGGCTTTTTCGTGAGCCCTGGTCATGCCCGAGTTACCTGAAGTCGAAACCGTGCGCCGCGGCCTGGCACCGCATTGGATCGGACAGCGCATGCTTCGGGTAGTGGTCCGCGAGCCGCGTCTGCGTTGGCCCATTCCGGGGGTGCTGGCGCGCCGTGCCGAGCACCGCGTGGTCGAGACGCTGGAGCGGCGCGGCAAGTACCTGATTGCGACGCTGGACTCCGGGGACCGCCTGATCCTGCATCTCGGCATGTCGGGCCGGTTGTGGGTGGTCGATGCAGCAGAGCCGTTGCGCAAGCATGATCACGTCGATTTCGAGCTCGCCAGTGGTCGCATCATCCGCTTCCATGATCCGCGGCGCTTCGGTGCGCTGCTGCTTTGGGCCAAGGGCGAGAACACGCACCCTCTGCTGGCCGGAATGGGGCCAGAGCCGTTCTCCGCCGAGTTCGACGGCGACTATCTGTACCGGCGCTCGCGCGGACGCTCGGCGCCGGTGAAGAGCTTCATCATGGATGGCCGCATCGTGGTGGGTGCAGGCAACATCTACGCCGCTGAAGCATTGTTTCGCGCAGGGATACGCCCGCAGCGCGCGGCCGGCAAGCTCAGCCGTGCCGACTACGCGCGCCTGGCGGATGCGGTACGCACCGTGTTGTCCGAGGCCGTCACCCAGGGGGGCACGACGTTGCGGGACTTCTTCGGGGCAGACGGCGCCGCCGGGTACTTTCAGCAGGCGCTGTATGTCTACGGGCGGGCGGGTCAGCCCTGCCAGATCTGCGGCGCGCCGATCAAGCTGCTCACGATCGGCCAGCGCGCGTCCTGCTTCTGCCCGAAGTGCCAGCGATGAAGCCGGAACTGAGCCCGTTGCAGCGACGGCTCTGCGCGGCCCTGTCCGCACTTGCGGTGCTGCATATCGCCGGGGGGCTGGCGCTGCCACTGGTGATGGCGCTGATGCCTGAGCACCTGCCGGTGATGCCCGCGGGCGCCTCGTTCTGGGCCGCGGTCTTCGGCCCGACGCTGGCCAGCTGGGGCGTGCTGATGCTGGCGCTGGTCCACCATGGACTGCGGCTGCGGCAGGTCTGGGCCTGCGACGCGCTGCTATGGGCGTTGCTGGTCTGGGCCCCGCTGGATGCCTGGCTCTGCTGGCGCGCCGGCTTCTACGCCGCACTGGCAGTGGACCTCATCATGCTGCCCTGCCTGCTGCTTCCCCTGCTGATCCTGCGCCGCGGTTTCAGCCGGGCCTGAGCGTTGCGGGCCGCGTGGCCGCACCACATACTGAGCGGTATGTTCCTTTCCCGTCCGAGCCCATGACTGACCTTCTCGCCCAGAGTTTCAAGCTGCCTTGCGGGGCTACGCTGAGTAATCGCCTGTGCAAGGGGGCGATGACCGAAGGCCTCGCAGACCCATGGCTGCGCGCCACCGAGCGCCACGCCACGCTGTACCGTCGCTGGAGCGAGGGCGGGGCGGGCCTGCTGCTGACCGGCAATGTCATGATCGACCGGCGCGTACTGGAGCGGCCGGGCAATGTCGCCATCGACCGCAATGGCGGACTCGATCAGCTGCGGGCCTGGGCCAAGGCCGGCACCGTGGCAGGCAATCATCTGTGGATGCAGATTTCCCACGCCGGCCGCCAGTCGCCACGCTACGTCACGACCGCACCGATGGCGCCCTCCGCGGTGCAGCTGGAGATGTTCGGCAACTACGCGCGGCCGCGCGCACTGCGCGAGGAAGAGATCCTCGATTTCATCCAGCGCTTTGCCCATGTCGCGGTCACCGCGCGTGAGACCGGATTCACCGGCGTGCAGATACACGCGGCGCATGGGTATCTGCTGAGCTCATTCCTGTCGCCGGTCACCAACCAGCGGCAGGACGCCTGGGGCGGCAGCATCGAGAATCGCGCGCGCTTCCTGCTCGAAGCGGTACGTGCCACCCGCAAGGCCGTCGGCGCCGACTTCCCGGTGGCGATCAAGCTGAACTCGGATGATTTTCGCAAGGGCGGTTTCTCCAACG
Organism: Solimonas sp.; assembly: GCA_041612095.1. Classification (GTDB taxonomy): domain Bacteria; phylum Pseudomonadota; class Gammaproteobacteria; order Nevskiales; family Nevskiaceae; genus Solimonas. The sequence goes on along the minus strand of JBFJJW010000180.1, from coordinate 1,720 downwards.
AGGATTGCCTGCGCGTCGTCGAGATGCTCAATGCCGAGACCATCGACCTGCTCGAACTGTCGGGCGGCACCTACGAGCAACCACGGCTGCTGGGCTTTGACGGTCGGTCCGAGTCGGCCGCGCCGCAGCGTCAGAGCACACGGCAACGCGAAGCCTACTTCCTGGATTTCACCAGCAAGATTCGGGACATTGCGCGGATGCCGCTGATGGTCACCGGTGGCTTTCGTACCCGCGGCGGCATGGAGGAGGCCTTGCGCGACAACGCCTGCGACGTGATCGGCCTCGGCCGGCCACTGTGCACCGAGCCGGACTTCCCCCAGCGCTTGCTGTCCGGTTCGGTCGCAGAGGCGCCGCGGTACGAGAAAACGCTCAAGCTCGGCACTGGTCGCTGGCTGTCAGGCGCCAGCCCGATCTTCTTCATCAAGCTGGTCAACGTGCTCGGGCAGCAGGGCTGGTACTACCAGCAGCTGTTCCGGCTCGCGGATGGGCTGAGCGCACACCAGGGCCGCGGCGTCATCAAGGCCATGGGTCTGTACCTGTGGGACGAGCTGACCACCGCCTGGCGCATGCGTCGCGCGCGGCGACAACTCGATGCGGGCGTGCCACCCCCGGCCTGAGCGGCGACTGTCTGCAGGTGCTTGGGCGGCGCGCCGGTGTCAGTTCAGCGCGCGCGGCACGGCCAGCGTGAACGGCGCGATCAGGGCGTCGAAGCGCGCGTTGCTGCCCTGTACCACCATCGTGAACGAACCGTGCATGGTGCCGACCGGTGTCGTCAGTGGACAGCCGCTGGTGTACTGGAATTCCTCGCCCGGCTTCAGCAGCGGCTGGTAACCGACGACTCCGGCACCGCGCACCTCGTCAACCTTGCCTTCACCGTTGGTGATCACCCAGTGCCGCGCCAGCAGCTGCACGGTGTCGGTGCCCTCGTTGCGAATGGTGATGTGATAGGCGAACAGATACTGCCCGGCCGCAGGATCGGATTGCTCGGCAACGTAACGCGGTTTGACCCGGATGCGCACGCCACGCGTGAGGGTGTCCGACATGGGGAGGGGTGCCCTAGAACATGCCGGTGGCGAGACGCGCGGCCTCGGACATCATGGTCTGATTCCAGGGCGGATCAAACACCAGCTCGACCTCGGCATCGGTCACTGTGGGCACCGCCAGCACCTTGGATTTGACGTCGGCGACCAGGATGTCGCCCATGCCGCAGCCCGGCGCCGTCAGCGTCATCGTGATGAGGGCCTTGCGCTCACCGGGGGTCTCGGCGGGCGCCAGCTTGCAGTCGTAGATCAGCCCCAGCTCGACGATGTCCACCGGAATTTCGGGGTCATAGCAGGTGCGCATCTGATCCCAGACCGCCTTCTCGACCTCGGCATCCGAGGCGTCGGGTGGAATGTCCGGGCCCTTCAAGACTTCCTTGCCGATCGCGTCGGCGTCCTTGCCTTCGATGCGGAACAGATGGCCCTGCATCTGGATCGTGAAGCTGCCGCCCAGGGCCTGGGTGATCGCGCCTTGCCCGCCTTCAGGCAATTCCACCTTGGTCCCCTGGGGAATCAGGACACCGATGACATCCCGGCTCAGGGTGATAGGTTCGTAGGTCGCGCTCATGGATGGCAGGACAGGTCCGGCAACTGCGCGGTGTAGACAAACTAGGCCGCGATCGGGGAACCAAGTTTAAACCCGTGGGGTCAAGGACGCATCTAAGAAGGGCGAATTGTCT
>JBFJJW010000179.1:0-6516 GCA_041612095.1 Solimonas sp. | reverse complement strand
TCTTCCGCTGGCCCCAGATCGTCGTTGTCGTTGTACAGACGTGGGCCACCGCCGGTGCTAAAGGGGTCATTCCAGCCGGTGAACATGAACAGACGGTTTGGATTGGTATTGCCATGGTAAGAACAGTGATAGGCGTCGCACACCGTGAACGCGTTGGCGAGCGCGAACTGGAACGGCAGCTCTGCCTCGCGGTAATACCCCATCGACTGGTTTTCCTTGAACGTGGGCCAGCGGCCATAGCGGCCCGCATTCCATGCCGGAATCGAATCCGCCCAGCCATGCGGTGTACCCGACACGCGCTGCGCGTTGCCCATCGTGCTGTCGAGGTGGTAGGGCCGAATGAACTCGCCCGCAAGCGTGCGCTGCTCCCAGATCGTGCGCCCTCCGCTCTGCGGGATGGTGAAGCGGTCGCCGAAGCCGCGCACGCCGGGCAGGGTGCCGAAGTAATGATCAAAGCTGCGGTTTTCCTGCATCAGGATCACCACATGCTCGACATCCTGAATCGTGCCGCTGCGCGTGGCCGCCGGAATGGCCAAGGCCTCGCGCAGCACCTGCGGCAGCACCGTAGCGGCCGCGGCAGTGGAGCCGGCCAGCCGCAGGAAGCGGCGGCGATCCATGCCGGTCATGAGAGCCGCTCCGGGCTGGAGATCGCGCAGCCTTCCGCTTCAGCGGCCGCCACCGCTGTTCCGTCGGCAGCCGGCGCACAGCGCATCACCGGCGTCTGGCGCTCGGTCGGCGGCGCAGGAACCTCAGCGAGCGGGGCGGAATCGCCGCAGGCACTGAGGGTCATAAGCAGCCCGCCGACCACAGTCCACAGTCCCACGCGGCCGAGGGCCGGCAAGTTATTCGAACACGGCATCCACGCACTCTCCGATCAGGCGGCGGCAGATCCCGAACCGGTGTGCGCCGCAACGATCGGCAAGCCTAGTCACCGCATGGGTCAGACCGATGACGTGCGTGTTAAAGCCAGTCGGGGTCAGGGTCAGTGCGCTTGAGCGCGCAAGGCCCGCTACATCGCGCGCATCACCGAGCGGTGTCCTCAACCAGCGCCTGCAAGCGCTGAAGCGCCTGATCCCACTGGCCCGAGATCTGCTGGAGGTAGCGCTGAATATCGTCCAGACCCCGAGCCCGCAGAGCCCATAGCCGTTCGCGGCCGTGGCGCTGACTGCGCACCAATCCTGCGTGCTCCAATGTGTGCAAGTGCTTGGTGATTGCCTGACGCGAGATCTGCGCGTCGTCGGTCAGCCTCGAAATGGATTGCGGCCCTTGCCGACACAGCCGACCGACGATCTGCAGGCGAGTGGCATCGCCAAGCGCGGCAAACACCGGCGCCGCATCGATCTGCAGCCCCGTCTCGCGACGTCGTCTACGCACGGTTCGCGGCACCGGCTACTCCGGCACCGCCAAGGCCAGATACTTGGCAATCAAGCGCGTCTGCATCTCCCAGCCGCCCTCGTTATCGGCAAATGCCTGCGCGCGCCGCGCCAGCGGGATCTGATCGAAGCCCGACTCGCTGATCACCAGCAGGATGCCGCCTTCTGCATCGGTCAGTTCAAACTCGACCAGGGTCATGGGCTCACTGGCGTAACCGCCCTCGGGCTCGGCGGCGCCGAGATGCCAGCGGAACGCAAAGCGTCGCATCGGCTCGATGCGCTCCACCAGAAAGTCACAGGCAAGCCCCGCGTAGGGCTTCTGATATCCAGCAACCTCATCGTCCACCGTGGTCGGCACAATTCGTCCGCCGACACGCTGCCCTTCGACAAACGGCCCCTCGAATGCAACGCCGAACCAGCGCCCGAACTGCGCCGAGTCTGCGATCGCGCTCCAGACCCGCTCCCGCGAGGCCCGCAACAGAATCCGCTTCTCGATCCGATCAGTAGTCATGCGCAACCTCCTTGTTGCGCATTAATCTAGCCGAATCACGATTTAATGCAACCTTACGGTTGCTTGTGGATGCGCCCTGCCGCCGCCGGCGCGCTGCGCAGGATCGCCAGCACGCCATCGCCATTGAGCTCAGTGGCGAAGCCCGCGCGTTGCAGCCGCGTGGCAACCTCCTTGGGTACGTCGCGCCGGCTGGTGAGCTTGTTCGGTGTGCCGGTGTAGTGAAACAGGCGCCCCCCTCGCTTGAGCACGCGCGCCAACTGGTCATAGAACGTCTGCGAATAAAGCTCGCCCGCAATGCCAAAGCGCGGTGGGTCGTGCAGGATTGCGTCGATCGAGCCAGCGGCCAGCGTCTGGATCTGCTGCACGATGTCGCCGCAGGTCAGCGACAGCGCATCCGATTCGTAGGCATCATCGCCACTGCCTTCAGGGGACCACGGGTTCAGGCTACGCAACCAGATGACATCCGGGTTCTTCTCATAAGACAGCACCCGCCGCGCGCCGCCACGTAGGCACCAGGCGGCGAAATAGCCCAGACCGCCGCAGGTATCCAGCACCACCTTGCCGGCTGGCTGGATCAGGCCCACTTTGCGCTCGGCATCCGCATGCGGAGAGACCTGCGCGGACGGCAACATCTTGATGCCGTCGATTTCAAAGGTCGGCGCGCCCCACTCCGTGGGCACCAGCTTGATGAGGCCGGTCGTGAAGCGTGAGATCGGCAGAAAGCGTTCCTGCGCCCAGTAGTAGACCGTGCGCTCCTTGCATGCCTCCAGGTAGGGATAGCGGACGTCGCGCCAGCCCCAGTCCGACGCACCCACTGTCACGCTCGTGCCCGAACGCCCCAGATCCAGTGAGCACTGCAACTCCGCGACCCCCGCGGCACGCGCAGCCAGCAGGGCCTCGTGCACTGGCAATGTGAGCAGTGGACATGGTCGATCAGCGGGCGCTACGGATGTTTCTGAGCCAGGCATGCGCGCACGTCGATAAGGGTGGAACCCGATGTTAACGGCTCTTGCAGCTGAGCCTACGCTTCCTTTCAGCATGCGCATCACCTGCGACGACGCGTGCGATGCCATCGGCGGAGCGCGTCTTCACGACAAATGGGGCGGCGCACTCGGCATCACCCCCTCTGTGCCATCGGGTTGAATCGCGATGTCTACAGATCAAGGCGATTCAGGTTCATGCCCTTTGCCCAGACGCGGCCGAAGCCAGTTGAACTGCGGGCAACTGTCAAACCTGCTCGCAATTCACCAGGGTTACGTACTTTGGGTCGATCACTGCCGAAGGATTCATGCCAAAGATCTGATTGAACGCGCGGTCCGCGTGAGCCAAATCGTGAAAGCCGGCCTCTTCGGCGACGCGTGTAATCGTCAGTCCGCGCTGCCACAGCAAGGCCGCACGCCAGACCGCACGCCAGCGCGCGTAGTCTCCAATCGTGCAGCCCATCTGCTGCTTGAACAGGTCACGCAGTCGCGAAGACGACAGATGCACTTCGCGCGCAACGGCGTCGAGACTGAAGTCGCGCAGCGGCATGGCGTCAAGAACGCGACAGGCCTTGAGGACGCGCTCGTCCTTCTGTGCGGGAGGGTCGGTCGGCGGCGCGTACTGCGTCATCGCAGCGACAACCTGCGCGACCAAGCTCTTGATCTCCTGTGCCGAAACGACTTCGCGCATCGCGCGCTGCAGCCGCGGGATGTACGGAGCGAAGATGTCAATCGGCAGTTCGACCAGGGATTGCTCACCCAATACTGCGCGCACGCCGGCGTACTCGGGCATGTCCAGTGGCAGATAGAACAGCGCAACTTCGCTGTCGACCGCCACGATGCGCTTGCGCTCGGCCTTGGGTGCGGCCAGCGATGCACGGGTCTGCAACTGCTGTCCATTGACGTCGATGAAATACGGCTTTGCGCATGCGATGCGCAAGGTCGCGGACAGCGGGCCGGTGGGGCGATCGAGCAGCAGCGAGCGTGCAAGCAGCACCAGGCTGCACGGCCAGTAGTAGATCGAGACGCCCTGCGGCGCCGGATGTGTGGTGATGTCTGTCTTGCGGGTGGACATGGGCGTCTCTTGTTGGCTTTGTCAGGGCCGCCAAACTCAGATGACAGTCAGATGATACAAATCGCAGGTCGCAGATGCTCCTAAAGTCCGCGCCATCCGAACAAAGGAATCGGTGACGCAGCGCACAAGATTCCGAATTTTAGGGGGAGTGCGGTGAACGCGAGAACAATCTGGGCGGCGCTGGCCGCAAGCGGACTGCTGTTGAGTTGCGGCGGCCAAGCGCCTGTCGGCACGGCCGGCGTCTCCACCGGTGACGGCAAGACCTGCAAACCGAGTACGGAGGCCGGGCACCAAGGCATGCCCAGTGAAGCTCGGATTTTCGGCTGGATCGAAGATCTGGTCGGCATCGGCTATCGCCGTACCGGCACACCGGAAGGGTACGCGGCTGCGGCCTACGTAAAATGCCAGTTCGAGAGCCTGGGGCTGACGGACGTGCACTACGAGGTCGCCACGTCGTGGAAGTGGGCGGCAACCAAAGGCAGCGTCGAGATTGCCGGTCAGCCGATCGACGTCTTCCCCTCGGCCTTTTCGTTCGTCACGCCGGACGAGCCCTCGGTGTTCAGTACCGGACCGGGCGGCTTGCAGACTGAAATCGTCGACGTGGGCTTGGGTACACCGCTGGAAATGGCACTCAAGGACGTCAAGGGCAAGATCGTGCTGTTCGACCTGAAGTTCATTCTGCCCTCAGCTGGCTTGACACCGTTGACCGAGTTTTTCTGGGACCCGGGCCTGACGATTGTCGAACCGTCGCTGCTGATCGCCAATCCCTACCTGACGACCTACTCCGATGCGCTGAATGCTGCGATGGACGCCGGCGCTGCCGGCTTTGTCGGCGTGCTCGCGGACTACTTCGAATCGAATCAGTATTACAACGAGTTCTATCGCCGCACCAGCGTCACGATACCCGGCTTCTGGGTATCACCGTCGGAAGGCGCGCGTGTCAGGCAGATGATCGCCGACAACGGCGGTAGCGCGCCGGCCAAGATGGTCATGGAAGGCAGCCGCGAAGCCGTGGAGGCGCGCGCCGTCGTCGGATTACTAGAGGGGCAGAGCAAAGATACGATCATGGTGCAGTCGCACCACGATTCGGTGTTCTACGGCGCTGTCGAAGACGGCAGCGGGACCGCGGCGGTGCTTGCGCAGGCGCAGTACTTCGCTGCGCAGCCAGCTGAATCGCGCGAGAAGACGCTGATGTTCGTGACCTTCGACAGTCACTTCACCGGGTACCAGGTGCACCAGGCGTTCGTCGACAAATACATTGTCAAGAAAGAGACGCCATACACCATCGTCGCCAACGTCACCTTGGAGCACATCGCCAAGCAGGGCCTGAAGGGCGAGCGCGGCGAACTGGTCATCACCGACCAGCCCGAACTTCGGGCAATCATGAACAGCTTCGGGCCGGCGCTGAAGCTGGCGATGATCGACGCATTGATCGAGCACGATCTGCGTCGGACGGTGTTGCTGTCGGCACATGCCCTGTGCGCGACGGCCGGCGTGCCGACGGACGCTTCATTTGCGTGTCTGAACGGTGTGCCGACGGCCAGCTTCATCTCTGGTCCGAATTATCTATACGACGCGGCCGATACCTTAGACAAGGTCGATCGCGGTCAGCTCGTGCCGGTGACGAAGGCCTTCATCGACATCATCGAGGCGATCGACGGTACGCCATCGGCATTGATCGGCTTGCCGATTCCACCGCTGGGGCCCGAGTTGGGCCTTTGATTCGGCTTAGATCTTCTCGCACAGCGCTCAGGCGCCGCTAGGTTGAGTTGTCGGCTCGTGCAAACCGGTGGCGCTGTTGCACGGCAACCGAGGCATCGCGAGAGAAGCGCCTGATGTTCACAACCTAAAGGCTAAGGGATGGTATCCAGATCGACTGCGACCTCTTCGATAATGCTGCTGACGCTGCTCTGCGCCTTTACGGGCTGCACTTCCGAGAATGTATCGGGCAGTTCGGCAGAAGGGCCGCTGACCGGTTTGGACGCCTCATGGCGCTCGCGCCCGGCCGGGACGATTGTCGAAGTCGGGCCAGCGGGTGAAACCAGTCAACTTGAGCACGCACGACAGTCGTTGTTCGTACGCTACACGACACTGAACGTGAAGGGTGATCCTGCACTGGCCTCCGGTCTCGTGCTGCTGCCCGAGACACAGGCCTACGCGGACGGCAGCGTGCCGCTCGTGGTCTACGGGCACATGACGACCGGAGCCGCGGATGCCTGCGCACCCACGCACGGCACGCCAGACTCCACGGAGTTGCGGCGCATGCAGCAGGGCGACGAGGTGGCGCGGCAGCTGCTCAGTAGAGGTGTCGTCGTCGCTCGGCCCGACTACGAAGGTCTTGGTGAAGACGGCCCACATCCCTACCTTCGCGGCGATTCGCTCGCGCAGGCCATGCGCGACATGGCGTCGGCCGTAGCCGGCCACTGGACGGAGATTGGGGGTCGCTGGGTGGCCGCAGGTCACTCCGAAGGCGGTGTCGCCGCGCTGAACAGCGGCAGCAGCGTGCATCCACCCGCACGCGGCTTGAAGTTGATTGGCATATCGGCGATCACCCCGGTGACGCAACTAGAAAAGCTC
>JBFJJW010000178.1:0-6568 GCA_041612095.1 Solimonas sp. | reverse complement strand
CTCATCGTTGTCCGCGGCGTTGTCGCAGCCCGGATCGTCGGGGAAGTCGATCTTGCCGTCGGCGTCGTTGTCCACGCCGTCGCCGCAGGCCGGCAACACCGCCGGGTCGGTTTCATCGTCGTCGGTGGCCGAGGTGCAGCCGGGGTCCGCCGGGAAATCGGTCTTGCCGTCGGCGTCGTTATCCTCACCGTCCGAACAGGCCGGCTGGCTGGCAGGGTCGGTTTCATCATCGTCGGCGGCGCTGTCGCAGCCCGGATCATCGGGGAAGTCGATCTTGCCGTCGGCATCGTTGTCTTCGCCGTCCGAGCAGGCGGCCGGCGTGACCGGATCGGTTTCATCGTTATCCGCCGGGAACTCGCAGCCGGGGTCCGCCGGGAAGTCGATCAGGCCATCGTCATCGTTGTCGAGATTGTCGGAGCAGGCGGCCAGCGGCGGCTGGTCGGTTTCGTCCGTGTCCTCGGCGCTGCTGCAGCCGGGGTCCGCCGGAAAGTCGACCAGGCCGTCATTGTCGTTGTCACGACCATCCGCGCACTGGGCGGCCGCCGGCCCCTTGCCGGAGCCCGAGCCGCCGCAGGCAGCAAGGCCCAGGGCCGTCAACAACAACAGAGAAACCGCGAGGGCATGGCGCATGGTGAAGTCCTGTCATTCAGATTCGGGGTAGGGCGCGGGGCACACCGTCGCGTAGGCGTACAGGTGGCCGCCGCCACTACCTGTCGTCTTACGCATCATCTGAGCTCCTCGGACGCACGGCGTGCCATTTCGGCCGCCAGCTTCTTTACCGCTGGATGACACTTTAGTCCGCTCCGGGCGAGCGCGCGCGGATTGCCGCTAGAAAATCGAGCCTAGTGCGGGGCTGGGCCATCGGCTCACAGGGTCTTCAGATACTCCAGCAGCGCACGGCGCTCGGCGTCGGTCAGCACCGCGGTAAACGTGTGGCCGCCGTTGCTCTGGCCGTACATGTGCGTGTTGTAGATCTTGCGCGCTTCCAGTTGCTCATCGGTTGCCGGGCCAAAACCCAGATACCAGAGGAAGGGATTGCTGGAATTGAGGATGTTCATCAGCGCCAGAAAACCAGGGTCGGCATCCTGATTGGCGGGGTCGCAGTCCAGATACGGCGTGGTGCCGCCTTCGCCACAGGCCAGCGCCTCGTACTTCCAGCCCAGCTTGTCGTGGTCATAGGCGCGGTTGAGGTCGGTGTCGTAGCCCATCACCACCTGGCCGAACTGATCCGGCCGCGCCGGGGTGGAGACGCGCCGCCAGATCTTCGGGCGGTCTGCCGGCTGCAGCACCTCCCAGACATTGGCCACCGAGCCATTGTGGAAATACGGCGCGCTGGCCCAGATGCCGTACAGCGGCGGCGCCAGGTAGCCTGGTTCGCGGCCCTGGCGGATCTCGGCGCGGTTCTGCGTGCTGCAGTCCAGATTCGGATCGGCATTGAGCGTTTCCGGATAGGCGAAGAAGTTCTCCTTGCCGTATTGCTCGGCCGCTTCGTTGTCGCTGTCCACGCGCCAGTGATCGGTGGCGATCAGGTCGCGCGGCACCACGTAGCTGGCCACGCCCTCCAGCGCCGGGGTATCGAGAAACGCCGGGTCATGCACGTAGCGCGGAGAGTACGCACCGTGGCAGCTGGCACAGGAGCCGTTGCCGCCGGCCGGCCTGGGCGCAGGGTTCTGCAGTTGCTCGGCCCACAGATTCTTGCTGTGGAACAGGATCGCGCCCTGCTCGGCCAGCGCGGTATTGATGGCGCGCGGATACGCCGGCGCCTTCAGTGACATCAGGTAGGTGTCACCGGCGCGGGCATGCTGCTTGATCCAGTCAAACCCGCCCGGCCCCGGGCCCTCGAGGAAAAAGCCGAGGTCCGAACGCAGCGCGTCCATCGCCAGAAACGCGTCCTGAAACTTCACCGGGCGATGGCCCATGTTCCACCACGCCGGTGCATCCAGCGAGCCGCCATTGGGCGCGAACAGCGCAAAGCCGAGGAAGTCCGGGTCCAGCGGGCGTATGTCTTGCGCCAGCGCCAGCGTGATCAGCTGCAATGCCAACGCATTGTTGGTGCCGCGGGTCTTGCCGGTGACGATGGGCAGCGGCGTGCCGACGCCGGGGAAGATGCCATTGAGATCGGTGTCCATCTGACCGAACTCGCTGAGGCTGTTGCTGTTGCCGTACACCGCACCCAGACCGGGACCATCGGCCGCCGTGCCCACTTGCCCGCTATGGCACACGTGGCAGGTGGTGCCCAGATTGCCGGTCCAGCGGCCATCGGCCTCGCGCAGCTGCGTCAGACCGGTGGGCAACTGACCGCTGCCGCCGTCGGTGGCATTGGGATCTTCATCGGGCAGTGGGTAAGGGTTGCGCTCATCGCCCAGGCCCATGCCGTAGCGCTCGGCCACCAGCTGATCGAAGTTGTCCGGCCGCGCCGCGAGACCCCACTTCTGCCACAGCGTGTTGTAGCTGGCGGCAGAGAGATTGCCGGCGGTACCGCTGCCGCCGAAGTAGTAGCCGGCGCCGATCGCGCCATTGCCCTTGATCAGCGCCTCACCGCGTGCGCTGAACGCGCGCAGCTCGCCGCAGGTCTGCGCCGGGGGCTCCTCACCCACCAGCGCCGGGTCGCGGTGGCAGTCTTTCCAATAGGCGTTGTAGTACACCGCCTTGCCGGCATTGACCCCCGGCACCACCAGCGCGCGCGGGTCCGGCGGCAGCACCGCGTCATCCGCCTTGCCTTCACAGAAGTCGAACCACGCATGGCCGCCGCGGGCACTGCCCAGCAGCGGGCGCTCCTGCGTCACCGCGCCGCCGCCCACACCGTTCAGACAGCCGCTGGCGTTTTCAAAGCAGCGCAGCAACACCGCCATGTCCTGATAGGCCGCACTGCCCTGCAGCCATGGGTAACCACCGGAGTGCGCTTTCGGGTCTTGCTGCGAAGGCATCAACAAGATGCGCGAGGTCGGGTTGTTGCCGCCCAGCGCCTCCCAGGATGCGCGCAGTGGCGCGTAGTCATTGCCAGGGGTTGCACCCAGCATCAGCAGGCGACCGTCTTCTACATCTGCCACGCCACCGGGCACATGGCAGGAGCGGCAGAACGCCAGACGTGGCTCTATGCGCTGCTTGTAGAACGCGTCCACGCTGCTGTAGTTGCCGCCACCGGCATTGGGGTTGGGCGCGCCGCCGCCGGCTTCGCCACTGTAGTCGCCGGCGCAGGCGCTCAACAGCACCGCGCCTGCCAAGACCCCGTACCGCCATAGCCAAGCGTTGCCGCGCATACCGCCCTCTCTCGCATGTCCTGCTGCCGACCCTCCGCAGTGCATTGCCGCGAAGCCTGTTGAATGCGGTATAAGTTAATCCGAATAGAGGCTCGGAAAACACTCGGATTCCGCAGGCACCGTCTGGAGCGCCCCGCTCATGAGGCAAGCGTTTGATCTAAAGCTTAAAAAGCAGCCGCGCCAGGCCCGCGCACGCGCCACCGTGGACGCCATACTGGAAGCCGCCGCTCAGGTCCTGGCCCGCGAAGGCTATGCAGCCGTCACCACCAATCGTGTGGCCGAAGTAGCCGGCGTCAGCATTGGTTCGCTGTACGAGTACTTCCCCAACAAACAGTCCATCGTCGCCGCGGCGCTGGGCCGCTCCCTGCGCGAGATCACGGATGAAGTGTCATCCGGCATGCGCACCGCGCTGGCCCTGCCCGAGCAACCGCGCGGCGGCATCGACTACTGGATGCGAGCCATGACCCAGGCGCTGGAGCAGCGTAGCGAGCTGCTGCGCGTGGCCCTGCGCGAAGTGCCGTTTCTGTGGGAGATACCGGAGGTGCGCGACCTGCATGAAATCCTGCAGCACACCGCGCAGGAAGGCCGCCACAAGAGCCAGCGCGTGATCCACTTCGAAGACCCCGAGGCCAGCACCTTCCTGCTGATGACCATGGTCTGGTCCGCCATTCTGCAAACCGTGCTCTATCGTCCTTCGCACCTGTCGCGTGAACGCCTGGTGCGCACGCTGGTGGATATGGTGGTCAAGCTGCTGTGAAGATGGGCAGACTAAGGGCGGCGGGTCGTCCGGAAGGATCTGTCCGACATTAATGTTGAATGCGCGGCCGCTATAGGCGCCGATCGAAATCTTGTCGGTTTCCCCCCGCGCTGATGAAACGAGCTGCCTATATCCACGCCGCCAAACCAAGCTGTGCATTAACCCGGAGGATTGCCATGAAAGTCTGCTGCCCCACAACTCCATTCGCCGTTCTTGTACTGCTGATGGCAGCGTTTGTCCCCATCGCCGCCGCTGGCTCTGAGTGGAGCGGGTGGGCGGGCTCGAACTGCTTCAAGGGCATTGATTATCGGGTCTTGAAGACAACCAACCAGTACACCAGCGCCGACATCGATAGCTACGATCTGCAGATTCGGAATCAATACCTGACAACAGTTCATGTGAGCTGGAAGATTGCGGATGCCGCGTCATCGAAACTGAGAACCACGAATCGGGGTCGCATACAGTCCGGCGGCATGACGAGTCCGTCCTACCAGAACGTGCCGCGCGGCGCGGAGATCGTCGTGGTGATTGATGAGATGCGGTTTGGTGACAAAGACTCGGGGGCGTTCGCAGGCTGCGACAAGTCGCAGTCCAAATAATCTTCAACCGGAGCGGGTAGCGTGATTGAAGGCGAGTGCTTCTGTGGAGCGGTGAAGTACCAAATTGACGGCCCGCTACTTCATGCGCGCGCCTGTCATTGCTCGCGTTGCCGCAAGGCGTTCAGCGGCGCGGGGTCTACCTATGCAGAGGTCTCACCGGGATCATTCTCCTGGGTCTGCGGTGAAGACCAGCTCAGCCACTATGAGACGGCCCCCGGCTGGGGCCTGGGCTTTTGTCGCAATTGCGGCACGACCCTATGCGGCATCGGTGGCGGGCAGGTGCACGGCGTAACCCTGGGCAGCGTGAATGGTGACCCCGGCGTGCAGATAGAGCGGCACATCTTTGTCGGCTCGAAGGCCGCATGGGATCACATTGGCGGGCCTGCGCCGCAGTTTGAAGAACACGGGCCTTAGACCTCTGCAGCCACATCTGCACGCGAACTGCCGGAGAGCTTCAGTGAAGGCAACATGGAATGGGGCGGTACTGGCTGAGTCAGATGACATCGTGATGGTTGAAGGCAATGCCTACTTCCCGCCCGACTCGATCCATACGCAGCACTTTGTGTCCAGCGCACACACCTCGCGCTGCCCGTGGAAGGGCACAGCGCACTATTACTCCGTCACCGTGGCCGGCAAGCAGAACGAGAATGCCGCGTGGTATTACCCGGAGCCGTTGGCGGCTGCGGCACAGATCCGTGGCCGCATCGCGTTCTGGAAGGGTGTTGTAGTTGATGGTTGATGCCACTTCGCCCGGTTTTTACGTTTGACCCGGCCGCACCCGGCCAGCCGCTTTAGCGCTCAAGGAAGCCAATATGGAATATGCCGTTGGTGCTGTGCTTGCGCTCGCCGTCGGGCTCTTCACCCATGGGTTGGGTTTGGCACGTGATCGCTCTTTGTATCCGGTGATCATGATTGTCATCGCGAGCTACTACATCCTGTTTGCCGTGATGGGCGGGTCTCAACACGCGCTGATGTTGGAGACGCTGGCAGCAGGGGTGTTTGCTGGCGCCGCCATCGCTGGATACCGCGTTTCGCTGTGGTGGGTGGTGATCGCCTTGGCCGCGCACGGCGTGTTTGATTTCACGCATGGTCTGTTCATTGCCAACCCCGGCGTGCCGATGTGGTGGCCCGCGTTCTGTCTTGCCTACGATGTGGTTGCGGCCGGATGCCTTGGCTGGTTGCTGCTGAGGCACAAGATCACTGCGCTGGCACCGCCATAACCACCGTCATGCGGATCCTTTTCGTTCACGGCATGGGTAGAACCTCGGCTTCCGCATGGTGGATGCTGCGGCAGTTACAACAGGCAGGGCATAAAACTTCGGTGTTCAATTACGCCGTCAGCCTGCAGCGCTTTGACGCAATCACCCAGCGGCTCAGCGAGAAGATCCAGCGCATCAGCGCAGCGGGTGATCTGGTGCTGGTCGGCCATTCGCTCGGCGGTGTGCTGCTAAGGGCCGCATTGCAGTCACTGCCGCCACAGACGCCCATGCCACTGCATCTTTTCCTGCTCGGTTCGCCGGTGAGGCCCTCGGGCATTGCGCAGCGGCTGGGCCGCAATCCGCTGTTCCGCTTGGCCACAACCGACTGCGGCGCGCTACTGGGGTCTGCCGATCGAATGGCGGCCATTGGCCCGCCCGCAGTGCGCACTACCAGCATTGCCGGCACCAAGGGCATCGCTCATGCACGCGGCCCGTTTGCAGGTGAGGCTAACGACGGCGTGGTCACGCTGGCAGAAGTCAGCGCGCCGTGGCTGACCGATCAGGTGCGGGTACCGGTGATCCACAGCCTGTTGCCTGCCAGTCGCCGCGTCGGTGCCATCATTTTGGAGCGCTTGGCTCACGCCAGCCATTGAACTGGGCCGCGTAGATGGCGACGCATCAAGACGCGGTCAGCCTGCGTATCTGCTGCTGCAGCTCCGGCAGCACCTCGTCGGCAAACCACAGGTTGTTGCG
>JBFJJW010000177.1:0-6596 GCA_041612095.1 Solimonas sp. | reverse complement strand
GGACTCGAACCTCCACGGTGTTACCCGCTAGTACCTGAAACTAGTGCGTCTACCAATTCCGCCATCTCGGCGCGGGCGCGCATTGTCGCGATGTGAAATCCCTTTGTCAATGAAGAAACAGAAGACTAAAAATTCGGCACGAAGCAACTCCAATGGGGCCGCTTGGCAGCAGGCTGATACTGAATACTCCCAGGAGCAGTCCCGCTACGAGGATCCGATTCCCAGCCGCAAGCTGATTTTGGACAATTTGACCGAACTTGACGGCCCGCGAACACTCGACGAGCTGATCGGCCACTTCAAGCTGGGGAAGCTGTCCCAGCAAGAAGCGCTGGGCAAACGCCTGCAGGCCATGGTGCGCGACGCGCAGCTGGCACAGAACCGCCGCGGCGCCTACGGACCGGTTGTCGATATGCAGCTGGTGGCCGGGCAGGTGCAGGCGCACCGCGACGGATTTGGCTTCCTGATCCCGGATGCGGGTGGGCCGGACGTATTCCTGCCGCCGCGGCAAATGCGGGCGCTGATGAATGGTGATCGCGTGCTGGTGCGCATCGCCGGCAAGGACTACAAGGGGCGCCCCGAGGGCGTCGTGGCCGAAGTCATCGAACGCGTCAGCCGCAGCGTCGTTGGCCGTCTGCATGTGGAGCGCGGGGTCAGCTATGTGATCCCCGACAATCCGCGTGTCCAGCAGGATCTACTGATTCCTGCCGAGCACCTGGGCGGCGCCAAACACGGTCAGATGGTCGTTGCCGAGATTGTGACGCCGCCGGGGAACCGCACGTTGCCGGTCGGTGAGGTGACCGAGATTCTCGGCGAGCATCTGGCGCCGGGCATGGAGATCGAGGCGGCGATTCGCGCGCACAATCTGCCCAACGAGTGGCCGCTCGCGGTCGAGCGTGAGGCCGCTGCCATTCCAGATGTCGTCCAGCCCGCCCAGATGGCCGGTCGTGAAGATATCCGTGACTTGCCGCTGGTGACGATCGATGGCGCCGATGCCAGGGATTTCGACGATGCGGTGTACTGCAAGCCCATCAAGTCGGGCCTGTTGCGCAAGGGCGGATGGACCCTGTG
The DNA here is from genome assembly GCA_041612095.1 of Solimonas sp. GTDB lineage: Bacteria > Pseudomonadota > Gammaproteobacteria > Nevskiales > Nevskiaceae > Solimonas. The sequence goes on along the minus strand of JBFJJW010000177.1, from coordinate 5,528 downwards.
GGTTGCGATCGCCGACGTATCCGCGTACGTAGTACCGGACGCGCCGCTGGACAAGGAAGCTTCCAGCCGCGGCACTTCGGTGTATTTCCCGCAGCAGGTCATTCCAATGCTGCCGGAGAAGCTGTCGAACGGGCTGTGTTCACTGAATCCGGATGTCGATCGCCTCTGCATGGTTTGCGAAATGCGCGTCATGCCGGATGGCGAAATCGCCAAATCCCGCTTCTTTGAGGGCGTGATGCGCTCCAAAGCTCGCCTGATATACGAAGATGTGGCCGCGATGCTGGATGATCCTGCTGCGGCTGTCGCTCAAGCCAGGGCCGATCTGCTGCCGCATCTGCAGGCGCTGAACGATGTCTTCGAGGCGTTGTTCGCCGCACGTAGCCGTCGAGGTGCGATTGATTTCGAATCGACCGAGACCAAGATTCTGTACTCGGAGGAGCGCAAGATCGAGCGCATCGTCCCGATCAAGCGCAATCGCGCGCATCGCCTGATTGAAGAGTGCATGGTGGCGGCCAACGTGGAGGCTGCCAAGTTCACGGAGCGTCACAAGCTGCCGACGCTGTATCGCGTTCACCAGGACCCGGATGGCGCAAAGATACTGGCCCTGCGCGAGTTTTTGGCACTGCGCAGCCTCAGCCTGGGTGGCGGCGCGGAGCCCAAGGCGGGGGACTTCGCCAAGGTTTTGGCCACGGCCAAGACGCGCCCCGACCAGAGCCTGATCCAGACCGTGTTGCTGCGTACGCTGATGCAAGCACGCTACAACCCGGACAATACGGGCCACTTCGGGCTTGCCTTAACCCACTACGCGCATTTCACTTCACCGATTCGCCGCTATCCCGATCTGCTGCTGCATCGGGCGATCAAGCACGGACTGCGCAAGGGCAAGGCCAAGGACTTCATCTACAGTCGCGAGCAGATGGAGTCCTACGGCGCGCATTGCTCGATGACCGAGCGCCGTGCCGATGAGGCGACGCGTGACGTAGTGACCTGGCTCAAATGCGAATTCATGCGCGATCGGGTCGGCGAGGAGTTCAACGGTCTGGTGTCGGGCGTGGCGCCGTTCGGCCTGTTCGTGGAACTGGAAGGCCTGTACGTCGACGGCCTGGTGCACGTATCGACGCTGAAGAACGACTATTACGAGTTCGACGACCGCCGGCACCGCCTGGTCGGCAGCCGAGGCGGCATGTCGTATGGGCTCGGGGACCGTCTGCGCATCAAGCTAGTGCGCGTCAATCTGGATGAGCGCAAAATAGACTTGGAGCTGATTCAGGCGCTGGGGCGTTCATCCAATGTTCAGGGCGCCAAACCAGAATCACGCAAATCCACCAAGCGTCCTACGCGGCGCGCTAAACAATCTTCGAGGAAGCACCGATGAAACACGCTCGTCTGCTAGTTGTAGTGGCCCTGGCCGCTGGTTTGTCGTCTTGCGCAACCGACGATCCGAACCGCCGTGCGAAGACCGGTGCCGCCATCGGTGCCGTGCTCGGCGCCGTTGCCGGGAATCAGGTCAGCCACGCGCGCGGGGCGCCGATCGTCGGTGCCGTGGTCGGCGCGATGGCCGGCGGTGCGGTGGGCAACTACATGGACAAGCAGCATGCACAGTTGCAGCGCGATCTGGCGGCGGAGGCTGCTCGCAATGAGCTCAACATCACCCGCCTGTCAGGTGATGCACTGAAGATTGGTATCGCCAGCGATGTCAGCTTTGACCTCAATAGCGCGCAGATGCGTCCGGAGGCGATGAACACCTACACCAAGATTGCCGGCATCCTGAAGGATTACGACAAGACGGTAATTCACGTCGTCGGTCATACCGATACCTCCGGCAGCGACAGCCACAATCAGGGACTTTCCGAGCGGCGCGCGGCGGCGGTAGCCAGCTACCTCAGCGGCCAGGGCGTGCTCGCCAGCCGCGTTCGCCAGGAAGGCCGCGGCGAGCGTGAACCCCTGGTGCGCACCGGGGACAACGTCAAGGAGCCGCGCAATCGCCGGGTCGACATCGTGATCAAGCCGGTGATCGAAGGGCAGGAGCAGCAGGCTTGGACGCCGCCTCCGTACCTGGGTGGCTAACCGCTGTTCCGTAATTGGCACATCGCCCCCGCACTGCGGGGGCGATGTGTTTGCGTCCCCGGTTGCAGAAGCAGCGTACTGAAGAGACCTGAGTTTTGGCCAAGTCCACATTGATCGGCGGATTCCACGCGGTGCTTGCCGCGCTGGAGGATGCCAACGACAAGCCGTTTGAAATCTTGCTGGCGGATACGCGCAAGGATGAGCGCGCGCGGCGGATTCACGCTCTGGCGCAGGAGTTTGAGGTTCGAGTGCGCGTGGTTTCCCGCTCGGAACTGGATTTGAAGGCGCCTGAGCTGCGGCATCAGGGCGTACTGGCACTGGTGCCGGAGAAGGCATTTGACGCAGAGGACTCGCTGTATCGGCCTGCAGACGGTCCGCGGCTGCTGCTGGCGCTAGACGGCGTGCAGGACCCCCATAATCTGGGTGCCTGTCTGCGCACTGCCGAGGCCGTCGGCGTAGATGCCGTCATCATTCCGCGGGATCGCAGCGCCGGGCTTACGGCAGTGGCGCGCAAGAGTGCGGCCGGTAGCGCCGAACGCGTGCCCTTGGTGGCCGTAACCAATCTTGCGCGCAGCCTCGAGCGCTTGAAGACGCTTGGGTACTGGCTGACGGGCCTCGCAGGCGAGGCCACGGAGACGCTCTACCAGGTCGATCTCACGGGGCCAACCGTGCTGGTCATGGGCGCGGAGGGGGAGGGGCTGCGCCGCCTCACGCGTGAAACCTGCGATCGCCTGATCCGGATTCCGATGCAGGGCAAAACAGAGAGCCTCAATGTATCGGTGGCAACCGCAGTATGCCTTTACGAGGCGTGGCGCCAGCGCCAGCTCCCGGCCAAGGGAAAGGCCCGCTGAGCGTAGCGGCCAATTGCATTAAGCCGCTGATTCACCTAAGATTCGCGCCCCCGCGTCGAGCCTCGGCGTGGGTTTCTTATACCTTGCTCCATTCATCTGGCGTTTGCCGATGCGGGGGCCATTGGAATTAAAGCCAATGTTCACAGGGAGTTATTGATGCGTCATTACGAAATTGTGGTCATGGTGCACCCGGATCAGAGCGAACAGGTTCCGGCCATGATCGAGCGTTACAAGAACATGATCCAGGCCGGCGAAGGCCAGGTTCATCGTCTGGAAGATTGGGGTCGCCGCCAGCTGGCATATCCGATCGCCAAGGCCCACAAGGCCCACTATGTGCTGATGAACGTCGAAATTAGCGACGCCACGCTGGCCGAGCTCGAGAATGCGTTCCGCTTCAACGATGCGGTCATCCGCAAGCTGGTTATTCGCACCGATGCGGCGATAACCGAGCAGTCGGCGCTGTTCAAGGTGCCCGACGAAGAGAAGAAGCCGGGTGAATTCCGCGCACGTCACGAGGACGGTGCAGAAGATGGTGACCGTTCGAGCGCCGATGAAGAAGGCGGCTCCTCGGATGCCGATGAAGTCAACGTTGAAGCAGGAGCCTAAGCCATGGCACAGCAATTCTATCGCCGCAAGAAGTCTTGCAAGTTCAGCGCTGAAGGCGCTCCTGAGATCGACTACAAGGATCTCAACACGCTGAAAGGTTATATCTCCGAGAACGGCAAGATCGTTCCGGCCCGTATCACCGGCACCCGTTCGCGCTATCAGCGTGAGCTGTCGCTGGCGATCAAGCGCGCGCGCTTTCTGGCGTTGCTGCCGTACACCGATCGTCACCTGTAAGGAGCGCGCTTCATGAATGTGATTCTGCTCGAAAAGATCAAGAAGCTCGGCGACCTGGGCGACACGGTCGACGTCAAGCCTGGCTTTGGCCGTAACTACCTGTTGCCACAGGGCAAGGCGCTGCCGGCTACCGAGGCCAACCGCAAGGTGTTCGAGGCCCGCAAGGCCGAGCTGCTGAAGAAGGCCAACGAGAGCCTCAGCGCAGCAAAAATGCGCGCTGAACAGCTGGCGGGCAAGACGGTGACGCTGCGCATGCTGGCCGCCGAAGAAGGCAAGCTGTACGGCGCCGTGCATCCGGCCGACATCGTACGCGCCGCCGAGGCACAGGGACTCACCCTGAACAAGGGCGAGATCGACCTGGTTAGCGGTACCATCCGTCAGCTGGGTAGCTATGTGATCGGCGTGCGGTTGCACTCCGAGGTTGAGACCAGCGTCACTGTAGTGGTGGTTGAAGACAAGCCGCAGGCCTGAATCGCGATGCAAGGTTGATCATCCGGCCCGCCCTGTGCGGGCCGGTTTGTTTCTATCGCCATACTTTCGCCGTTCGCACGGCGGAGCGACAATGCCGACGATGAGCGCACCGTTGAAACTCCAGCAACAACCCAAGCTGCCCCCGCATTCGCTGGAGGCGGAGCAATCCGTGCTTGGCGGTCTCATGTTGGACAACAGTGGGTGGAACGATCTGGCGGATCGCCTGTCCCCGGACGATTTCTATAGCGCGGATCACCAGCTGATCTACCGCGCAATCTGCGAGCTGGTCGGCAGCAATCGCCCTTGCGATTTCATTACGCTTTCCGAGCATCTGAAGGCGCAAGGCAAGCTCGAGGCTGCGGGCGGGCTCGGATATCTGGGCACGCTGGCCAACGACACGCCGAGTGCTTCCAACGTGCAGGCCTATGCGGAGATTGTGCGTGAGCGCTCTGTGTTGCGCGCGCTGGTGACCGTGGGCGGCGAAATTGCCGATCTCGGCTATCGCGCCGACGGCCGCAACTACGCCGAGTTGCTGGACGTTGCCGAGCAGCGGGTATTCGCCCTGCGCTCGCGCGCTGAGCATGCGCGCTCGACCTACTTCGCGTTGCCGGAGTTGATGGACGGGCTTGAGCGCAAGATCGACGATCTACGCAAGAATCCGGGCGGGCTCTCCGGCCTGCCGACCGGCTTTACCGACTTTGATCTGAAGACGACCGGACTGCATCCAGGTGATCTGGTGATTCTGGCCGGTCGACCCGCGATGGGTAAGACCAGCTTTGCGCTCAACGTCGCCGAACACGTCGCGCTCTACGAGAAGAAACCTGCGGCCGTATTCAGCATGGAAATGCCGGCGGAACAGCTGGCCTTGCGTATGGTCGCTTCATTTGCGCGCATCCCGATGGGCAAGTTGCGTAGTGGTGAGCTGGAGGACCGGGACTGGGACCGACTGGTTTCCCAGGGCAGCCTGATTCGCGAGGCGCCGTTGTACATCGACGAGACCGGCGCGCTGTCACCGCTGGAGTTGCGCGCGCGCGCAAGGCGCATCAAGTCGCGTCATGGCCTTGGCCTGATCGTGGTCGATTACATCCAGCTGATGCAGGTTCCCGGCACCAAGGATAACCGGACCAATGAAATCTCCGAGATATCACGCAGCCTGAAGGCGCTGGCCAAGGAGCTGGCGGTACCGGTCATTGCGCTGTCCCAGCTCAATCGCGGCGTGGAGCAACGTGACAACAAGCGACCGCGGATGGCCGATTTGCGCGAGTCCGGCGGTATCGAGCAGGACGCGGATCTGGTGGT
>JBFJJW010000176.1:0-6602 GCA_041612095.1 Solimonas sp. | reverse complement strand
AGGTCTAGCGTGGCGACATGCCGCGACTGCCGGAAGGACAGTATTACTGGGTTGATCTGATCGGCCATCAGGTTGAGAACCTCGAAGGTGTGGCGCTGGGAACGGTGGCGGACGTCACCAGCAACGGTGCGCAGGATGTATTGGTGGTAAGCGATGCGAGCGTGCGGCGGCTGATACCGTTTGTGGCGCCGCAGATCGTCAAGCAGGTGGATTCGGCGGCAGGACGCATCGTTTGCGACTGGCAGCCGGACTATGATGAAAATTGAAGTCGTCACGCTGTTTCCGGAGTTGCTGGAACAGGTAGTGCAGCACGGCATGCCGCGGATAGCGGCGGAGCAAGGTGCACTGCAGTTGAGCACGCGTAATCCTCGCGACTACAGCAGTAACAAGTGGCGCCGGGTCGATGCCCGGCCTTACGGCGGTGGCCCCGGCATGGTGATGGAGGCCGAGCCGCTGGCAGCGGCGGTGCGCGATGCCAGGGAAACGCTGGGCGAGGCGCGGGTTGTGTGCCTGTCACCTCAGGGCGAGCGTTTCAGTCAGGCGTGGGCGCAGCGCCTGTCGCAGGAGCCGGCGCTGATCGTGGTATGTGGGCGGTATGAAGGGCTTGATGAGCGCTTTGTGACCGAGGTGGTTGATTTTGAGTTGTCGCTGGGTGATTTCGTGTTGTCCGGTGGTGAGCTCGCGGCGATGGTGTTGGTGGATGCCATCGCGCGCTTGCTACCTGGGGTGCTGGGATCGGCGGATTCCGCGGTGAATGATTCGTTCACCGCCGGCCTGCTGGATCACCCGCACTACACGCGCCCGGAGAGCTGGGAAGGGCATGGAGTGCCTGAGGTGCTGCTGAGTGGGGACCATGCCAAGGTGGCGCGGTGGAGGCTCAAGCAGGCACTGGGACAGACGTGGTTGAAGCGGCCCGATCTGCTGGATGGGCTGGAGTTGGACAAGGTTGCAAGTATGCTGCTTCGCGAATTCATCGCCGAGCAGTCTTTGAGACGAGGTAAGGACGATGCGCACGAATAAGATCATTGCCGCGATTGAAGCGGAACAGATGAACAAGAAGGTCCCGGATTTCCGGGCCGGCGACACCTTGGAAGTCAAGGTGAAGGTAAAGGAAGGCGACCGTGAGCGTCTGCAAGCCTTCGAGGGCGTCGTCATTGCCCGCCGCAACCGTGGCGTGAACTCCGCGTTCACCCTGCGCAAGATGGCGCATGGCGAAGGCGTCGAGCGCGTGTTCCAGACCTACAGCGAACAGGTTGCCGAGATCACGGTCAAGCGCCGTGGCGATGTGCGCCGCGCCAAGCTCTATTACCTGCGTGATCTGTCGGGCAAGGCAGCACGCATCGCGGAAAAGTTGACCGCCAAGCTGTAAGCGCGGGGCGCGAGCCCGGCAAGCCAGCGGAGTCTGAGAACCACGGTAGGCCGACCGGCTTGCCGTGGTTTTTTTCGTCTGCAGCTTTCCCCGCGACATCCAGCCGGGCTTTGCCAGGCCGGAACGCCTGGCGTATGCTTAAACATCTGTTTTAATCAAGTGTTTTAGCTATGCCATCTGCAGTACCGGATAGCGGAACGACGCCGGAGCCGACCGCAGAGGCGCTGCTGGCAGCGGCGTCGGAAATCTTTGCCGAGAAGGGGCTGGGGCTTGCGCGCGTGCGGGACATTGCCACGCGGGCCGGCGCCAACGTCGCCGCGATCAGCTACCACTTTGGCGGCAAGCAGGCGCTGTATCGCGAAGTGCTGCGTCGCCAGGCGCGGGCCCGGATCAGCCGTTACCCCATGCCGGATGCAACCTCCAGTTCCACACAAGAGCCGGAGCGATTGCTGGCGGCGGCGATACAGGCGCTGCTGGGGCGCTTTCTGGCGGACGACGGCAGTGCGCTGATGGCCCGGCTGATGGTGCGCGAGCTGGCGGCACCGACGCCGGCGTTGACCGCGCTGATCGAGGATGTCATCCACCCGCAGTATCAGGCGCTCAGTGGCATCGTCGCCCGCTTGCTGGGGACACAGGCGGATGCCCAGTTGGTGCAGCGTGCGACCTTCAGCGTGATCAGCCAATGCATCTTCTATCTGTTCGCGCGACCGTTGGTGACGGTACTGGCCCCGCAGACCTATGACGATCAGCCGGTGCCGGCACTGGCGGCCCACATCACGGGGTTCTCGCTGGCCGCCTTGCGGACCCTGCGCATGCAGCTGGAGGAGGCGTCTGATGCTTAGATTCTATGTGCTTGCCGCAGTCCTGGCTTTCGTTGCAGCCTGTACCGAGCCGGTGTCGGTGCGGTATCAGGGCTATGTCGAAGGCGACTACATCCGCGTTGCAGCGCCAAGGGCCGGACAGCTGCAACAGCTCTCGGTTGCGCGCGGCGATACCGTGGATCAGGGCGCGAGCCTGTTCGCGCTGGAGGCGGTCACCGAACAGGCCTTGCTCGCTCAGTCACAGGCGCGGCTGTCCTCGGCCGAGGCGCAATTTGCCGACCTGAACAAGGGAAAGCGCCGGGATGAACTCGATGTGATTCGCGCGCAGCTCGCGCACGCACAGGCCGCTCAAGCGCTTAGCACTGCGCAACTGCGGCGACAGCAGGAGCTGTACGAGCAGGGTGCCGTCAGCGCTGACATGCGTGATCGTGCCCAGACTCAGGCGCGCGCCGATGCGGCTCGGATCTCGGAGTTGCGTGCGCAGCTACGCAGCGCTGAGTTGGCGGCTCGATCTGACGCTTTGCAGGCAGCCGCCAGTGAAGTCGACGCAGCCGCAGCGGCGGTCAGATCCGCACAGTGGGCGCTGGATCAGAAGACCCAACCGGCGCCGGCAGCGGGCTTGATTGATGACATCTATTTCAGAGTGGGTGAGTGGGTTCCCGCGGGTGCGCCGGTGCTTGCGCTCTTGCCTCCCTCAGGCCGTCACCTGCGCTTCTTTGTGCCGGAGCCCGTGGCTGGCGCGCTGAAGCCGGGGCTGGCGGTCACGGTGCATTGCGACGGCTGCGCGCAGCCTGTGCAGGCGAGGATTTCCAGGGTGGCCGCGCAGGCCGAGTTTACGCCGCCGGTGATCTACAGCCGCGAGCAGCGCAGCCGGATGGTGTTCCTGGTCGAGGCCGAGCCGGATCCGGAGCAGGCCATGCGGCTGCGACCCGGGCAGCCGGTCGATGTCGAGTTGGTCCCGTGAGCGAGGAGGTCGTGATCGACGTGCGCGGCCTGAGCAAGTCCTTTGGCAGCAAGCGCGTGGTCAATCAGCTCAGCCTGCAGGTGCGGCGCGGCGAGATTTTCGGATTCCTGGGGCCCAATGGCAGCGGCAAGACAACATCCATCCGCATGATGTGCGGCCTGCTGACACCGGATGCCGGCGAAGGCAGTTGCCTTGGCTACGACATCGTCGCCGAAAGCGAGCGCATCAAGCGCGAAGTCGGCTATATGACACAGCGCTTCGGCTACTACGAAGACCTGTCTATCCGCGAGAACCTGGAGTTTGTGGCCAGCGTCTACGAGATGAAATCAGTTGGCGCGGCGGTGGACGCTGCACTGTTGCAGCTGGGCCTCAAGGATCGCCAGCACCAGCTGGCTGGCAACCTGTCGGGCGGCTGGAAGCAGCGTCTGGCTTTGGCGGCATGCCTGCTGCATGAGCCGAGGCTGCTACTGCTGGATGAGCCGACCGCAGGGGTAGATCCCAAGGCGCGGCGCGACTTCTGGGAGGAAATACACCGGTTGTCGGCGCGCGGCATCACCGTGCTGGTTTCCACCCACTACATGGACGAGGCCGAGCGTTGCCATCGGCTGGCGTATATCGCCTACGGCGAACTGCTGGCGCAAGGCGAGCCGGCCGAACTGATACAGCGTTCTCAGCTTGCGACCTGGACTGTTACCGGCAAGCGTGCGACCGAGATCTATCCCGAGCTGCTGAAGCTGTCGGCGGCGGAGCAGGTCGTGCCGTTCGGCAACACGCTGCATATCAGCGGCGCCGACCACGCGGCGCTGGAGGCTCAGCTGGCGCCTTACCTGGCGCAGGACGATCTGCGCTGGCAGCGGGATGAACCGCGTCTGGAAGACGTGTTCATCCACCTGATGCGCGATGCCCGGGACCCTCTAAAGTGACGGCGTCTCCTTCATCGGTCCGCAGCGGGCGCTGGTGGTCATGGCGCCGTCTCGGCGCGGTCGCGCGTAAGGAGTTTGTGCAGATGCGCCGCGATCGCCTGACGTTCGCGATGATGGTGGGAATCCCCGTCATCCAGCTGACCTTGTTCGGCTTTGCGATCAATTCAGACCCCAAGCACCTGCCGACCGCAGTGGTCAGCGCGGAACAGACGGTATTCACGCGCAGCCTGCTGGCTGCTGTGCGCGAGTCCCAGTACTTCGATCTGCGCGCGGTTCCCGCAAGCGTGGACGCCGCCGAGGCGCTGTTGCGGGCTGGAGAGGTTCAGTTTGTGCTGACGATTCCGCCGCGCTTCAGCGAAGCGATGGTCCGCGGTGAGCAACCGGCGTTGTTGCTGCAGGCTGATGCCTCAGATCCGGCGGCCACCAGCAACGCGCTGGCGGCGCTGGAGCCGCTGGCCCGCAGCGCGCTGCAGCACGATCTCAAGGGCATACTGGCCGAACGGGTGCCTGCAGCGCAGCCGTTCACGTGGCGAGTGCATCGGCTTTACAACCCTGAGGGCATTACCCAGTACAACATTGTCCCGGGTCTGATGGGGGTGATACTGACGATGACGATGATCATCATGACCGGGCTGGGCATCACCCGTGAAGTCGAGCGCGGCACGATGGAGAACCTGATGGCCATGCCGGTCCGTCCCCTGGAGGTCATGGTCGGAAAGATTCTGCCGTATGTGGTGGTCGGCTACGTGCAGGTCACAGTGATCCTGATGGCTGCGCTCTATATGTTCGCCGTGCCGATGCTGGGCTCGCTTCTGCTGTTGCTTGCATGTGTACTGGTGTTCATCGTGGCCAATCTCACGGTCGGCATCACCTTCTCCAGCATCGCCCGCAACCAGATTCAAGCGATGCAGATGGGCTTCTTCTTCTTTCTGCCGTCGATCCTCCTGTCCGGTTTTATGTTCCCATTCCGGGGCATGCCTGCCTGGGCTCAGTGGGTCGGAGAGGTGCTGCCGCTGACGCATTTCCTGCGCCTGGTGCGCGGCATCATGCTGAAGGGCTACACGGGCTGGGAGGTCTGGCCCCAGCTGTGGCCGCTGCTGTTGTTTACCGGCGTCGTCATGGCCATCGGCGTCAAGCGCTATCGCCGCACGCTGGACTAAGGCCTGTCGGGGTAGCGGCGGCAGCGGGACTTGAACCGGCAAGGCTGGCCCCTATAAAGGGCGCATCCGGCAGGACAAGCAAATTCTATGAGGAGTGGGTGAGATGACGGCAGAGCGGCGCGAGTTTCAGACCGAGGTGCGGCAACTGCTGCACCTGATGATTCATTCCCTGTATTCGAACAAAGAGATTTTCCTCAGAGAACTGATCTCCAATGCGTCTGACGCCTGCGACAAGCTGCGTTTCCTGGCCATAGATCAACCCGACCTGCTCGGTGGCGATGAACTGGCGGTGGAACTGCAGGTCGACGAGTCCGCGGGGACGCTTACGGTTCGCGACAACGGCGTCGGCATGTCGCGTGATGAGGTAATCGAGAACCTCGGGACCATCGCCCGATCCGGGACCAGGAAGTTTCTGGACGCGATGTCCGGTGACCAGAAGAGGGACTCGGGGCTGATCGGACAGTTTGGGGTCGGCTTCTACTCGGCGTTCATTGTGGCCGACCGGGTCACGGTACTGAGCCGTCGTGCCGGTGATGACTCCGCCGTGCGCTGGGAGTCGGACGGTGAGGGCGAGTTCTCGGTCGAAAGCGCCGACAAGCAAGCGCGGGGCACGGAAGTGATCCTGCACTTGCGCGACGACGACCGCGAGTTCCTGGCGCCCGCTCGACTGGCGACGCTGGTTCGCAAGTATTCCGACCATATCGGCCTGCCGATAAGGCTGCACAAGGCATCGGGCGAGGTCGAAACGCTGAATCAGGCGCGCGCGTTCTGGGCACGCCCGAAGGCGGAGCTGAAGGACGAGGACTATCGCGGGTTCTATCAGCATCTGACGCACGACTTCGAGGCGCCGATGTGCTGGGCGCATCATCGGGTCGAGGGCACGCTGGAGTACACGTCGCTGCTGTACGTCCCGGCGCATGCCGAACAGGCGCTATGGGATCGCAATCAGGCCCACGGCGTGCAGCTCTACGTGAAGCGCGTGTTCATCATGGACAAGGCGGCTGAGCTGTTACCGCCCTATCTGCGTTTTGTGCGCGGCCTGGTCGACACTGCAGATCTGCCGCTGAATGTTTCGCGCGAGCTGCTGCAAGGCAACCGCACGGTCGACAAGATTCGCAACGCGCTGGTGAAGCGCGTGCTCGACATGCTCGACGAACTGGCCAGTCAACGACCGGACGACTACGCCAAGGTGTGGGCGCTGTTTGGTCCGGTGCTCAAGGAGGGTATCGTCGAGGACCCCGCCAATCGCGAGCGCATTGCCAAGCTCTGCCGTTTTCACTCCTCGGCTCAGGCCGAAAGCACGCTGGTGTCGCTGGACGACTATCTGGCACGAACGGCCGAGGGCCAGGACAAGATCTACTACCT
>JBFJJW010000175.1:0-6627 GCA_041612095.1 Solimonas sp. | reverse complement strand
CGAGAACCTGCAGCTGTTTGCCCAGGCCCTGTCCTTTGCCAAGGAATACGAGCAGCAGGTGCCGGTGCTCAAGAAGCTGGCCGAGGAAACCAACGCCGCCAAGCACTACACCTATCTGGGTCAGGCCCAGGCCGAGCTGGGGCGCTGGGAGGATGCGGTGGCGGCATACAAGGCAGCGCTCAAGGCCAAGGATCTGGATGACCCCAACGCCGTGCGCATGCAGCTGGGCACGGCCTTGTTTAACGCCGGCAAGCTCAGGGAAGCGCGCACGACGTTTCTGGCCGCGCAGGACAGTGAGAAGTACGCCGCCTCCGCCAGCAACTGGATCCAGTTTGTGAGCTCGGAGATCGCGCGCAAGCAGGCGCTGGAAGCGACCCCGGGGGAGAAGGTGCAGGCCGAGGTGTCAGCGCAGGCTGAGGCGCCGGAGGCTGCGGCCTCGCCAGCCGGGCCGGTGGCCGAGCCGGCGCAGGTCGCCGATGAAGCGGCGGTAGAGGGAGAAGCGGGCGTCAGTGCGGAACCGGATGCCGGTGACGCAGCCGGCAGCGACGGCGTAGCACCCTAGCGCAGCAGCTCCGCCGTCAGCGGCTGCGCCAGTATCCACAGCCCGCTTACGGTGAAGGCGATCATCAGGATCAGCATCGGCAGCTGACTCAGCAGCGCTTTGCCGCGCTGCGGCCAGATGCGCAGGGCGATGCGGTGCGCCACGTAGACACTGACGATGTGTCCGAACAGGATCAACCCGACCTGGCAGTGCCACACCAGTCCCATGCTCGGCAGTATCGGGGCGCGCAGCAACGACGCGGTGCCGAACAGGTTCCAACCCCAGCCGAACGGGTCCGATAGCAGGCTGATGATCTTCAGGCCCTGCGTCAGCGCCAGCGTTGCGTAGTGGGTCATGTGATACACCAGCGCAATCGGCAACAAGGTGTAGCCGAAGTCCAGTGCAAGCTCTCGCACTGAGCGCGTGCTGCGTGTCAGCAGCTTCGCCAGCGCAATGCAGAGCAGGTAGACGCCCAGGTAGATGAACGGCGAGGCCAATAGCCAGAACGTTTCCCAGGCGATGTACCACGGCCGCAATACCGGATACGCCAGGATCGGCGCCTTTCCGGCCAGTGCGGTAACGATGCCGCTGGGGTCGCGCCAGAACAGGCCCACCCACCATTGGGTGGCGCGCAGGCCATCGAACGCCGTCGTGGACAGCATGGCCAATGCAAAGATCACGCTGCTGAGACGCTGCGGGCGCTGCTCCATCAGTCCGGCGAAGGGTGCGCGCCCATGCAGGCGGATCGCTCGATCGGGGTCGCCCCGTTGCCAGCGCAGCGGTGCCATCAGGCCGATCAATCTCAGGTACACCGAGAACAGCTCGCAGTGACGGAACCACGCCGCGGAGCCGACCAGCCACACGCCGAACAGATTGAGCAGGCTGTAGCCGAACAACATCGACGCCAGTGGAAAAGGCTTGCCATGGCCAAACAGTTCGAACCAGATCAGCGCCATGTACAGCGCCAGCGCCGGCCACATTCCCAGGCGCTCCGGGTAGCGCAAGCGTCCGCCGGCGTATCCGCGCCACAGCCGGCCCAGCGCATCCGTCAGCACCCGCCAGGGATTGATCGCGGCGTAGAGGTTGCCGAACACGGCGGTGAAGTAGGTAAACGCCAGCAGGAACACGACCCAGAAGAAGGTCATGCTGAAGTTGCGGTAGGGGTCGCGATTGCCCCACCAGCCGGTGGCGATGCTGAGCAGCAGCATGCCGACACTGAGCAGCTTCAGCGCCGGTAACAGCCGCTGCAGCGAACCCATGCCGACGCCGCTCTGGACCTTGCGCACTCGGCGTTCGGGCTCCGGGATGGCCGCAGTTGCGAAGTACGCCGCCACTACGAAGGACAGCAGCAAGGCTGCGCCGGCTGCCCAGGCGTAGAGCCAGAACGGCACCGGCAGGTTGTAGAGACGGCCAAAGCCGTGGGCGGTGGCCGTGGCGGGCAGCATCAGCGCCGCCAGCGCCAGTGCGCCACGCCCACGAGCACTCAAGCGCATGCCCGTGGACGCTGACATCAGCTGCCGTTCAAGTGCCGCTTAGGGCGTCGGATTCTGCCGAGCCGAGGCCGAAGCCTGCAGCGTCTGCTCCCACATCTGCAGGAAGGTTTCGGCAGAGTTGTAGAGCGCCGTGGTGGCTTCTTCGCCGCCTTCGATGCGCACTTCCTCGACGATGTCGGCCACGAGGCCATAGTTGGCCATGCCGACTTCATCCATGTTCCAGCTCTGCCCGCCCGGAATCGACAGCATCTCCACCTTCAGCGGCGCGATGCCGGCGGCAGCGAACTGCGGCCCCCAGCCCGGACCCTGGAACAGCGTGAACGGATACTGGATCGGCTCGGTGCCCGCGCCGCGCGGCCCCGGCAGGGTGCGCAAGCCGTTGGCATCAGCGCCATAGCCCACCGAGAGCGGCCGCTCGGTGCCGGAGTTCTGCCAGATCGGCTTCATCTTCTGCAGGAAGGCGACGAAGTCCTTGCCGTTAGGCAATGCCGGATAAATGATGCCGCCCTGGCGAATCATCTGCTCGGCCTGGGCATTGTTGATGCCACCGTGACCACCGTGACCCGAAACCATCGGGTAGTTCGGCGTCAGCTTCTTGGCCTCGTCCAGCATGTACTGCTTGCTCTTGATCTCGGCGTGATCGATATCAAGTATGAAACCCTTCTTCATGATCTTGTCGATGGCGTACTTGCCGAGATCGGTTACGGTACGCGCATTGCACTGGCGCCCTGGGCCATAGACCGGCAGCACGCCGTTCGCGAGGTCGGTAATGATCTGGGTGATGGGGTCGGTGAACTCGGTGATGGCCGCGGTTTCCATGACCGCGCCGGCTTCGTAGAAGAAGTTCGGACCTTCGCCGCCGTCTTCGCAGGGGTAGGTCTTCCAGAAGCCGAGGGTGTCGGTGAAGCCGACATAGTTCAGCACCGAGCTGAAGATGCCGGTGCCGCCGAGCGCGCTGTCGACGTCGTGATACGGGAACACCTGGCGTACGCCCAGCTCCCAGACTTCGTCGATCTCGCGGTCGATGTCTTCCTTGGTGCAATCGCTGATCTCGCCGCCGCCAGGCAGGAACTGCACGCGGCAATGGAAGATGTTGGAGAACTCCAGCCCGGGGATGACCGCGAGCTTGCCGTCCGCAATCACCGTTCGCGCTTCGGCGGGGTCCTTGACGATGCGGAACCAGCCCTTGCCCGGGCCGCCTTCCTGGGCGTCGATGTACTTCTCCATGTCGTACAGGTACTCGACCTGCTTGGTGCCCACGCCCATGTCCACGCAGTCGGCCTGCTTGTCACCCAAGGTCAGTTGGGCGATGTTGCACAGGGCCTCGATGCTGGTCCCATGAACGGACATGGTGCGCAGACCCGCCTTGTAGGCGCGCTCCACCCAGCGGTAATACATCTGCTGATGCAGCATCGAGTCTTTCTGCGGCCAGCCGATGAACGTCGGCCAGCCCACGGTATCGTGGGTCTGCGTGGGATCCAGATCGAGGATGATGTTCTCGGCGCTGAGGATGCCCTCCGGACCATGCATCTCTATGCAATTGTCCAGCGCTGCGGGAACGCCGAAGCGGTTGATGGCATGCCCGTACATCACGCCACCGGCGGACGGGCCGCGGTCGCCGGTGCCATCCGACATGTCCGAGCCCATGGCCATGTGCGCATGCACCTCGGCAAAGCCGATCACCGGCGTCTGCGCGCTCTTGTTCTTGAAGGTCGGCGCATCGATGCCGACCGGCATTTCCGGGTACTCGCTGCAGCCGTCAGCCGGCTCGAAGCTCAGCACCGCCGCGCTGCCGCCCTGCAGCAGCTTGCCGGCGCCATCGGTGGCCAGCGACTGGCCCAGCACCGTGGCGGTATAGCGGCCACCATCGCCCTCGACGGTCCAGTCCGAGCCATCGTCCGGTGTGGCCTGTGCGCTGACCGCCGAACCGTTGCCGGTCATCAGCATGCGGTCAGCGGTGTAGAACAGATAGCGGCCAAGCCCCGAGGGCTTCATGTAGAAACGCTCGGCGCTGGCGGCGTCGCTGCCGTTGGCGATGAAGTTGGCGCCATTGCGCACGGTGTACGCGCCGTTGGTCTTGAGCACGAAGCAGCGGTTGGCCATGTCGTAGCGCGAAACCGGCGGTGCTTTTGAGCCACCGCTGGTGCGTGGCGGCTCGGAGGACTGGCAACCGGCCAATGCTCCCGCGATGACCAGCATCGATAGCCAGCCCTTGTACGAAATCGACTTCATAACCTCTCCCCAGGGTGTTCGGCGCCAAGTGCCGACCGTAATGGGCAAATTATGCGCGCATTGCCCCGCGGGCGAAGTAGTAAAGATCGCCTTGCAGCGGTCTGTGTTTCCCCTACAAACGCTGCTCAGCGGCGGGCGTCAGCCGGGATCGCCTCGCTGCCAGGGAACACCCGCGTTAGGGCGCGCAGCCGCTGAGCCGAACCTCCACCGGGCCATCGCTGTCGATCTCGATGGCCGCGTTGCAGCTGATTCTTGCGCGCGCCGGGTCGATGGTGAGCGCCGCAACATTGCGCGTGCGAATGACCAGCGCATCCTCCGGCGCTGCCGCTGGGGCCTCCAGCCATTCCAGCAGTCGGCGGGTGTAGGGCGCGGGTTCATGGTAGCCGCCACTGAGGACATCGCTGCTCTGCACGACGGACTGCGGAACGGGATCGCCGAGGCCGAAGCCGCTGGAGCGCACATCGATCTCGCCTCGAAGCACGCTGGGCTCGCGCAGCTCGACGCCGGAAACCCAATACGCGCCGCGGGCGACGACATCCGCACGCTCGAAGTCTTCCTCGGTGTTGATCACGTAGCTGACATGGGCCGGATTGCGCTCCACCCGGGCGTCGCCGAGAAACGCGACGGCAGGCGCGTAGTAATCGTTGGTCGACGGCGTGAGATGGTCCCAGGTCTCGAAGCGGTAGGCGTCCAGCCTCAAGCCCAGGGCCAGCGCGGCTTCAACGGAGGGCTCGGTGAGCACGATGGGCTGCAATTCGTCCAGCGTCGAGGTCCACATCATCAGCGGCACATTGCGCAGGGAAATCAGCGTGTCCTCGTACTCCACCGCGCTGGCGACGATGGTCATTGCGCGCGCAAACAGGTCCGGGTAGCGCGTGCTCAGGCGGAACGTGCCAAAGCCGCCCATCGATACGCCGGTGATTGCGGTCCAGTCCGGGTTCAGCGGATAGCGCCTGGCAACATCCGCCCAGACCTCGAACACATCGGCCTCCGCGGTGTCCTTGTAGTAGCCGTCCGGGCCGCGCGCCGCCGGCGTGATGACGATGCTGCCGGTGCCGCGATCGCCGAGGCTGCTGGCATGACGCGAGCTCAGGTACTGGTTGTAGTTCGCAGATAGCGCGTGCAGCAGCAGCGTGAGCCCATACCCGGATTCCGGCGCGGGAGTCGCAGGTATGTAGATCGAATAGGGTTGCAGCTGGCCGATCATCGCGCCGTCGCAAGGGTAGATCGGCGAGATGCCGCCACATTCGCGCGCGTAGTCCACGCCTTGGCCAAACACATAGCGGCTGGCGTGTATGCGATTCATATGCCCGCTGGTGGGCACCGCGCTATCGTCCAGCACGCGGTCCTGCAGCCGGCCAAAATCAACCTCGGCATGAAAGGCGCTGATGTCGCCAATGCGCAGCGCATCGGCCTGCAGGCGTTCACGCCACCAGTGGGCCTGCGCGCGTGCCAGCACCGCGGCATCGGCAATGCTGCGGCCGCTGAAGACGGTGAAGTCCGGCGCCGGCTCCTGTGCGCGAAAGGCAACATTGAACAGCGCCGCGCCGGTAACCGAGGCACCGCCCGGCGTGGTAGCTGTGGCAGTTGGCGCGGCTTGCAGATAGCGGCCTGCCGCTTCGTCCCAAAGTCCCAGACCTGCGGCCAAGCGCACGACTCCGCGCTCCGGGTTCCAGGCGGTATGCGCCACTCGTACTTCAACCTGCTGCCGCTCCAGATCAACCGTCACCGTAGGGGCCGGTGTGATGGCCGCGCCACTGCCGGCGTTCACCAGTTCGGCAGTCTGCCCGTGTACGGTCAGGAACAATTCTGCGGGCGAGCGGACATTGGCGGAATGGGGCCAGTCGACCGCCGTGCTGGATGAACCTATGGCCACCGTGAAGGCGAGCGTGTCCGCATCCTGCAGCGCGCCCAGCGTCAGCCGGAATGCCGTGGCGTCGGCCAGTGGCTTGACCCGGAACTCCACCAGATCCGCCGCGTTGTTGGCATACACCGGATCGGTGGGATAGGTCAGCGTGCCGGCCTTGGGCGAGAACAGGTAGGCCGTCGCCCCTTGTCCGTCGTTGGGATCGGTCAGGCCTGCAGCGCCGTGGTCGTCGAACAACCAGTCCTGATAGACGAACTCACCGCAGCGGTAGCTGGACGCGCCGGAAATCAGTATCGGCAGTGCCTGCCACACACCGCGGTTCTCCAGTTGCGGTGCGCGTGGCGGCGGCAGATACAACGCCTGCGGCCCCGGCAACGGCGATACACCGCCAGGCAGTGAAACGCGGCTGTAGTCAGGTTGTGCATCACCTTCACAGCGCGCCACCGCAGCCGCCGGCGGATTCTCCGGCGGTGCGCCGGCCGGTGGCTGTGAGT
>JBFJJW010000174.1:0-6670 GCA_041612095.1 Solimonas sp. | reverse complement strand
TGATTGGTGGGCTCGTCGAGCAGCAGCAGGTCCGAGCGGCACATCAGCGCGCGCGCGAGATTCAGGCGCATGCGCCAGCCGCCGGAGAAGTCGGCGACGGCCTGCGTCTGCTGGTCTGCCGCAAAGCCCAGGCCATGCAACAGGCGGCCGGCGCGCGCGCGCGCCGCATAGCCGCCGATGGCGGCGAGCCGATCGTGCCGCCGCGCGATGCGCGCGACGTCGTGTTGCGCTTCGGCATTGACCAGCTGCTGTTCCAGCGCTCTCAGCTCGGCGTCGCCGTCCAGCACGAACTCGATGGCGGCATCGGACAGCGCCGGCGTTTCCTGCGCGACGGTGGCAATCGACAGCTGCCTGGAGACCTGCATCTCGCCGGCGTCGCACGACAGTTCGCCGAGGATCAGCGCAAACAGGCTGGACTTCCCGGTGCCGTTGCGACCCACCACGCCCACCCGCCAGCCGGGGTAGATCGTGAACGAAACCCCATCCAGCAAGGCGCGCGAGCCGCGCCGCAGCGTGACGCTGGCCGCGGAAATCATCGGCTCTGTCGCCGGAGGTCGGCTGCGCCTGACGGCATCAATGTGTGGTCGCGAGGCGCTCGCGGAAGGCCTTGTAGTCGCGAGCGGCGCGGAAGGGCTTTTCCAGCATCGGCAGGTGGCCGACGCCGGGCAGGACGATCAGCTCGGCATTCGCCATCAGGCCCTTGAGTATGGCGCCGCCGCCGACATCCAGCGCCTGGTCCTGATCGCCCCATACGATCAGTGTCGGCGTCTCCAGGTCGGTGACCTGCGGCTCCAGCGCCCATGCGGTGTAGTGATCGCTGATCTCCTCAAAGATGCGCTTGTGCAGCGGATAGTTCGCCACCGCGCGACGTGCCAGCTGCTGGCGCACGCTCCAGGGCAGCGGGGGGCGCTGCGCGAATACCGTGTCCAGCACGCGTTCGAACTGTTCGGGGGTCTGCGCGAACAGCAGCAGTTCGCCGGTTTCACGATGCACCTTGCGCACGCCGGCCTCGGGCGCCGTCGCCACGCCAGCCGGCGCCAGCAGCCACAGACTCTTGCTGCGTTCCGGATACTTGGCGGCGAAGCTGGCGACGATCATGCCGCCCATGGAGCTGCCGGCCAGATGCGCTGCCGGAATCTCCAGTGCATCGAGGAATGCGCGCAGATGTTCGACCTGAGCGGGGATGCTGTAGTCGCCATCCGCTGGCTTGCTGCTGTCGCCAAATCCGGGCATGTCCAGGGCAATGCTGCGCCCCAGGCCCTTGGTCAGGCCGGCCACCGGCGTGAAATTGTCCTTGTCGGCGCCAATGCCGTGCACCATCACCAGCGGTTCACCCTCGCCGCTTTCGAGGTAGGCGATGTCGAAACCGGGAATGCTGACCTGCTTGGCGGTCATGCCCGCGAGGCCGCGCTGCAGTTTCACGGTGCCGGCCGCCATGGTTTCCGGGGCCAATCGATCGGTTGCCAGATAGAAGCCGATCAGGGCAACAACGACCACCACCAGCACCAGCAGGCGCTTGAACATGGGAAAACTCCTGGAGAGGTATGAAAAAGGTCAGCTATCGGGCAGCTGGCGCATCAGGTTTTCCTGCGCCACGCTGGCGACCAGACGCCCCTGGCGATCAAAGATCTGGCCGCGCGACAGGCCGCGCGCACCTTGCGCCGTGGGCGAGTCCATGCTGTACAGCAGCCAGTCGTCGACGCGGGCGTCGCGGTGGAACCACAGCGCGTGATCGACGCTGGCGACCGCCATGTGGCTGGAAAACCATGACTGGCCGTGCGGACGTAGCGCGGTCGACAGCAGGTTGAAGTCTGAGGCGTAGGCCAGCACGCAGCGATGCAGCATCGGGTTGTCCGGCAGCTTGCCGGCGGCGCGGAACCAATAGGCCTGCCGCGGGGTGTCGACGACCGGCTTCAGCGGATTCCAGGGATTCACCGGCTTGAACTCGATGGCAAGCTCGCGCATCAGCGAGTGATAAATGCGCTCGGGCAGGTCCGGGAACTCGTCGGTCCAGGCGTCGTAGTGTTCGCGCAAGGTCTGCAGCTTCTCGGGGGGTGGAACATCCGGCATCGCGACCTGATGTTCGAGTCCGTCCTCCTGCTTCTGGAAGCTGGCGATCATCGCGAGTATCGGCTTGCCGTTCTGTACCGCCTGGATGCGCCGGGCGGTGAAGCTGTTGCCGTCACGCAGGCGCTCGACTTCGTAGACTATCGGCAGCGCCATGTCCCCGGGCCGCAGGAAGTAGGCGTGCAAGGAGTGTGGCACCGAGGTTTCGACCGTGCGGCTGGCGGCGACCAGCGCCTGACCGATGACCTGCCCGCCGAACACGCTCTTGCCGCCCAAGTCACGGGACTGTCCGCGGAACAGGTTGAGCTCCAGCGCTTCGAGGTCGAGCAGGCTGACCAGATCTTGCAGAATGCGATTCATGAGATACGTGATGCCAAAGACGGCGCAATGCTAAAGGATTGCGGGCAGGAGATGGATGGCCGCGCCGCCAGCGGTCGTCCGGGGTGGATCGAATGGCGATGAATTGCCGCGCCGGGTGTGGTGCCTGCTGCATCGCGCCCTCGATCTCGTCACCGCTACCGCGCATGCCCCACGGAAAGCCGGCCGGCGTGCGCTGCCTGCATCTGACCGCCGATCTGCGCTGCGAACTGTTTGGCGATCCGCGGCGGCCGGCGGTATGCGGCAATCTGCAGCCCAATACCGAAATGTGCGGGGAGACGCGCGAGGCGGCGCTAATCTATCTCACGCAGCTGGATCGGCTGACGCGGCCCTAGAGTTGCCCGCGAAAGCTGTCCTGTGACTGATCCTGCCTGACTGCTTCACCGCGCAGCACCCGCGTGCGCCACTGCAGGCGCACACCTACGTCCGGGCGGGTATCACAGGTGATCGTCAGCTCCAGCATGTCGCTGTCTTCGAGCTCCGCAGCGTCAATCAGCGGCAGATAGATCTGCTCCCAATGCGTAGGAGCCTCAAAGGGCGATGTCGACAGTTTGATGTCCTCCAGCAGTTCGGTTTCCCACCACAGGGCAAAGCCCTCGATCCGCGAGCCGATATCCGCAGCCTTCCAGCGCAGCGTGCGGCTGCGCCGGCTGTTGGGGGCCTTGGCCTCCGGCCGCAGATCCAGCGCATCCCAAATCTGGACGCGGCGCGCATCACCCCCAAGATCATCTGGCTGTAATTGCTTCACGTACATGTTGTTCAGCGAAATATTGCGTGCCGGCACCAGATCGAGATCAAACCCCACGGTGGGCCAGACATCGAGCGCCTGCTGCAGGCGCGGGCTGAGCACGGGCGCGACGAACTG
The DNA here is from genome assembly GCA_041612095.1 of Solimonas sp. Classification (GTDB taxonomy): domain Bacteria; phylum Pseudomonadota; class Gammaproteobacteria; order Nevskiales; family Nevskiaceae; genus Solimonas. Next base: position 3,360 of record JBFJJW010000174.1, on the reverse strand, counting down.
CGTCAGCTTCGCGGGAATGATGCTGCCGCCAGGTTTGAGGAAGCGACGCGCATCGACGGCGGTCTCCAGAAAGCCTTCCTCGAGCGCAAAGTTGCCCAGTGTCTCCGTCACCACCAGATCGACGGCGAGCTTGCGCCGGAATTCGCTGGAGTGCGTGCGTACAAAACTGAGGCCGTCAATGCGATTACGGCGCGCCAGCTGTTCGGCGAGTTCCAGCGCGTCCGTGTACTCCAGCAGCGTGCAGTGCGCCGCGCCCAGGCGGCGGGCCAGGAAGCTGAGGAATCCCGTGCCGGCGCCGATGTCCAGAACCGTCGTGGTGCCCGGCTTGATGAGTCGCTGCAGGGCGGCATGAAACGCGACATTGCGCGCGCGATCCCCCAGCAGCTTGCGGTGTAGTTCGATTTCGCTCATGAAAGTTTTGTCGCAGAAGACGCGTAGTGTGCCAGCCCGCTCGGCTACAATCGCGTCCGCGCCGGCATAGCTCAGTTGGTAGAGCACCTGATTTGTAATCAGGGGGTCGCGGGTTCGATTCCTGCTGCCGGCACCATCTCCTACGCGCACACGCTGCATCTCCGCGCGTTCGTCCCCGCGATTCTCACCGGTCATTTTGGGCGCAGGACGCCCCGGCGTGGGTCAAATCCGGCTGCATCCGGTGCGTAATCGCCGCAGTCAAAATGCTGCGCCGCAACAGGCACTTAGTGGGTTTCCCCCAGTTTCATTGCAGTTTCTTGACGTGCTTCTCCAGCCGAGACTAATCTCGATCAGGGATGTAGAAGACCGAGGGGCTGGCGTAGGTCAATCTGACTGTCGACCAGTTGTTCTAACTGCGCTACAGGGAGTGAATCCGATGGCAACGAGTAGTCTGCCGACACGACGTACAAACGTCACAATGAAGAGCATATGGGCAGCGTTATTGGCCCTCTGCTCCGCCCTTGCCGCTTTGACTTTGGCGCCCGCTGCGCTGGCCCAGAGTAACGTTGACGGCTATGTTTACGGCTCTGCAGCTGACGGAGCGACGGTAGAGCTGAAGAGCGCTGATACGGGCTACTCGCGCTCGGTGACCGCTACGGGCGGATCGTTCAGATTCTCCGCAGTGCCCGTGGGCAACTACGAGGTCACTCAGACCACATCCTCTGGGCAAAAGTCCGTGCAGGCCGTTTCCGTCGGGGTTGGCGCGGGCGTGAATGTACGCTTTCAGACTGCCGACGCTGGCGCCACGCAGCTTGATGACATCACCGTCACCGGCTCTGCTATCGCCCCCGTCGACATTTCGCAGACTGAGTCGGTAACCCGCATCAGCATTGAGCGTATCGAGAGCATGCCAATTGCTCGCGATATTCAGGCCGTAGCGTTGCTCGCTCCGGGTACCACCGAAGGCGATAACCGCTTTACGTCGCAGTCGGGCAGGCCGCTGATTTCGTTCGGAGGCTCCTCTCCGGGTGAGAACACCTTCTACCTGAACGGCTTCAACATCACCGATTTCCGAAACTTCCTGGGTGGCGCCACGGTGCCCTTCCAGTTCTTCCGGGAATTCGAAGTACGTACCGGCGGCTACTCGACGGAGTTCGGGCGCTCCCTGGGCGGCGTGGTCAACGCCGTTTCCAAGCGCGGTACCAACGTCTGGGCATTCAGCGGCAACGCTTACTTTGAACCCGATAGCCTGCGGACCGACAGCCCGACTGTGCGGTTGCCGAACGGTGACTTCCGCATCGATAACCGCCGCGACTATCGCCAGGAGTGGCAGGTCAACGTCGATGCCGGCGGTCCCATCATTCGGGACACCCTCTACGCCTACGCGTTCGTGAACCTGCGTGACGTAGCGACCGACGGGGCCCTTGGCTCCACGAAGTTCAGTGAGCAAGACGATTCCGACCCGTTCTATGGTGCAAAGATCGACTGGAATATCGTTGACGGCCACTCTATGGAGTACACCTACTTCAGAGACAAGACCGAAACCGATGTGCTGACCTACGACTATGACTCGAGCTTGGGTGGCAATGGTCAGATAGGCGGTCTGGTTACCCGCGGCACTCAGGAACTGGGCGGCCAGACGCAGATTCTCCGCTACGTCGGTCAGCTGACCGATGACCTGGTGGTGTCGGCCTTGTACGGCAAGAGCGAGCGCACCACGGCGTCAGCCGCGCGCGACGCCAACACCGGAGCGCGCTGCGCGATCATCATTGATGCCCGCGGTGGTGTGGTTAATCCGCTGGGCTGCTGGGACCCGTCGGTCAGCTTCGATGAGGCGACTGATGACACTCGCGACGGCTATCGCCTGGACTTCACGTGGTTTACCGACAGCATGTTCGGCCGCCACACGCTGAAGGCCGGTTTTGACTACGAAGAGAACGTATCCGAGACTTTGGTTGAGTATCAGGGCGGGATTTTCTATCGCTACATCGATGCCACCCCGGGTGCCGCGTGCTGCAATGGCGGCACGGTGCCGCCGGGCGTGACCGAGCTGGCGCGAGCACGCAACTACAGTGTGAATGGCAGCTTTGAGGAGAAGCTGACCGCCTTCTACATCGAAGATAGCTGGCAGGTCACTGACAAGTTGCTGGTGGTGCTCGGGATACGTAACGAGACGCTCGAGAACTTCAACAAGAATGGACAGGAGTTCCTGGGCTTCGATACGCAGATCACCCCGCGCTTTGGCTTGACGTACGACCTCAATGGCGATGGTCGCACCAAGCTGTTCGCCAATGCCGGTCGCTACACCATGCCGATTGCCACCAACACCAATATCCGGTTCGCGGGTGGTGAAATCTTCAGTGAGGAGTTCTATGAGCTCCAGGGCACGAATGCGGACGACACCCCGATTCTCGGGCCCCAGGTCGGGTCGACCCGGTTCTACTCCGACGGTTCGGTGCCGGACCCAGCGGCATCGGTTGATGCGGATATCAAGCCGATGTTCCAGGACGAGATGATTGTCGGGTTGGAGACTGCGATCACCGACAAGACGGTCATTGGCGCGAAGTACATCTACCGCAAGCTGCAGCGTGCGGTGGAGGACTCCTCCTTCTTTGATCCTGCCACCGATACCTTCGCGTACTTCCTGTTCAATCCGGGCGAGTCGGTAACGCTTACCGATGATTTTGACGGAGACGGTACGAAGGAGACCGTGACCTTCAGCGCTGAGCAGCTGGGGCTGCCGCGCGCCAAGCGCAAGTACCATGCCCTCGAGCTGACGGCCGATCATCAGTTCAGCCAGCAGCTGTTCTTCGGGGGTTCCTACACTTGGTCTCACTCATACGGAAACTTTGAGGGCGTGTTCCAGAGCGACATAGGCCAGGACGACGCGGGCATCACGATCGCGTTCGACGAGGTTGGCCTTACCGACTTCAGCTACGGCAATCTGCC
>JBFJJW010000173.1:0-6696 GCA_041612095.1 Solimonas sp. | reverse complement strand
CGCGTCTCCGCATTGGCAGGCGGGTCGGACAGCAGGAACTCCGCGAGGGTCCTGATCAGATGGCGCACGCCTTCGAAGTACGCGAAGCGGTCGAATGCCGAATCGATCTTCAACAAGGCCCTGGGCCGCTCGCGCTCCCAGCTGGGCGGCAGCGAGGCCAGCAGATAATTGACGCCGCCGCGCTCGCTGTTGAGCTGGGAGATGTTCTGCGGCTTGGTGCCGCCGAGCTTGCGTACCACCAGACCCCGATACTCGCGGTAGGGCGTTTCCGATGCCTTCTTGTCCCGGAACGCCTGCCGCGCGGCCTTGTTGTCGTCGCCGAAGCGCGCCGCGTTGATGTCCGCGTGCGCGGCATGAGCGAGGCTGCTGGAGAACATCGGCTGCAGCAGGTGGTAACTGGCGTCCTCAGCGGGTGTTTCACCGACGCACCAATACAGCTGCTTGGCGGCTTCATGCGAGGCCGGTTGGCCTTCCGCGCGGACAAGGGCGCTGAAGGCGCCCATCCAGGCGTCAGCCGTTTCGGCATCGGCATGCAGCGCCCGGCGCAGATCAGGGTCGTTCGCTTGCATCCAGTCGAACAGGCGACGGCCGTCAACCTCCACTTTCAGGAACTTGAAGACGTCCAGCGCCGCGGCATTGCCGACCACGTCTTCGGCATAGTCGGAACCCAGTGTATGGGTGCCGATCTCCGCATGCTGGGGCAGCGTTGCCGGGTCGACGTGCAGGTTGGTACCGCGTGCGTCGGGGTGCGTGGCCTTCAGGACATGTGTGACAGCTTGAATCTGGCTGACACGGCGTGCCGCGTCAGCGAGCCAGGTGCCATACGCGTACCTTGCGGCTACGTCGGGATCGTCCTCGCCTTTGAGCTTGGCGTCGCGGCGCAGGTCGATGAACTCAGCGATTGATGCACGAAATACGTTGGCTCTGTCAGAGAGTGATGGCATATCCCCCTCCTGTTGGCCGGGCTGTCGAAAACTCATTTGTCGCCATTCTTGCCTCCCTCCTTTTCAACCCTGTCACGGTTGTTGTCGACGCTGAATCGCAATGGGTACAAGGCGTGTCAGCGGAAAGTCGATACTCCCAACAATGGATGAATATTCCACCCCTGGTCACCTTTTTTTGGCACTTCCACCGTCGCCATCTTTTCGGCACAGCGCTGAAGTGACAGGTCGAGGTCTTCGGCCTGCTCGATCAGCAGGGTCATCAGGTCATGCTGGCCCCAGGGCGAGATACGCAGGCCGATCTTCAGTTCGACATCGTGCCGCTGGCTGCCGTCGACTTCGACGTAGAGCTTGCCGCTGTGCCGTCCCGGCTTGTCTTCCACTCGGTGTAATACCAGCCGCTCTTCGTCTTCATCCGGCAGGAAGGCCAGCACCACGGACGGCAGCGGATCGTCACGGAAGGGCTGCTGCTGCGGCAGCATGCCGGTGAGTGCAGCCTGCGGGAATTGCCAGGCACTGGCGGCATTCATTTCCCTGCGGGGCACAGCCCTTCGGGACGACGCCGGGGCGTCTTCGGCTTGCGGCAGCATGCAATCCTGAATGCGCGCGTGTTCCAGATCGGCAAGGCGTTGTTTCGGCCGCAGCGGCGCATGCGGCTGGATGCGGGGAATGGCGCTGATGGTCTGGTAGTCGTCGGCGTCCAGCAGTTTTCCCAGCCGGTGGCTTTCCAATCTAAAACGATGCGTCGCGGGTGCGTGGGCCTGTTCGAAGCCGGGGCGGATGAAGGCCGGCTGGTCCTGGCCCAGATACCGGAAGTGGCGCAGGTTGGCATCGAAGATCAGCATGTTGGGCCGTACAGGCGGCTGGCCGCGATGGCGCTGGACACGGCCAGCGAGCTGGATCAGTGATCGCATCGAGGACGGTTCGGCAATGGCCCAGTCGGCGTCCCAATCGCGGCCGACTTCACAGACCGGCGAGGCGAGGACGACAAACACATGATTCCGTTCGGGGTGCGCGTCGATGGCCGTGCGGATCTGCGGCAGGTGATAGACAGCCTCGGTCTGGCGCCGGTTGAAGGCGGCATCGAGCTGATGCTCAATGGCAGAACGCTGGACCAGCGGAAAGCGTGCGTGATAGACGCACAGATGCAGGCGAACACCGTCCGGCACTCCTAACTGAAACAGCGCTTCGGCAACGCTGACCAGCGGCTCGATGTTGGCCATGCGGACCACACCGAAGCTCACGCGTTTGCCACTGACCGGGCAGCTATCAGCGTGGTCGTTGTGCAAGCGCAGGCAGGCATCTCTCAGGTGCTCGGCGAATTCCGCACCAATCTGTTCGGGCTTGCGTCCGGTGATCCGCAGCGGCAGCAATTCACCGCGGCGTAGCGGCTCAAGCTCTGCGAGCTGCTTGGCGCGGTTCTGGGAGAATCGCTCGTGCGCCTTGGAAAATGCCGGGTTGCCGGTGCACGGCGTGTGTTGCACGCCGAACTCGTCGACCCACAGGCAGGGAATAGCGCTCTGTTCGGCACGCTGCCCACCGTCGGCGCCCCGGCTGTGTCCGTAGTGGATGCGACCGGCGCGGTAAGCCATGAACATGCCTTCGAGCAAGGCCGGCGGCATCGTCGCGGACGAGAGAATTACGCGAGCGCCGAGCAGACCGGCCCAGTGCATCAGCCGCGTCAGCGCCGGCAGGTCCGCGATGTCGTAGTCGTCCAGCTCGTCCAGTATCAGATCGCTGCTCATCAAGCGCAGCATCGGCGCAATCTGGCGGCCAGCGCGTGTCGATTCAGTGGCGGGGACCAGATGGTCCACGGTACAGACCAGCATCGGGGCGGACAGCAGCTTGCCGATGCTCGGGTCGTGCAGTGCGCGGGACAGCAATGGGTGGCTGTCAGTGTTGCCTTCGTACAGGACGTGACTGTCCTCTTCGATCAGGGCCTGGATCGAGGCGGAGCCCTGAACTTCCGCTCTGCGCTCGTAGTATTCGAACAGGGCGCGGCTGGCCGAGCCGCCGACGCGGATGGCCAGTTCGGCTTCGCTCAGGTGCAGGTCGTGGCGATAGCTTCGGCCGGTCTGCAGCGTCAGCGTGCGCAGGCCCAGTGCGTAGGTGGCGCGCAGGCCCTGCTGCGGATCGGCCAGCGCATACAGGATGCGCGCGTTGGCCAGGGTCTTACCGCAGCCGGTTGAGGCCATGTTGATGATGAACGCACCCTGCTCCCGGGCCGCATCACGCAGCGCATCGGCGGTGTCCGCCGCCTTGTCCTGCCATGCGAATCTGCCGGGGCCGCTGCGCTTGCGCAGGCCACGGTGACGTACGATCCGCGGCAGGTGTTGCTCGAATGCCGGCAATGCGTGAGTGATCAGGCGCGCATCGCGGGCAACACCCAGCAGATGCTCGTCCAGTGGCTGCTTCATCGTGCCATCGCGGTCGGTATTGGCGTACAGGGCATAGCCGTTGTCGCCCTGCGTGCGTTTAGGCGAATCCGCAGGCAATGACGAATAGTAGTGATCCGCCAACATCAAACTCAGTCGTGCAAGATGCATAACGTACGGGTTGTCCAACCAGTCGCGTCCACGGCGCTCGCACAGCTTCAGCAGCGCTTTCGCAGTGCGGGCGGCTTGAGCGCGCCACTTCGGTTGCGTGACAGGAAGATCGCCTGCGATGTCCCAATAGGGTTTGCGTTGCTCCGGTGTTGCGGGTTGGCCGCGCTCGTTCCAGTCGTGCTCAACGAGCGACAGCGGGGACTCCAACCAGGCCGGATTGAATGTGCGGGCGCGAGCGCCCAGCCACCTTTGGACCCCATCCTCCTCTCTCGACGGAATCATCGGCAGGCGGTGATGGGTCACAACCAGCCAGGCAATTGCCTGAGCCAGTGGCGGCAAAGCAGTAAACGGACGATCGCAGCCGGCATCCAAGCCGTCGCGCTGAAAGCGCCCCGGCGCTGTCCAGCTGACGTCGTCGTCAGGGGTAGGCGCAGCGAGTCGGCATAGCCAGGCCTCGTCGGTAGCGCTGCCCCCTACGAAAGCCTGGAACAGCCGCAGCGAAACCCATTCATGGCGGTACTGGTTGCGCTCCTGACGCTTGCCATGCAGCCGCTCCTGAAATGCGATGCTGGCTTTGCCGAGGTCATGCAGCAGCGCGGCCAAAGCCGACAGCAGATGGATGTCTTCCAGGTGATGCCAGTCGTTCTCGTCCTTGTTTCTCAGAATATCGCGCGTCGTCGTATCGGTTGGAACGGCCCCTTCTTCGTTGAACCGGCTAGCGTCTCCGACGATCCACAGCAGTTCGCTGTGATCGCGACCTCGAATCCAGTGGCAGGCTACCGCAGTGTTCTTTCGTGCGGTCTTGCGCAGCAGGCGCTGCAGCGTTTCCAGGCCAGCCTGAGTGATCGGCGTCTGCCATGTGCGGCTGCCGCGCCGTTCGGCGAACTGATCGAGAACGCGCCGGGTTTCGGTCAGTGCCCGCTTGTCACATTGCGAGATCAGGAGCACGTTCATTCCGGCACGCTCCGATCACTTGCGACCTGCTTGAGTGTGTCTATCATGAAATCCAGCGATTCGCTGCGAGTCAACTGCTCGATGCAGGCGCGCCTAAACTCCTGTCCGGTATCGCCGCGCGCAGCAGAGATGAATGCTTGCGGCAGAATCACTGCGTCCTTTACCAGATCAGCGACGTCGAACACTAAACCACCGCGTCTTGTCTTGCCGTGCAGCACCGCCAAACCATGAGGCAAGCCCAGCACCCAGGTCGCGGTCGCCGCCAGTCCGTAGGCCAGATAATTCCCGTGATCAAGGAAACGGTTGGCCGGGTCGCTACCGCTGCCACGTTTAGCGCGCGTGAACTCACCATACTGGGTTGCACGGGATGCAAGTTTGAAGAGGCTCTTGGATAACCGTGCTTCTTCAATCAACAGCGAAGCTGTGTTCGGCGCCAAGCGGATGGCGACCATTGAGGCATTCGCTGCCTCTTCCAACGACGCCTGTACGATTCCAAACGCGCCTTCTTCACGCCGACGAGACCATGTCTGACAAACGCGTTTCAGGCGCGCAAGCTGAAACAGCTTGGCCGCATTCAGGCGCTCCCCGTCGTCAAACCAGAAGCGTACCCATTGCTGCAGGTACTCAGTCTGGCGGTATTCGCTTTGCGGTGAGAACCAGGCAACTTCGATGTCGACCTCGTTAGCTGTGAAAAGCGGAGTGCCCCCGCCACCGCAAAAGCCAACCAGCACACCGGCTTTGGCCAGCTCCCGCATCGCTGCTTGAGTAACAGAGGGTCCCGTTCCAAGCAGCACCGAGGTGGTATTTGCAATTGGAATGTTCCAGTACAGCTGCTGCTTGCCCTGGTCGGTCACGTACTCAACTCTGCCGCCATGAACTAGAACCCGGCAATGTTCCAGGTAGTAGATGTTCGCTCGCTTGGAGTGCAGGACCGCCTTCAGATCAGACGAAGGAACGTCCTTCACGTGAACCGCCCATTCACGTCAAACTGGTACGAGCACGTCCCCCTGCTCCATACTCGATTGCGCGCCATCCGTAGCACGTCATCAACCCTCACTTCCGCATCGTTCGCGGAAGCTAGCAGGGTAATCGCACCCAAGTCGATAGTTTCGATTGTTACTTCGCGGTCACATCTTCCAGTGCGTTCTAGTGTTGACTGGGACGATTCGCGCCCTGACTTCAGCGGCACGCCTAGCGCGGTCCGCCCTACCCCGTCAGCATCGCCTCATTGTCGGCACGGAAGCGCACGAACCAGTCGATGGCTTCGGGGTTGAGCATGGCATCGCGGCTGGCGGTGTGTTCCAGCTGCCAGCCGGTGAGCAGCTTGCGTACCGGCACTTCCATCTTCTTGCCGGTGAGGGTGTAGGGAATGGCGTTGACCGCGTATATCTGATCGGGCACGTGGCGCGGGCTGCAGTCGGCGCGCAGGCGGCGGGCGATGCGGTCGCGCAGCCCTTCATCCAGCTTGATGCCTTCACGCAGGCGCACGAACATCGGCATGAAGTAGCGGCCACCGGCGAGTTCGCAGCAGACGATGATGCTGTCGAGCACTTCGTCCATGCGCTCCACGCTGCGATAGATCTCCGCCGTGCCGATGCACACGCCATAGCGGTTGAGCAATGAGTCCGAGCGGCCGTAGATGTAGCAGCCACCACGGGTGTTGATGCGCATGTGGTCGCCGTGGCGCCAGATGCCGCCGGGGCGCTCATAGGCTTCAAAGTAGGCCTCGCGATAGCGCCGGTCGCCCGGGTCGTTGCAGAAGCGCAGCGGCATGGACGGAAACGGCGCGGTCAGCACCAGCTCTCCCACCTGATCAATCAGCGGCTCGCCCTCTTCATTCCATACCTGCACATTCATGCCCAAGGCCGCTACTTGTATCTCGCCGGCATAGACGGGCTTGGTGGGGCTGGCGGCGACGAAGGCCGAGACGATTTCAGTGCCGCCACTCTGCGAGGTCACCCACAGGTCGGACTTCACGGTTTCATAGAACCAGGCGAAGGTTTCCGGTGTGGAGGGTGAGCCTGCAAGCAACACCATCTCCAGTGCGGACAGATCAAAGTGCTCGCCGGGGCGCACGTTGTTCTTCTGCATGATCTGCACGTAGGTCGGGCTTACGCCCAGCGTGGTGACGCGGGCCTGTTCGGCAATGCGCCACAGCACGGTGGGGTCTGGCGCAATGGGAGAGCCGTCATACATGACGATGGCCGCGCCTTGCAGCAGGCTGCTGAGCAGCACGTTCCACATCATCCAGCCGG
>JBFJJW010000172.1:0-6762 GCA_041612095.1 Solimonas sp. | reverse complement strand
GGGAATGGGCCTTGGGGCGACAGAAAAGGGCGGCGATCTTAGCTTGATTTCGCAGTGCAGCAAAGCTAAGGTGCGCGCCCTATGCGCCACATCATCACGATTCTTCTGCAAAACGAGGCCGGTGCGCTGGCGCGTGTAGCGGGAATGTTTTCGGCGCGCGGCTATAACATCGACTCGCTCTCGGTCGCGCCGACGCACGACCCGCTGGTGTCGAGACTGACGCTGGTGACCACCGGCTCGGATGCGGTCATCGACCAGATCGTAAAGCAGGCGACCAAACTGATTGATGTTGTTGAAATCGTCGATCTGTCTGCCACCGATCATCTGGAGTGCGAGCTGCTGATGCTCAAGGTGGAACTGACCGGTGGGGATGCGCGGCGCCTGATCGAGTGCGCTCGTCAGCATCGGGCCGTGATTCTGGACGAGTCGGAAACCACCCGCTTGCTGCAGTTGGCCGGCACGGGCGCCGAGATCGACAACTTTGTGCAGGAAGTCGCCAAGGTCGCGCCGATTCTGGAGCTGGTTCGCTCCGGTGTCGCCGCCATGGCGCGCGGCCACGACGTCGTGGCGGTGCCCGTCATCTGATTCAGCTGTTCCTGCCCGGGCTGGTACCAGGCAGGCGTTGTTCGCCTCATTACCCGTACTAGTCCCCGTACAAGACCTGGAGTCCCGCAGTGAGCATTAACGTCTACTACGACAAAGACGCCGACCTCTCGATCATTCAGTCGAAGAAGGTTGCAATCATCGGTTACGGCTCGCAGGGCCATGCCCATGCTCAGAACCTCAAGGACAGCGGCGTCAAGGTCGTAGTCGCCCTGCGCAAGGGTTCGAAGTCCTGGGACAAGGCCACCGCGGCCGGGCTGGAAGTGCAGGAAGTCGACGCCGCGGTGAAGTCCGCCGATGTGGTCATGATCCTGGCACCTGACCAGGACCAGAAAAAGATCTACGAGCAGTCGGTTGCGTCGAACCTGAAGCAGGGCGGCGTGCTGGCGTTTGCGCATGGCTTCAATATCCACTTCCAGCTGATCGAGCCGCGCGCCGATCTGGACGTCATCATGGTTGCGCCCAAGGGGCCCGGCCACACGGTGCGCAGCACCTATACCCAGGGCGGCGGCGTGCCGAGCCTGATCGCCATCCACCAGGATGCCTCCGGTCAGGCCAAGCAGATCGCGCTGTCCTACGCCTCCGCCAATGGCGGTGGTCGTGCGGGCATCATCGAGACCAACTTCCGCGAAGAGACCGAAACCGATCTGTTCGGCGAGCAGGCGGTGCTGTGTGGCGGCGCCACGGCGCTGGTGCAGGCCGGGTTTGAAACGCTGGTCGAGGCCGGGTACGCACCGGAAATGGCCTATTTCGAGTGCCTGCACGAGCTCAAGCTGATTGTCGATCTGATGTATGAGGGCGGCATGGCCAACATGCGCTACTCGATCTCCAACACCGCAGAGTACGGCGACTATGTCACCGGTCCGCGCATCGTCACCGAGGAGACCAAGAAGGAGATGAAGCGCGTGCTGACCGATATCCAGACCGGAAAGTTCGCGCGTGACTTCGTGCTCGAGAACCAGGCCGGTCAGCCGATGCTGAAGGCCCGCCGTCGTCTCGGTGCCGAGCATCAGATCGAGCAGGTCGGCAGCAAGCTGCGCGCAATGATGCCGTGGATTGCCAAGAACAAGCTGGTTGACAAGACCAAGAACTGAGCCAGGCCTGCCGGGCTCCTGCCGGAGCCTGAACAGGCGGGGTAGTCAGTCGTCTAGAGAGCCTCCGCAAGGGGGCTCTTTTTTTGTACTCCTGCAATACTTGCCAGCGATCACCGGAGGAGGAACGTCATGGATATCCGCATCGGCCACGGTTTCGACACGCACCGCCTCGAAGCCGGCAGTGGCGTGACCCTGGGTGGCGTGCGAATTGACTGCCCGTATCACATCGTCGCGCATTCAGACGGCGATGTGCTGATTCATGCCTTGTGCGATGCCTTGCTTGGGGCGATTGGCGGCGGCGACATCGGCAAGCTGTTTCCGGACAGCAATCCCCAGTACCGCGGAATTGCCAGCATCACCCTGCTGGCCGAAGTAATGCGCCGCGTGCAGACCAGTGGCTTCAGCGTGGGGAATGCCGACCTGACCTTGATTGCCGAGGCGCCGCGCGTCTCCGCCCATACCGCCGCCATGTGTGCGTGCCTGGCGGAAGCGCTGGGTGTGCCGACTGCACACGTCAACGTCAAGGCCACGACCAATGAGGGCATGGACGCCATCGGTCGCAAGGAAGCGCTGGCGGCTCATGCGGTGGTGCTGCTCAAGCAGCGATGAGCCGCTGTAGATCGCGCCGTTGCTGCGGATACCCGTGCGAGCATCCCGTCTATCGCGCGCATCGAACGCAGATTGCGGATTGTCGTGCAGCATGAGCGCGCATACACTGCGGCCCATGCTGCAGCCGGTAACCTCCAAAGCATCCTCACGCCTATCCAGCCGGGCTCGTCGCGATACGCGCGAGGAGATACTCAACTGCGCCGAGGAACTGCTGCAGCGTCGCGGCTATAACGGCTTCAGTTACCAGCACATTGCGGTACAGCTGGGCATACGCAACGCCGCGATTCACTATCACTTCCCCGGCAAGGAAGATCTCGGCGTGGCGTTGGTGCGTCGCTTTCGCGAACGCTTTGCAGAGTGGACCGCGAGCCTGGCAGAGGCGGACGGCTGGTGCCGGCTGCAGGCGTACTTCGGCACCTATGTCGATCATCTCACGGGGGATGAATGCCGCCTGTGTCCGGGCGGCGTGCTGGCGGCGGAGTTCGGCACCCTGGCCGACCCGATGCGCATGGAAGCGCGCTTGCTGGTGCGGGAAATCTACGAATGGTTGGTTGATACCCTGGAACTGGGGCGCCGCGACGGCGCCCTGAACTTCATCGGTGATGCCGAGGACAAGGCCGTGGACATCGGCGCGGCCCTGCAGGGAGGACTGCAGATCGCCCGCCTGGTTGACCACGAGCGTTTTCACCAGCTGCTCGATCAGATGGCCCTGGAGCTTACTGGCGAGCGTACCCGCAGCGGAAAAGGTTCCTTGCCCTGAGGCGGTGCGGGTGTCAGCGGCCAGCGCTGATCAGCACATAGACCGCTCCGGTGCCGCCGTCGACGGGTCGTGCCGAGCAAAAGGCCTGAACGCTGCGATGACGCCGCAACCATCCGTCCACATAGCGCTTCAGTACCGGCCCGGAGTTGGGTGAACCATTGCCCTTGCCGTGGATGATGCGCAGGCAGCGACGATCATGCAGCTGGCAGTCCGCGATGAAATGGCTGACTTCGCGGCGCGCCTGATCGCGGTTGAGTCCGTGCAGATCGAGTTCGGCCTGTACCCGGTAAGTGCCGCGACGCAGCTTGCGCAACACCCCATCCTGCACGCCGGGGGCCGTGTAACTGAGGGTTTCAGCGGCCTCCATCCATTCGGGATCGGGTTCGGCCAGCAGTTCCTGCATCACCGCCAGATCATCGGCATGTCGCTGCCGCGCCTCCGGTGGCACCGCGGTACGGCGGTCCTCGGCACGATCGCTGGGCGGCAGCCGCCTGACGCCTTGCATCGCGGCGCGGAACAGTTCGTCGTCGGTCGGGTCGTCGCGGTTGCTCATCGCCGCATCGGTTGCAGTGCCGCAGGCATGATAGCGGCCAAAGCCGGTAAACTACCGGCGTCCCGCATTTCTGACGCATGAAAATCCTTCTTTCCAACGACGACGGCTGTATGGCGCCGGGCCTGTTGTGTCTGCGCGATCACTTGCGCGCCGAACACGAGGTGCGAGTGGTCGCGCCTGATCGCGACCGCAGCGGGGCCAGCAACTCCCTGACACTGTTGCGCCCGCTGCGGGTACAGACCCACGCCGATGGCACCAGCTGCGTCGATGGCACGCCCACCGATTGCGTGCATCTGGCACTGACCGGCTTGCTTGAAGAACAGCCGGACATGGTGGTCTCCGGAATCAACGCAGGGGCCAACCTGGGAGACGATACGCTGTACTCGGGCACCGTCGCCGCCGCCATGGAGGGGCGTCATCTGGGGTATTCGGCGATCGCGGTCTCCAATGTCTCTCACGCGCCTCAACACTATGAAACCGCCGCCCGCGTCACGTTGCGGCTGATCGAGCAGCTGCGTACCGACCCCTTACCCGGCGGCACCATCCTCAACGTCAACGTGCCGGATGTGCCCTGGCACCAGCTCCAGGGGTACGCGGTGACACGCCTGGGCAACCGCCACCGCGCCGCTGAAGTCACGCGCTCGCAGGACCCGCGCGGCCGCCCGATCTACTGGATCGGCGCGGCGGGCGACGAAGCCGATTGCGGCGAGGGCACTGACTTTCATGCCATCAGCCGCGGTCTGGTGGCCATCACGCCGCTGCTGGTGGATCTGACGCGGTTTCAGGCTTTGGAGCGCACCCAGGCATGGGCGACGGCGCTATGACACCACGCTCCAGGGCACAGCCCACTGCGGCCGGCGCACTGTCAACCGCCACCGCGATGAATCGGCTGCTCGATGAATTGCAGCGGCAGGGCTTGAGCGACGTCAAGGTGCGCGCGGCTTTGGCCAAGGTGCCGCGCCACGAGTTTCTCGACGAGGCCTTGAAGAGTCGGGCGTACGAGAATCATGCCTTGCCGATCGGGCATGCGCAGACCATTTCCCAGCCGCTGATTGTGGCGATGATGACCCAGGCCCTGCTGCATGGCCGCCGCATGACGCGCGTGCTTGAAGTCGGGACCGGCAGCGGGTACCAGACTGCGGTACTGGCCGAGCTGGTCGGCACGGTGTTTACCGTGGAGCGGATACGCCCGCTGTCGGAGCTGGCGCGGGTGCGACTGGCCGCGCTCGGGTACCGCAACGTGCACTTCGGCTATGCCGACGGCATGAATGGCTGGCTGCCGTATGCGCCCTACGACGGCATACTGGTGACGGCCGGCGCCGAGCAGGTGCCGGCGGCATTGCTGGATCAGCTCACGCCCAGCGGCCGCCTGATCATTCCGGTGGGGCCGGCAGGGCGCCAAAGCCTGAAACTGGTCGAGCGTCGCGGTCACAGCTATCGCGAGCAGGAGTTGGGCACGGTCAGCTTCGTGCCGCTGCTGGGCGGCAAGGTCTGAGCATGGAAGACTTTCAGCTCTGGCTGGACGGAGTGCTGTCGCATCTGGGCTATGCCGAGATTGTCTTTCTGATGGCGCTGGAGTCCAGCCTGTTCCCGGTGCCGTCGGAACTGGTGATGATCCCCGCGGGCTATCTCGCGGCCCAGGACAAGCTGAATCCCTGGCTGGCGGTGCTGGCGGGGACCGGCGGCTCGCTGATCGGCGCGAGCTTCAATTACGTGCTCGGGCGCTACGCCGGGCGCAGCTTCCTGCTGCGCTATGGCAAGTACGTACTGGTCCCGGAGCACAAGTACCACGAGGCCGAGGCGCTGTTTCTGAAGAATGCGCGCTGGGCGACATTTGTAGGCCGGCTGTTGCCGGTGATTCGGCATCTGATTTCGCTGCCTGCCGGAGTATTCGGCATGCCGTTGCTGCCGTTTGTGACGCTGACGGCGCTCGGCGCGGGACTGTGGTGCGGGGTGCTGGTTGCGGTGGGCTACTATTTCGGTGAACCCGCGGTCGCGATGATCGCGGCCTATACCCACGAACTCGCCGTGGTAGTCGTGGTCACACTGCTTCTTGCAGGATTGTGGTTTCTCTTTGGACGACGACGTAGCTGATGACACTGACAGCACAGCGGCTGCTTGCTTCGACCTGCCTGGCGCTGGCCGGCACGCTGGTATCCGGCTGCGCCGGTTGGTCATCCTGGGAAGACAGCAAGAACGGCTGGGGCAGCGCGCCGCAGCCGGAACGCGCGCCGGGGCCGGATGAGTATGTCGTTGTACGCGGCGATACCGTGTACTCCATCGCCTTTCGCAACAGCCTGGACTTTCGTGAGCTCGCTGCCTGGAACGGCATCGGCTCCAGCTATCTGATTCTGCCGGGGCAGGTGCTGCGACTGAAACCGCCACCGCGGCAGCGCCACCAGACCGGCGACATCGAGTCCGAGGGGATGACGGACATCCAGATTGCACGGCCGCAGCCGATTACCGGCGATAGCCCGGCGCCCGTGAATATTCCGCCGCCGGTGGCGGTCGCCCCGGTCGTGCGTGCGCCGGCAGTGGCCGCGCCCCCCGCGGCCACGCAGCTGCCGCAATCCGGCTACAACTGGATCTGGCCCACCGACGGCGTGGTGGTGCGCGGCTACGGCCAGCAGGGCAGCAAGGGCCTGGACTTCACCGGCAAGGAAGGCCAGCCGGTGCGGGCCGCAGCCGCGGGCCGCGTGGTCTACAGCGGTAATGCGCTGAAGGGCTATGGTGAGCTGATCATCATCAAGCACGACGACACCTATCTCTCGGCCTACGGCTACAACCGCAGCCGCCATGTCAAAGAAGGGGACACCGTTACGGCTGGTCAGCCGATCGGCAAGATGGGGCGAGGTCCGGAAAACAAGCCGGTGCTGCATTTTGAAATCCGCGAGCGTGGAAAGCCGATCAACCCGGCGAGCAAGCTGCCGGCTGGTGGCCCGGGTGGCGCCGGAAAATGACGTGATCTGGCGCGGTATTTGTTGCGACGCCGCATCCGACTTGCTCTAATACCGGCCCTTTATTCCGCCTGTAGTCTCGGGGTTTCCCCTGATGTCCGCCGAAAAAACCGTTTTCCCGCGCATCCAGCGCCTGCCTCCCTACGTCTTCAACGTCATCGGCGATCTGAAGAAGGCGGCCCGCGC
>JBFJJW010000171.1:0-6900 GCA_041612095.1 Solimonas sp. | reverse complement strand
GAGCGGGTCGCCTGAAAGCCGTTAACGCCGGGCATCACCACGTCCATGATGACCACCTCCGGCTTCTCGAGCTTGACCCGTTCCAGCGCTTCCTGGCCAGACGTCGATTCAACGACGCTGTGTCCTGCTTTCAGCAGGATGGTCTTGATGTTCTGCACATCCGTGGGCGAATCGTCCACGATCATGACGTGAGCCATAGTTTCTCCTTCTCGCGGCCCTGTCGGGCCGTCTCCCAAATGCTGGCGGCCACTATATACCAAGCTTATTGCCGGCTCGGCAAAGTGATGATGGTTACCCGCCTGGCGGCGGGCCACTGAATACCTGACGGCCTTCGTGTATGCAGTAGCGAACCTGGCCGCGAAGGGTGTGACCGGCGAACGGCGTGTTGCGACCGGCGCTGTGCATGCGTTCCGGGCGCAGCACCCATTCGCAATCCGGGTCGACCAGCACCAGATTGGCACTGGCGCCCAGGCTCAGGGTTCCAGCCTCGATGCCGGCGATGCGCGCGGGCTGCAGGCTCAGCCGCGCAGCCAGCTGCAGCGGCGACAGTACGCCCTCGCGCACCAGCGCAAGCGTCAGCGGCAGCAGGGTCTCCAGCGCGGAGGCGCCGGGCTCGGTCAGCGGAAACGGATTGATCTTGGCGTCGGCCTCATGCGGCTGATGGTCGGAGCAGATGGCGCCGATCACGCCTTTTCCGACAGCGGCCCGCAGCGCATTGCGATCGTCAATCGTGCGCAGCGGCGGAATCAGGTGCGCCTGCGCGTTGAAGCCCTCGAGATCGGCATCGGTCAGAAACAGCTGATGCGCCGCGACATCCGCGGTCACCGGCAGGCGGCGCTTCTGTGCCGATTCGATCAATCCGGCGCCGCGTGCGGTCGACAGCCGGCAGAAGTGGACGGCCGCGCCGGTATCTTCGACCAGCGTGATCCAGGTGCGGATCGCCGCAACCTCGGCGGCTGCGGGGACCGGCGCCAACCCCAGCCGGGTTGCCACCGCGCCCTCGTGCGCGCAGCCGCCGGCCGCCAGCACGCTGTCATGGGCGTAGACGTGCGTGGTCATGTTCAGGCCGCGGGCATAGTCCAGGGCGCGGCGCGCGATCAGCGCATCGCGCAAGGGCGTCAGCCCGTTGCTGAAGCCGACGGCGCCGGTGGCCTTCAGGGCGGACAGCTCCGCCAGGGCATCACCTTTGAGATCCTTGGTTAGTGCGCCCAGCAGATGCACGTCCAGCCCGCCGCAGGCGCGCGAAATCCGCTGCAGCCGCAGCAGCATGGCCGGCGTGTCCGCCACCGGTTGCGTATCCGGAGGAATCAGCACCGCCGTGATGCCGGCCGCCTGTGCCGCCGCTGTTTCGCTGGCGAAGTTGGCCTTATGGGTCTGGCCGGGTTCGCGGAAGCGCGCGCAGAGGTCGACCAGGCCGGGCAGCAGCCACAAGCCGGTAGCGTCCAGGGTGCGTGCGTAGCGGGCCTTGGGGCGGGTTGCTCCAAAGTGGTCGATGCGACCGTCGCGGATGCCGAGATATCCGGCGCCGTCATGGCCGCTGGCGGGGTCCAGCAGGCGCGCGTTGACGATCAGCACCGACGCGTCCGTGTCGCCCGATGCAGGTGCAGCGCGGTCCTTGGCGGACCACTCGCGCGCGGCCGGGCCGGATGCGCGGCTCATGCGCGCCTCCGCTTGCCGCCACGCGACTTGGTCGGTGGCGGGGGTTCGCCCAGTATCATGGCCATGACCGCCATGCGCACCGCGATGCCGTGCTGTACCTGTTGCAGAATCAGCGAGCGTGGACCGTAGGCCACGTCTCCTTCGATCTCGACGCCGCGATTGATGGGACCGGGATGCATGATGATGGCATCCGGCTTGAGGCGCGCGGCGCGGGCCCGGGTCAGCCCGAAGTCACGATGGAACTCGCCCATCGACGGCAGAAAGGCGCCGAGCATGCGCTCCTTCTGCAGGCGCAGCAGGATCACCACATCGGCCCCTTCGAGGCCGGCGTCGAGCTCGTTGAACACCTTCACGCCCATGGCCTCGATCCCGGAGGGCACCAGCGTTGGCGGGGCGACCACGCGAATCTCGCGGGCGCCCAGTATGCGCAGCCCGTGGATGTCGCTGCGCGCCACGCGGGAATGCAGCACATCGCCGACGATGGCGACCGTGAGCTGCTTGAAGCAGTCGTTGCCAGGGCCCTTGTAGCGGCGGATCGTGAGCAGATCGAGCAGGCCCTGGGTCGGGTGCGCGTGGCGGCCGTCTCCGGCGTTGAGTATCGCGACGTCGGGTGCCGCATGTTCCGCAAAGAAATGGGCGGCACCCGAGGCTTCATGGCGGACCACGAACATGTCGGCCTGCATCGCTTCCAGGGTCTTCAGCGTGTCAAACAGGGTTTCGCCCTTGGATGTGCTGCTGGCCGACATCTGCAGATTCAGCACGTCGGCCGACAGGCGTTTGGCCGCCAGCTCGAAGGTCGTGCGCGTGCGCGTGCTCGGCTCGAAAAACAGATTGACGATCGTGCGTCCAGACAGCAGCGGCAGCTTCTTGTCGGGCCCTTTCAGGCGACGCTCCAGATCTTCAGCGGTGTCGAG
This sequence comes from Solimonas sp., assembly GCA_041612095.1. Classification (GTDB taxonomy): domain Bacteria; phylum Pseudomonadota; class Gammaproteobacteria; order Nevskiales; family Nevskiaceae; genus Solimonas. The sequence continues at coordinate 4,327 of JBFJJW010000171.1, read as the reverse complement.
GATCTGCAGCAGCAAAGACCGGGGCAGGCCTTCCAGCGTAAGCAGGTGGCGCAGGTGGCCGCGGGCGTCGACTTGGAGATTGGGTGCCATGCTGGGCGCCTATTGTCGCGCAGCTGCCACTTACAAGGGAAGCTCGGACAGCCATTGCTCCAGGATCACGCGCGCCGCCTCGCCGTCGCGATCGCCCTTGCGGATGCGCCGGGTCATGCGCCCGCTGGCACGCGCCTCGCGCAAGACATCGTCGGCCGCGCGCGAACTGTATCGCTCGTCGCACTCATGGACCGGCAGCCGATACCGTTCGCCGAGCTGGCGCCCGTAACGGCGCGCGGCGGCGGTAATGGCTTGCTCGCCGCCGTCTTCGTCCAGCGGCAGGCCGACAATCAGTGCCGCAGGGCGCCATTCGGCCAGCAGTCGATCGGCGGCACTCCAGTCACCCGCGACCAGCGCCGGCAGCGGCCGTGCACTGCGCGTAAGGTCATCTCCAACTGCGGCGCCGATGCGCTTTTCGCCGTAATCCAGCGCCAGGAACACGGCCATGGCTTACCCGCGCTCGCGGCGATCGCGGCATGCGGCGGCCGCGACGGATTGGGGATGCGGGCTCAAGCGTGCCCTGCGTCGCCAGCCAGCTGCGTGACGTCCACGCCCAGCAGTCGGGTTGCTGCCTGCCAGCGATCTCTCAGCGGCAGCTGGAACAGGACTTCATCGCTGATCGGCGTATTCAGCCAGGAGTTATGCAGCATCTCGGCCTCCAGCTGACCCGCGCCCCAGCCGGCGTAGCCGAGGGCTACAAAATACTGCTGCGGGCCTTCACCCATTCCGATCGCGCGCAGGATGTCGCGTGACGTGGTGATATACAGATCGTCAGCCAGCTTCAGCGAGGACTCCCAGCCCCCAGGTTCGCCGTGTATGACAAAGCCGCGTTCCGGCTGTACCGGTCCGCCCCAGTAGACGATGGCATCGTCGTCAAGCTGGGTGTGCTCAAGGCCCATCTGCTCCATCATCTCGCCCAGCTTCAGCTCGGTGGGCTTGTTGATCACCAGGCCGATGGCGCCTGCGTCATTGTGTTCGCACAGCAGGGAAACGGTATGGACGAAGTTCTCGTCTTCCAGTCCGGGCATGGCGACCAGAAACTGATTCTTCAGGAAGGCGGCGTTGCTCATCGAGTGGGGATCGTCGCTCATGGACCTAGTATCGGCCCGTCAGGCGCCATCGACAAGCGCTGCAGGCGTCGCAGGATGCCATTGGCCACGGCTCCAGTGACCACGCCGAACACCAGCGCGGCGGTCATCAGCGGTGGCAGCAGGTGCAGCAGCCCGGGGTGCGGGACAAACACGCCATAGGCCACCGCAAACTGACCGGCCATGTGCGATAGCGCCGCGATCACGGACAGGCCCAGCGCCGACATCGGCAGCCCGCGCTGGTAGTGATTCCAGATCCAGCCCAGCCCCAGTGCGGCGATGCTGGCCGTGGCGCCGGCCAGCGAGAGCCAGAAACCCGGGGCCAGAAAGCTGCCGATCAGCAGGCTGCCGGCCAGCACACGCAGCCCGGCAACCCACAGGGCCATGCGCCAGCCATGGCGCAGCAGCACGATTAAGGTCACCGCGTTCGCCAGCCCCGGCTTGACCCCGGGGACCGGCGATGGGAAGCCGGCCTCCAGTACATGAATGACGATCGCCAGCGCGGCGTAGCCGGCAATCAACCGGTCCTCGCGGCTCAGCATCGGTTCAGTAGCTGAGGCCATCGAGCGCGTTCCGGCTGTCACCGATCAAGCGGATGCTGACCCGGTTCGGCAGGCAGGCGGCGACGTCGCCGCCGTGAGCCAGCCAGCCGCTATGCACGCAGACCTGATTGCGGCAGGGGGCGCTGCGAAAGCGGACCCGTCCGTCCCTGACTTCCAGCAACGTCTCGCCGATGCGCCCGTTTACCGGCAGCAGCTGATTGCCGGCCAGGCTGTAGCGACCGATGAGTTCGCCGCCACTGCGGACCTCGAAGCTGTCGGCGACAACGGAGGGTTGCCAGTAGCGCGCGTACAGCATCCCGACCAGGATCGCTGCCACCGCTACCGCGAGCAGGTCGCCGCGAGTCATGGCGGCGCTGCCGGTTCGGCGACTGCTGCCACGATGCCGTCGGCGTAGCTCAGGCGCGCCGCCAGCGCGGGCGTGGCTTGAACCTTTCCCGAGCGGTCGATCACCAGCACTCGATCCAGCCCAAGGGCGGCGGCAACGTCGCGCCAGTCTTCGGCGCCCGCCACGAATAGCGCGGTACTGGCGGCATCGGCCAGCGCCGCGGTGTCGGCCACGACGGTCACCGCCTGCAGGCTGCTCGCGGGCATACCGCTGCGTGGGTCCAGCAGATGATGGTAGCGCCGCCCCTGATATTCGAACCAGCGCTCGTAGTCGCCGCTGGTGACCACGGCTTCATCGCCCTGGATTTCCAGCGTCGCCAGCAGCGGATGCTGAGACGTCGGTCGCGGGTGTCGAATGCCGATGCGCCAGGCGCGTGCGCCGCGAACGCCGGCTGCTCGAAGGTTGCCGCCGGCGTTGACGATCACGTTCGGGTAGCCGGCCTCGCGCAAATGCACGACGACCTGATCGACTGCATCGCCCTTGGCAATGGCACCGAAGTCAAACCTGAGGTCCTGCGCGGGCCCGTACTGTCGTGCGGAATCCGGCAGCGGCGGTGCGGCTTGCAGGCCGGCAACCGCTCGGGCCACTGCGGCGGCTGGCGGCGGCTCGCTGCGAAAATGCGCCTCGTCATCGAAGCCCCAGACTTCGACCAGCTGGCCCAGCCGCACATCGAAGCGCCCGCCGCTGGCGCGGCCGTAGCGCGCAGCAGCGCTGAACAGCGGGCGCATCGACTCGGGTATATCGACGGTCTTGCCCTCGGTCAGCGCCCGGTTCAGCGCGCCCAACTCGCCATCGCCCCAGGCAGACCAGCGGCGCTCGTAGTCCGTCAGCAGCGCTTCGACCGCGTCTATTGCCCCTTCGGCGGCCGCGGTGTCCTGATCCGCGTCCCGGTAAACCGACACTGAAAGCAGCGTGCCCATGCCCAGAAACTCGCGCGCAATCAGGCGCGAGTCGCTTGCAGGGGGTGGCCGCAGTGCCAGCCAGCTGAACAGGGCCAGCAGGAACAGGCCCACCAGCAGGCGACGGCCGAACTGGCGGGATTTCAGGGCTTGGGATGGTGACGGGGCTTCGGCAGTCATCGACGCATTGTAAGTGCCGGGTAACCCCCGGCGGGCTCAGGGCTGCAGTCGACGCTCGACGGCCGCCATCAGCAACGCGCCGATATCGGTGCCGTACGCGGCATCGATTTCGCGGGCGCAGGTCGGGCTGGTGACATTGATCTCCGTCAGGAAGTCGCCGATGACGTCCAGGCCAACAAACAGCAGGCCCATCTCGCGCAGGCGTGGGCCGACCTGCTGCGCGATCCAGCGCTGGCGTTCCGTCAGCGGCCGTGCCTCGCCGCGCCCGCCGGCTGCCAGATTGCCGCGCGTCTCGCCAGCCTGGGGAATGCGCGCCAGGCCGTAGGGGACCGCTTCGCCGTCGATCACCAGCACGCGGGTGTCGCCGTTGCGAATTTCAGGCAGGTAGCGCTGCGCCATGATGTGGCGCCGGCCATTGTCAGTGAGGGTTTCGATAACGGCGCCCAGATTGAGGCCGTCGCCGCCCACGCGGAACACGCCGGTGCCGCCCATGCCATCCAGAGGCTTGAGCACCGCGTCGCCGTGTTCGGCATGAAAGGCGCGCAGCTGTTCCGCATCGCGCGAAATCAGCGTAGGCGCGCAGCATTGCGAGAACCACGATATGAATACCTTCTCGTTGGCATCCCGCAGCGAGCGTGGCTTGTTCACCACCAGCGCGCCCTGTTCCTCGGCCCGCTCGAGGATGTAGCTTGCGGTGATGTACTCAAGATCAAACGGTGGATCCTTGCGCATCAGGATCGCATCCAGCCCGCCGAGCGGGATTGCGGCCGGCTCGCCCAGTTCAAACCAGTGCTGCTTGTCGTCGCGGACCGTGACCGGGCGAGCGCGTCCGATGGCGATGCCATCGCGCAGCCACAAGTCGCCCATCTCCAGATAGCGCAGAGCCCAGCCGCGCCGCTGCGCCGCCAGCATCAACGCCAGCGTCGTGTCCTTGTAGGGTTTGATGGCACTGATCGGGTCCATCACCACACCAAGCGTACGGGTCATCTATAAGCCTCCACAGAACACAGGCTCAGGCGCCGGGCGGTGAGCAATTCTAGAGTGGTCGCGCCGCGCATCAGCGATGCGGTTCCGGTGTGCCGTGCGCGGTGACGCTTCAAGCGGCGGCTAGGCGGCCACCGG
>JBFJJW010000170.1:0-6902 GCA_041612095.1 Solimonas sp. | reverse complement strand
TCCACCGCCTCGCCGGGGAATATCGAGAAGTGCGGATGCCCTTCAAACAATTGGGCAGCAGCCTCGTGCGATTCAGCCGAAACCACGATGTAACCGCAGATGTTGTTGCGCGCGTGGGTCACCCCGGCACCCGACACCCGCCGCGTTTTCCCTATGGGGCCGCCCGCAACTACGATGCGCTGCTGATGGGCCTCCATCCATGCGTGCCATTGAGCAATGCCGGCTTGGGTCCGCGTCTGCCGCTCCGATTCGTCGAGGGCATTCCAACCCGATCGTTCGGTCGCTTCGTCAGTACCGGTAAAGACGGCGAGAAAGTTCTTCATCAGATACTCCTTAAACTGGGCCATGGGCGCCGTAACCGCCGCCCCCTTTACAACGAACAAGCTGTTTGCGGATCGACGCGCCCATCGCACCGCCTCCCCTTCGTCAGCATGGAGCGCCCGACACCCGGCGGAATAGCGATGTACGCCGCCGCCTGATCAAATGCTCCGGCCAAGCAGGGCCGGCATCTACAATAGGCCCACCTCCGGACCGGAAACATCACAATGACCACCCCCCGCGCCATGGCATACGACGCACGTCACTGCTGGGCAATCGCTCGCAACACGCCCACGACGGCGGCGGAGGCGGCACGTGAGTCTCGGTAAACCAACGCCCAAACAGCTGACGCTTATCCGCCCCGACGACTGGCACGTGCACCTGCGGGACGATGCCATGTTGCGTCTGACGGTAGGCGACACGGCGCGTCAGTTTGCGCGCGCCATCGTCATGCCCAATCTGAAACCCCCAGTGGTCACCACGGAGCAGGCGCTGCGGTATCGCGAGCGCATCCTCAGCGCCCTGCCGACTGAGCAGTCCTTCGAGCCGCTGATGACGCTTTACCTCACCGACCGTACCCCTGCGGCAGAGATTGTCGCTGCCAGGAACAGCGGCAAGGTCCACGGGGTCAAGTGGTATCCGGCCGGTGCCACCACGAATTCCGACCACGGCGTTACCGATATCCGCCACTGCGCCGACGCGCTCGCGGCCATGGAAGATCAGGGCATGCCGCTGCTGGTACACGGCGAGGTTACCGACCCCGCCGTAGACATGTTCGATCGCGAGCGCGTGTTCATCGAGCGCGAGCTTGGCCCACTGCTGAAGCGACATCCGCGTCTGCGCGTGGTGCTGGAGCACATCACCACCCGGCACGCCGTGGATTTTGTGATGCAGGCTCCAGCACATGTCGGCGCAACCATCACCGCTCATCATCTGCTGATGAACCGCAATGCGCTGTTCTCTGGCGGCGGCCTGCGGCCGCATCACTATTGCCTGCCGGTGCTGAAGCGCGAGGAACACCGCCACGCGTTGGTGCAGGCGGCGACCAGCGGCAATCCCAAGTTCTTCCTCGGCACGGATAGCGCGCCGCATCCACGCCGCGACAAGGAGTCAGCCTGCGGCTGTGCCGGCATCTACACGGCGCATGCAGCCATAGAACTGTATGCAGAGGCCTTCGAGGCTGCCGGCGCGCTGGATCGCCTGGAAGCATTCGCCAGCCATCACGGCGCGGATTTCTACGGTCTGCCGCGAAACACCGGCACCGTGACCCTGGAGGCGACGCCCTGGAACGTGCCTCAGCAGCTCGGAGATGGCGCGCAAGCGCTGGTTCCGATGCGGGCCGGCGAATCCGTGAAGTGGCGGCTGATTGCCTAGGACCCGTTCCACCCCTGAACAGAAGAGCAGCACCCCATGAGCACGCTGGATCCCGTCGTCCTGTTCTTCGTGCTCGGTGTGGTGGCCGGGCTGATGCGCTCAGACCTGAGGCTGCCATCGGCGGTCTACGAGTTCGTGACCATGCTGCTATTGCTGGCTATCGGCCTCAAGGGCGGCGTCGAACTATCCCGTCAGTCGCTGGCAACGATGGCCCCGCAGATGGGGGCGGTGATCGCGATGGGGCTGACGCTGCCGCTGCTGGCGTATCCGGTGCTGCACTACGCCGGCAAGCTGAAGCGCGCCGACGCCGCCTCGATCGCCGCCCATTACGGCTCGGTAAGCGTGGGCACCTACGCCGTGGTCGCAGCGTATCTAAGCTCGCAGGGCATTCCCTTTGAGGAGTACATGCCGGTGTTCGTGGTCATGCTGGAGATACCGGCCATCTTCGTCGGCATCCTGCTGGTCCGCGGACGGGCGCTGCAACAGCCCTTCAGCCACCTGGCCCGCGAGATCTTTCTCGGCAAGGGCGTTGTACTGCTCATCGGCGGCCTTCTGATCGGCTGGATCGCCGGCGCGGACGGCGTGCAGCCCATCGGCAAGCTGTTCTTTGACCTGTTCAAGGGCATTCTCGCGCTGTTCCTGCTGGAAATGGGCTTGATCACCGTAGGCCAACTGGGTGATCTGCGCCGCAGCGGCCTGTTCCTGGTGGCGTTTGCAATCGTCTTCCCGATGTTCGCCGCCATGATTGGCGGCACGCTGGGCTGGGCCCTGGGCCTCTCGCTCGGCGGCACCGTGGTTATGGCAACGCTGGCCGCCAGCGCGTCCTACATCGCGGTCCCCGCGGCGATGCGCATGGCCGTGCCGGAAGCCAGCCCGTCACTCTCGCTGGCCGCGTCCCTGGGCGTGACCTTCCCGTTCAACATCCTGATCGGCATCCCGCTCTACCATTCAGCGGTGCGGCTCATGTACCCGGAAGGAGCCTGAAGCGTGCAAACAGAAATCCGCAAACTGCTGACGATCGTGTGCGAGGGGCAGCTGGAGTCCCGCGTCGTCGCTGACGTCGAGCGGCTAGGCGCGCATGGGTACACCGTCACCGACGCCCGCGGCAAAGGGGGTCGCGGGGTTCGAGACGCCGGCTGGGATCGCAGCGCGAATATCCGCATCGAGGTGGTATGCGAGGCTGCGACCGCAAACCTTATCGCCGCGCACCTGCGCGAGAGCTACTACGACCACTACGCCATGATCCTGTTCATGGTGGATGTGGAAGTCCTGAGGGCAAGGAAGTTCTGACCGCCACAGCCGACTTACCTGATCCCCAAGGACCGAAGCACGTTCCAGGCGAGGGGTTGCAGCGTGTGTGCAAGCATGACCAGCACAATTGCCAGGGCGATCGGCGACACAGCGATCTGTGCGGCCTCCCCGCCACTCAAGCGTGGGCGGGCCAGCCTCCCCGCCAGCCAGTGCGCGCCAAACCAGAACATCGGCGCGAGCGTGAGCAGCAGGATGTAGAACACGGCAAGCCCCTCCATGCCGCGAGTACTTGACGCCGGGATCAGCACGAGCGCCGCGGTGCCGGCCGCTATCGGGATCGAGGCGAGCCGAACCACCCACCAGGCATTTCCTTTGCCCAGCCGGGTGAATCTTGCGCGCTCCCAGCGCAGCAATACGACAAAGGCCGCAATAGACAGGCCGGCAAACAGGACCAGCAGTACTTGAAACGGATGCATGTGATCGCTCCAGTCAATGCAGCACGCCCTGCTAACGCAACCCGGATGGCCTGAGGGTACGGCGACCGCCCGCAGCTACTCCTGCGCGCGCTGCATATGCTCCGAGTACGGCGCGCGCGCCTGCTTCAGGCAGGCATCGCGCTCGGATACGGCCAGCTTCTCGCAGTCGTGTACGCGCAGAGACTGCGTAGCCTCGTACACCTGCTTCGCCGCACAACCCGTAGCCAGCAGCATGGCGGCTGAAACCATCAACGCCCTGCCGAGACCGTCCGCGCACGCTCGCATTGCTCGAACCCCACGCCCTTGTGTGGCCCGAACTTAGCAAACCAGCGCGCCGCAGGTAAGCGGCAATTTGCTTGCGTGCGGGTTGGCTAGCACTACGCAACGGTGTGCTCTGAAACCTGGGCGCTGACGATGTAGGCCGACAGATCCTCTCCCGGCCCGGAACCGCGGAATGCATCGAGCGCCGCCTTCGTATCCCACGCCTCAAAGACGTTGACGCGGTCCGGCTCGATCGGATCGGCGGCAACCACGAAATCACGACAACCCGGGGTTCTGCGGGCCTCCGCCATCGCCTCGGCAGATAGCGCGAGAAACCGATCGCGCGCGTCGGCCCTTACATGGATACGGCCTGAAACAAGAATCATCAGCTCAACTCCTGCATTACATATGAATCGACCGCGGCCTTCTGCTCATACCGGCACGGGAAGTGGCACAACCTCAGGCAGGCCGACTGTGCCCCCTACGCGCAGCGGCCGCCTGTTGCCCGACCAGTGGACCGCAGACCTAGACGCTCACCTCGAAGAATCTGTTCCCGCCCATTCGTCGGGTTCAGCGGCATGGATCCTCCGGAGGCGGCAGCCTATTTCATGGAGTGCAGTCCGAACATGTTTCCCTCCGTGTCCAGCGCCAGCGCGATGAAGCCGTACTCGCCGATGGCCATTTTCTCGCGCTCCAGACGCCCGCCTGCCGGCAAGACGCGGCTTGCCTCCTCCGCGCAGTCGGCGCAACTGAAATAGACCAGCGTGCTGTTCCCACCCGATGGGTATCCCTTCATCTTGGCCAGGGCACCCGACGCGCCGGGACGTTCCATGTCCATAGGGAACGCCCGCATTTCCACTTCGGCATCAGTGGGGTCTCCCAGCGGCTCCAACTTGATGCGCAGAACTGCCTCGTAGAACGCCTGTGCACGCTTGATGTCCTGCACGTAAATCTCAAACCAACCCACGGGGTTCGCTTTCATGTTGAGTCCTCTTGAGGTCTTGATGGAAACAAGCCGCCCCTGTCGGGGCTGCCAATGAAACGACGAACGAGGCCCGCTCGATTCGACACCGGAACCTGATCCTCAAGACGGGCACCCGCCATGCCGGCCAGCATAGCGGGCGCCTCCCGTTGAGTGCCCTGTTTCCGTGAGCGGCCGAAGCCGCGCGCCCGGGCTGCGGCTAGAATCGGAGCCAGCCATCGTGGGCAACTCATCTCGGGCGCGGCAGATAAGTAGCGCGCCCGTCAGGGCACCAACGATATGGCGACTCGACGCACAACGCATGCGTTGATCTACACACGCGATGAGGGCCCCCAGGTTTCCTGGTCCGTCATCAGACCATGGAGGAGGAGCATGAACAGAACATTCAGGAATGTGTCCGTCAGCACTGCGGTCGGGCTGGCCTGGCTCACGCTGGCGTCCGGATGCGGAGACTCGCGGACGTCCGGCACGGGGGGCCCTGCGCCGCAGGCCGGAGAACAGACGGCATCGATCATCAAGGTGGTATCGAATCGAGCCGACCTGATCAGCGGCGGCGACGTGCTCATCGACATTACCGGCGCAGCGCAACCTTCGGTGACGCTTAACGGCGCGGACATCTCGAGTGAGTTCAAGCGCTACGTAGACGGCCGTTACCGGGCCCTGGTAGAGGGGCTGCGCCTGGGCCCGAACCAGATCACTGCGCAGTCTGACGCGGGCTCTGGCTCAGCCACCATAGTGAATCACCCCAACAGCGGGCCGCTGTTCACCGGGCCGCAGCTCAAGCCCTGGCGCTGCAATAACCCCGCGGCCGTGGATGCCGACTGCAATCAACCTCCCGAGTACAGCTTCTTCTACAAGTCCACCAACCCCTTGGCTCAGGGCTTTGAAGTCTACGACCCGGCCCAACCCCCTTCGGACGTCGCCGAGACCACCACCGACGAAGGCATCACCGTGCCGTTCATCATCCGCGTCGAGACGGGCTACCAGAATCGCGACGAGTACAAGATCGCGGTGCTGTATCAGCCCGACCAGCCCTGGACACCGGCAGCGCCACAGCCGCAGTTCAACGGCAAGATCCTGATCAAGCACGGCTTCGGCTGCGGCACCGACTACGGCACCCAGGCCGCGCCCAACGTGATGCCCGGCGACGGCGCCAACGAAGATGCGCTGGGGCGCGGATACGCCGTGACCTCCACCGCCCTCAACAACAGCAGCCATAACTGCAACATCGCGCTGCAGGCCGAGTCCATCGTCATGGTCAAGGAGCGCATCATCGAGCAGTACGGTGACCTGCGGTACACGATCGGCGCCGGCTGCTCCGGCGGCTCGCTGGCCATCCAGTGGATGGCCAACGCCTACCCTGGTCTGTATCAGGGCATCCTTCCGACCTGCTCATTCCCGGATGCGTGGAGCACCGCCACCCAGTTCCTGGATTACCACCTGACCATCGACTACTTCTTCAACCCCACGCGATGGGGCCCCGGCATCGTCTGGGAGCCGAACCAGATGGCTGCCGTGCAGGGCCATATCGCCGTGGTGAATTCGCAGGTCAGCGACAACGCGCAGTTCAGCGTGGCGGTGCCGACCACCGGCTGCAACAACGCGGCGGCCGAAGATGCCTACGACCCCGACACCAACCCCGACGGCGTGCGCTGCGCGATTCAGGACGCCGCCATCAACGTCTTTGGTCCACGCGCACCTGAGCTGTGGTCGGACATGGAGCGCGCTGCCGGACGCGGGTTTGCCGGCTTCCCGGTAGACAACGTCGGCGTCCAGTACGGCCTGCTACCTCTGCAGCAGGGCTTGATCACGCCCGCGCAGTTTCTTGACATCAACGAACGCATCGGCGGCCTCGATATCGATACCAACATCGTCGGCGAGCGGTTGGTGGCGGTGGAGCCGGCGCTGTCCAACGCCTACCGGTCCGGCATGATCAACGAAACCAACAATCTTGATCAGGTGCCGATCATCGATTGCCGCGGCCCAGATCCGGGCGCCTTCCACGATGCCTATCGCGCCTATGCCGTGCGCGCCCGCCTGCAACGCGAGCATGGCCATCACAACAACCAGCTGATCTGGGAAGGTCCGGTGGCGATCCTCGGCGACGCGCGCTGTGATGTGCTCAGCTTTATTGCGATGGACCGCTGGCTCACCGCGATCGAGGCCGACACCTCGGCCGCACCGCTGCCGGCCAAGGTCGTCACCAACAAGCCCGCAGACCTTACCGACGCCTGCTTCTC
>JBFJJW010000169.1:0-6920 GCA_041612095.1 Solimonas sp. | reverse complement strand
GTACAGTTTCCGCGATCTCACGCCAGGTTCGTACACCCTAACCTTGACCAAGGCCGGCTACGCGACCTTGGTGGCCACGACGACTTTGGGCGCCGGCAGCCAAACCAACTTTGGGGACCTGCACCTCACCAAGCAGCAGCAAGGTGCAACCACGGCCACGATCCGCGGCGTCGTTTCCGCTGCAGGAAGCGGCCAGCCGATCGCCGGCGCACTGGTCACGGCGTCGGGTGCGGGCAGCACGACAACCGCGGCCAATGGCCAGTATCAGATTCCCGATGTGCCAGTCGGCACAGTCCAGCTATCTGCCAGCGCACAAGGCTATGGCAGCGCCACTGCAACAGCCACGGCTTCAGCTGGCGGCATTATTGTGTTCTCGCCGCGCTTGGCGGCCGGTGATCAGCCAGTTGAGGGCAGCGTGCTGCTCGGAACGATCACCGATGCGATGTCGGGAAGCCCCCTGTCGGGCGTATCTGTCGGCCTGAGCGGTGCGAGCACCGCAGCGACCACGACGGATTCATCGGGAGGCTATCGTATTGAAGGCCTCGTTCCCGGGAACATCGATATTGCAGTTGCCAAAGAGGGCTACGACTCTATCTACACCGGCACACAAGTCGGTGAGAACACCACCATCAGGTTCTCCCCTCAGCTTTATCTTGCCGACACCTCGCCCCCGGGGGCCAATACGGCGGAGGTGTTCGGCGTCGTTATGGATTCGCAGGCGAATGCGCCGCTTGCTGGCGTCGCTCTCCATGCGGAGTGGACGGGAGGGGCAACTGACCTTGTGACAGGCAGCGACGGCCTCTTCGAAGTAGCCGACGTAAGAAGCCCCGAGGTGCGGCTCAGCTTCACCAAGGCGGGCTACCAAACGGTCCTTCTCGACGCCAGCGTGTCGCTGCTCGAAGACCTTGATCTTGGCCAGATTCGCATGCGGCCTGCGGATGTCGAGCAACTCATCCCGGACCTTACGGTTGTAAGTGTGGATGCAAAATCCCAAGCCGCTGTCGATCCGCAGACGCTGAACTACACAGGCGTCATCTCCGCAGTAGTACGCAATATCGGTTCTGCTGCAACCGCACAGGATTTCCGGATCACGGCCTTTGTCGACATTGATAACGACAATGCACTGTCCTCAGCTGATTTGACGCTCGGGTCGTCCGTGAGCACCGGATCGATCGCAGTAGAAGAAAGCCAGACGATTGAGATCAGCATATCGGCGCAGGTGCCCTTTCGGGATCCGGCCATCCACGTCAAAGTCGATTCGTTGGAGTCGGTTGTCGAGACCAATGAAAAGAACAACATTCAGACATCCATGGCTGAGTGCCGGCGTGCTCCGATAACGGACGTAACGCCGCGCGTTAAGTGGCACTGGCTTGGATCACCCGAGAATCCGCAGTTTAAGGCGGTCTATGGACCAGCGATGGTTGGGCAGCTCTCCGATGACAACGGTGACGGGAAAATTGACGCGCTGGATACGCCCGACATCATCATCTATGCAAACGGCCCTGGGACGTCAGCCGCCCTGACTGCAATAGATGGGGCAACCGGGGAGACCCTGTGGCAGACCATTCGCGACCTGGGGCGGATTGGAAGTCCGGCCATCGGTGATATCGACAATGACGGACTGCTCGAAATCGTCGCCTCAAACTACAACCGCACCGCGCTGCTCGCCTTCGAGCATGACGGGTCCCTGAAGTGGTCTGCACCCTCAGGGCCGACATTCAACGGCGATTCCCACGGCGCTCGTGACGGCATTGCGATTGCGGACCTGAACGGCGATGGGAACGTCGAGATCATTCATGGTCGAAGGGTTTACAACGGCAACGGCAGCCTGCTGTGGCAGGGGGCTGGAGAGTACGGTGGGCAAACAAGCTACGGATTTCTGCCGATTGTGGCGGACGTCAACCTTGATGGTCTTCAGGAAGTTATCGCCGGCAGAACACTCTATTCATCAACAGGAAAGACGCTCTGGACGGCTTCAACGCTAACAAACGGCTTCACGGCTGTCGGCAACTTTGATAGCGACGACTTTGCAGAGATTGTTCTGGTGGCGGGCGGTCGCGTCTACGTGCTTGAGCATACGGGGCAGATTAAGTGGGGTCCTGTTACGATTCCTGGCGGCGGCACCGGAGGCCCGCCTACCGTTGCCGATATGGATGGCGATGGCGCTCCAGAAATTGGTGTTGCGGGTTCGAGTCGCTACGTTGTGCTGGAGACGGACGGGTCCATAAAGTGGACTCGGGTAACGCAAGATACCTCTTCGAACCGCACCGGCTCATCAGTATTTGATCTCGACGGCGATGGCCGCGCAGAAGTTCTCTATGCCGACGAGCTGGTCTTCCGCGTCATGGATGGACAGACCGGGGCTGTGCGCGCCTCCATACCCAACTGGTCCGGGACCACACTCGAGTACCCCGTCATTGCAGACATCGATGGCGACTCGTACGCAGAAATTCTGATTGGGTCTCAGCCGTCGACCGTGCCAAATCCAGATTCACTCGGTGGATTGCGGGCGCTTGAAGGGAATCTGGATGAGTGGATGCCGACGCGTTCCATTTGGAACCAGCACAGCTACCACATCACGAATATCAATGACGACGGGACGATTCCGCGTCACGAAGAGCCCTCCTGGCTGAAGCACAACACCTATCGCCTGAACTCCTTCCTCGATCGCAATCCGCTGGATGCACCCGATGTATCCGCATCGCTGATTCGCCTGTTCGATCTTGGCGGCGGCACGCAGTCATTGACGGCGCGCATCGGCAACGGCGGGCTGTTGGCGGCTCCGACCGGGCTCAAGGTGTCGTTCTACAGTGGTGATCCAGCTTCTGGCGGGACTCTGATTCAGACCGTAACCCTGGAATCGGTGATGCCCGGTCGATATGTTGATGTTGAGACGGCGCCGTTCTCCGGGGCGTCTATCCAGGACATCTACGTCGTAGCCGACCCTGACAATCGCGTCGCAGAATGCGACGAGCTAAACAATGTCCACCACGTTCCGTTCCGTGCAGCACAGGCACTGGGTCAGATCACGGTATCGACAGATGCCGCGAGTTACGGCCCGAACGCAGAGGCACTGCTAAGTGCCGACGCTAGAAACGTCGGAAGTTTAGCCAATGCATACACCGTCGAACTGATCGTCGAGGACTTGGACGGCGGGGTCGTCGTGCGATTCGGTCCGGAGCCGATTGGCACGTTAACCCCAGGCCAGGCTGCGGACCTTGATCGCGTCTGGTCCACTCTCAACACTCGCACAGGTTCGTACATCCTGCGCGGCATTCTGCGGCGAGACGATGGCAGCATCGTCGATGAGTCCACGAGTGGATTCGACATTGTCACGGCAGCGGGCCCCATCGCGTCGCTGCGTACGACCACCGACAAACCGACCTACCACACGACTGATCGCGTGACGATCGCCAATCTGGCGCGCAACCTTTCCAGCAATCAGGCGATTAGCGGTGCGACGATCAATCTCGAAGTGCAGACCGCTTCGGGGGCTGTCGTGTTCAGTCACACACTGAACCTCAACGAGCTGTCTCCGGGGGCCACCGCCGAGCGCACGATCATCCAGCCGCTGGAGCAGGCTGCGGAGGGCATGTACACCGTAAGCGCGGTACTCAGCGATGGCGCGGGTAGAGCCTTGGCGACAGCCAGCGCGGAGTATCGCGTGCAGGATGATCCTGCACGGTCGCTAAGTGGCAGCGTGACGGCCACTCCGACCGAGGGTGAGGCGGGTGATCCAGTTCAGTGCATCGACACACTACGGAATACGGGCGCGCAGGATTTTGAGGGGTTAGCCGTCCGTCAGTCTGTAGTTCGTCTTGATGCTGACGGCCTTGAGCGGCGCCAGGAGTCGGTGATCGATCTGGGCGCCGGTGAAACGCGCAACTTGCAGCGGTCCGTCGACACCAGCGGATTGGATGCGGGCGACTACGCCTGCTTGATTGAGGCGCGCATCGCTGGGTCGTACCAAACACTGGGCCATGCGGTTTTCAAACTCACGCGTCAGCCAATTGCGCTTGAAGCCAACCTGAAGCTGGGCGAACGCGGCCGCGTTCTGGTTTTGCTGGATGGCGGTGAATCCGGCAGCAGTTGCTCGGCCGTCACGGGCGCCGAACTCTGGGCAGGCTTTGCCAGTAGCCTTCCGAATGGCACCGAGGTCCGGGTTCAGGTTCTGGATGGCAGCGGTCAAGTGCTAGACAGCGAATCCGCCAGCGTCGTCGAAGCCGGATCCAGTGCGAATCGCAACAACGGCTCGGCTGTGAATCTGGCGATTCTTGGCCTGGGGGCTGAGATCATCACAGTGGACCTGCAGTCGAGTGCCCCACTGCCAGCGGGACTAAGACTGGTCGCTGAAGCGCTCGACAAGAAGAAAAAGCCGATCGAGACACTGGCGAGCGGGCCAATTGATCCGGTCTGCGCGCCGCCGATGCAAGCAGGAGAAACATATGGAGCCTTCGAAGTTTCATCTGTCCGCACGACCGCTGCCGGCGGTGATCCGCATGGAACGAGCAATGCACCGGATCTGAGTGTGCAGCGAAGCTTCCTCGAAAACGCATTGATCTCGGCGGGCTGGACTTACACGATCGTCAGTCACAAGGACGCCTTTGCTCGTGAGATGCGCAGTGGGGGCTATCACCTGTATGCATTGTTTGCTGAACAGGTGAAGCTTGATGAGCAGGTGCAGAAGGAGCTGCGCGAGGCCGTCTATCGAGGAGAGGGGCTGCTCGAGGCGGGCTCCCATGACCAGCGGCATCACCGCTTCGACGATGCGATCGGCGTGCGCTGGAAGGGTAAACATAGCGGGGCGCAGGGGCTTGAGCTGTTCGCCTCTCCATTGCATCCAGGGGGTTATCGCGACCTAACGCTCAAGGACAAGGCGCTGCGCGTCGAGCTCGCTGGTGCCCAACGCCAAGGTCGCTTCACCGGTGTCAGCTCGTCGGATGTTGCGGTGGCCAGCTACACCTACGGCGCCGGCCGCAGCGTGTATGTCGGGTTCGATCTTCTAGCCGAAGCCGCGAGAACCGGTGCCGCCGAGCTCTTCCGCGATTTGCTGCTGAACGGCCTGCAGTATGTGCAGCCAGTAATGACCCATCTGAGCACGGGGCAGGTGGCGCCACTGATGCTTACGGTTGAGAACCGCGGCATCGCCACTGCTGGCCGTGCGCTGCTCGATCTCGATGATGGTGTCCTTGTCGTTGACGACGGCGGGGCCGAGCGTGGGGGTATCGCGGACTTGGTCTGGACCTTCGATCTCGATGCCGGTGAGGAAACGACCTTCATGGCCTCGGTGCAACTGCCACGGGGCGACGATGGTGTGCAGGTGTTCGAGGCAACGATCCAGACGGGTATCGATCCCTACACCGATCAGGTGACCGTCCGCCTGGACCTGCAGCCGCAAGCAACCGCCGGCTTCTCTGAGGCGCAGACGCTGGCAGCATCGGATAGAGCCTTCAAGAAGGTCCAGAACTGGCTGGATAAGGCAGGCGGCCATCTAGCTGCCGCTCGTTACGAATCGGCGCTGAGTGATCTGACTCAGGCCAGCGACGAGGCGATCAGTGCGGTGCATCCGCAGGCGGAGAGCCTGCGCCGCATGATCGCCGAGGCGATCCGCCAAACCGGAATGCAGCTATGAAACACATATCAGCAGGGCACACGCAGGCAGGAGTGCTTGGAATGGCAGAAACCCCGATTGCAGTATTTCGCGCGCCGACACGCACCATGCGCAGCTTCACCTCGGCAATCGCAATTCTGTTTCTCTGGCTCAATGTCCACCCAGGGATTGCCGCAGCCAAGGAAGAGGTCGAGCGCCAGCAGGAGCAGACGAATCAGGAACAGATGCGCGCGCTCGAAAGCGGGCAGACCATCAAGGAGCTGCGTGCGACGCTGAAGCAGACTGCGGATCGCAAGGTAAATCCGGGTGAAGGAAAGAAGCGACTGAAGGCCCTCCGCTCGCAGCTAAAGGCCGAAGACCGCATCGTGATGGCGAGCTTTGAGAGTGACCGCCAGCACATTGAGAAACACCAGCTACCGGCGGAGATCAAGCAGCGGCATCGCGATGCGATTGAAAAGTACAAACGAAATCGAGATCGAGTGGACCTCAAACTAGAGGATCTCGAGGCTGCCAGCGATGACCAGGTTCCGTCGCAGGCACAGTCTCTGATACAGGAGCTCGATGCCCAAGAGCCCAAGCCGATCTCGACCTTCGATCCAGAGAACCTGCCGTTTAGAGTTTCGGACAGCAAGGCGCGCCCGCCTCTCACGACGGAGGAGGACCTTAGAAACTTCTTCGATCCGAATCTGAAGCAAGCGAAGGTGGAGCTGTTTGAGACTTCTGAGCTCAAGCAGGATATCTCCCCGCAGGAACTCGCCCGACTTGAAGAAGAGACCTCGTTCGAGCGCTATCAGGTGCTGAGTCGGCTGGCAGGCCGAACCGAAGTCGCGAGTCTAGGCACCAGCAGTCTGCTCGCAGTCTCAGTTCCCACGCCTGGCCCGGAATTCCTGGCGCCGACGGAGGACGTGCAGATCACACCCGAGATTCAGCAAAAAGCCCAGGAACTCAACAACAACCCGGTCGAGATTTACAACTGGGTCCGCAATAGCATCGATTACATCCCCACCTATGGCAGCATCCAGGGCAGCCAGATGACGCTGGACAAGAAGGCCGGCAACGCCTTTGACACCGCCAGTCTACTGATTGCCCTGCTCAGAGCGGCCGGCATCCCGGCACGGTACGTCTACGGCACGGTCGATATCCCCACTGCCAAGGTCATGAACTGGGTCGGCGGTATGCAGGACGCCGATGCGACTCAAACCCTGATTGCCACCGGCGGTATTCCCAACACCGGCCTGACCCAAGGCGGACAGACCACCTTTATCCGACAGGAGCATGTGTGGGTTGAGGCCTTCGTAGATTTTTATCC
>JBFJJW010000168.1:0-7046 GCA_041612095.1 Solimonas sp. | reverse complement strand
GGCGCGGTTGCCGTCGTCGCTGATCGACAAGCCGTGCGAGGCGTACGGCATCACCGCCAGCGGCACGGGGACTGCAGGGTTGCTGATGTCGATGGCGGTGAGGGTCGGCGTGCCGGGGGATGCGGCGTAGAAGGTGAGCCCATCCGGGGATATGCCGCTCTCATGCCCGGCGGGTGCCAGCGGCAGAGAGGCCTTCAGCACCGGGTGGCGGCAGTCCTCGGAGATGTCGTAGATATCCACCACGCCCGGCGCCAGCGCGGCGTTGCCGGCAACGGCCGCCAGCAGGCCGCGCTTGGCGTTGACCACCAGCGATTCATGCGGCGAGAGCATGGCGATCGACAGCAGCCGCTCGGTCAGCACCGGCTTGCTGGGGTCGGCCATGTCCAGCACATTGACACCCGCCTCACCGTCGAAGACGTTGGTGGGGAAGGTCAGCGTCGTGTCGTAGTAGGCGCACTCGTGGCCGTCGGCATCCACATAGCGCTCCACCTTGAAGCCGCCGACGGTGCCGATGGCGTCTTCCACCACGTACGAGCCGACCAGCTCGGTGTTGCAGGTATAGCCTTCACTCGCACGCCCGCTGTCGATCTCCTCGGCGGTGACACGGCCCTGCAGCCCGAGTTCGGGGCGTGAACCGGGGCCGCACAGCGCCTTGGGTGTGGCGGCGGGTGCGGCCGGTGGCGTGACGGCCACCGGATTCGCGGAGCGACCGCAGGCAACGAGACCCAGCAGCAGCAACAGGACAGCAACGCAGCGGTGACGTGGCTGGGTCATGGCGGGGTCTCCTCCCTTTTATCTTAGGCGGAGGATAGTACGTGAGGGGCCGCGCCGCAGCGGCGCCGCTACGCGACGCGCTAGAGCACGCTGTGTACAAAGCCGTAGAACAACACGGCGAAACCGCCGATCTCGCCGACGATCAACACCGTCATGTAGGCGCGAATCAGCCCGCCCGCGATATGTCCCTTGCCAAGCTGGTGCGGACGACGCAGCTGGTTGTCGGTATCCCGCAGCACGCCGTGCACGATGTAGGTCACGATGGCCGAGGCAAACAGCAGCAGCGGCGCCGCCACGGCCAGCAACGTGCCCAGCGCAGACAGCGGCGAGTACGGCACGAACTCCCGCAGCAGGATCGACGCGAAGGCGTACATCAGGCTGGCGCGATGGGCGATGTCCACATATACCGGGGCTTCCGCCTTTGACGACGCCATGATCGCGGCGTATTTCCAGACGCCAGTGAGCAGGCCGCTGGCGAAGAAGATGCCGGCTGCCAACAGGCAGAGTTCTGCTGCATTCATGTGCTGTGTGCTCCCTTGTGTGCCGCTGCCAGGCCCGCGGCCCGACCCTTGTGTGTGTAGTACGCCTTGCCGCATGCATTCTGCTGGTGCCAGTAGGCGCGCAACAGCAGCGGCAGTTCCGGTATCCAGTAGCGCTCCTCCAGGGGGCGCAGTGGCGTTTGCGCGCCGAGGCTGATCTCGGCGGTGACGATGCCCGGACCTTCCTGCGCCTGTCGCTGCGCCAGTACATGGCCGCTGGCGTCTACGATCTGCGTGCAACCCACGTACTGCGTGTCGTAGGGCGCGGCCCACGGCAGACCGGGTGCGAGCATGAAGCCGGTGTGAAACCTGCCGCAGTGCGAGGCCTGCAGCACCGGCACGCCCAGCCGCCGTGCGAATTCCGCTGGTGCGTTTTCCGAGAGATAGCGATTGAACTGCGCCAGCGGAGCCAGACCTCGATTCACGGCCGCGCCCCAGTTGGACGGCAGCGTCCACCAGTGGGTGCCCGTCATCGCAACGTCGACACGCCCCAGCAATCGGCGCACGGTCTGGGTACGGATCAGCTCCCAGCATACTGCCGCGCCGACACCGCCCAATCCAGTCGCAAACGCGCCATCGTCGTGGCCGCCACGATAGTAGGCGTTCTCCCACATCGTCGGCAGGTCCTTGTCGTGCTGGTGCACGGTGCCGTCTGGCTCGACGAAATGGTAGCGGTTGTAGATCTCGCCCTCCTCGGCAATCAGCATCGAGCCGCCAAGCCAGCAGCGATGGCGCGCGGCCAGGCGTTTGAACAGGTCCAGCGCCGGGTTGTCCGGCGGCAGCACTGCGTTGTGCGCGCGCGCGTCGAACGCGAGCCGTGTAGTGCAGAACTCCGGAATGGCAATCAGACGGGCGCCGCTGCTCGCGGCCGCATCCACCAGCCGCTCGATGCGGGCCATGTTCTCCGCCACGTCGCCCACGACCGCCTCAAGCTGCACCGCGGCCGCCTTGATGCGTCGTCCGGCTGGCAGCGCTTCAGTCGCTGTCATGTCTTTGCGTCTCCCGCGTTGGTGGATGCTGCGCCGTGCGCAGTGCATCGGCTACGGCTGGAACAGCAGATGCTGCAGATGTGGCCCGCGTCGCGCTATCAAATATTTGCGGTGGGGTGCGATGCGGTCAGCGGGATCGCGCGCGGACGTATTGCGCTGGGGGTGATACCAAAGGTGCCGCGGAATGCGGCCGAGAAATGCGCCGAGCTGCTGTAGCCGCCGTCGAGCGCAATCTGCGTCAGGCTGATGCGGGGGTTTTCCAGGGCGGCGCAGGTACTGAGCATGCGCATCCAGTTTCTATAGGCCGTCCACGCCAGACCGGCGTGCGCTGTGAACAGATGGGAGAAGTGGAAGCGTGACACGCCCACCTGCGCCGCGACCTGTCCGAGTCCGTGGTTCCAGCCGGACGTGTCCTGTAGCTGCGCACGCAGATCCAGCAGGCGCGGGTCCGGCCGGGCCGCGTCCAGCGACAGTCCCGCAGTCGGCAGGATGTGCTCGCGCAGAGCCGCGCTGAAGGCCTGCCGATAGTCGGCGCGCTCGCTGCGCTCCAGCACGGGCTGGATCAGGCGGCGGCCAGCACGGACCCAGTCGGCGTTCTCGTTTCCCAACAGCAGCGCGGCGGCCTCTGCCAACGGGCCATGCAACAACGGGTCAAAGTACACGACCGCCATCGGCTGCCGGTCGCAGTCGAGTTCATGCTCCAGACCGGCGGGGACGATGGCGCCAAACGTCTGCTGCCAGCCGTGGGTCGCGGTCCTGATGCAGAACGGCGCATCTCCGGCCAGCAGCAGCGCCGTGGCGCGGTGGCGGTGCGCCGCCACGGCACTCAGGGGCCCTGCGAACAGGAACAAGTCTTCCCAGCGCAATAGTCGGGCTTCGATCACACGCCATTATCCGGCACAAAAGCGGTGTCACTTGAGCAGAGCGCTGCGTGCAACGCAAGCGCGCTGCCTTTCTGTACCCCGCCTAGTCGTGCGCCTGGGCCTGTTCCAGCAGCGTCAGCAGATGCAGCCGATCTTCACGCGCGACCACCTGCCAGTGGCGCCCGGTGAGCGCGCCTTCCAGCGCCCAGAGCAGGTTGAGGCTGACACCGCCGTGCTGGCCTCTAACCCTCAGGTAGGCGCGCACCGCGCCCAGCGCCCGCAACTGCTCCAGGGTTTCTATGCCGGAGCCGGCGAGCATGGCCACCGACTTGGGGCCGAGATTCGCAAGCCCGGCCAGGCGGACGGCCATGCTCAGCCCTTGCTCGCGGTTCGCGCCTGCTACAGTCGCTCGCTGACGCTGACGATGGCGGCGATCGCCGGCTGCAGTTCGGCGCCGAGCGCGGTCAATGCGTACTCGACGGTCGGGGGCGAGGTTTTCATCACGCGCCGGCTGACGACGCCGTCACTGGCCAGTTGCCGCAGGCGAGCAGACAGCACCTTGGGTGATACGCCGCGGATGTCGCCCTTGAGTTCGCTGAAGCGGCGTGGTCCCGCACGCAGATACCAGATGATGTGCGGCGCCCAGGCGCCGCTGATCAGGCCCATGCATTCGGACAGGGGGCAGTTCTGACCTTCACAGGGCGGTGCGACCTTGCTCTTGCGGACCTTGACCATCATCTGACACCGGGTTGAGTTACCGGAAGGAAACCTGATTTTGTTGGTTTCTGCAAGTTAGATTGTTCCCTTTGGTAACTGCCGTGTCTATAGTGCGGACCCACACCGGGCAACAACAGGAACGGCTGATATGTGGCAGCACACTGCGCTGACCGAGCGCCTAGGATTGCGGTATCCCATCGTGCAGGGGCCGTTTGGCAGCGGTCTGTCATCGGAGGCCATGCTGGTGGCGGTGTCGGAGGCTGGCGGCCTCGGCTCTTTCGGCATGCAGCATCTTGCGCCGAAGCAGATCAGGGAGCTGGGCGCACGTTTGCATGCGGCGACGCGCAAACCCTTCAATCTGAATCTCTGGGTCTCCAACTACGACGAGGGCGGGCTGGCGCTGACCCAGGCCCAGTTTGATGCCGCCGTTGCGCGCTTTCAGCCGTATTACGAGGCGCTGGGGATGGCCCCGCCGGAGATGCCGCAGCGCTATGGCTGGCGCTTTGAGGATCAGTTCGAGGCGCTGCTGGCGGTGAAGCCGGCGGTATTCAGCTTCGTATACGGCATTCCGCCTGGCGAAATGCTCGCGGCTTGTCGCGAGCGTGGCATCGTGACCGCAGGCGCGGTGACGACCCTGGAGGAAGCCTTGGCCATGGAGGCGGCCGGCGTGGACCTGATCGTGGCCAGCGGCATGGAGGCGGGTGGCCACCGTGTGTCGTTCCTGCGCTCGTCCGAGGAGTCACTGACCGGGACCTTTGCGCTGATCCCGCAGATCGTCGATCGCGTGAAGGTCCCGGTGATCGCCGCCGGCGGCGTGGCCGATGGTCGCGGCATTGCAGCGGCCCTGATGCTCGGCGCGCACGGCGTGCAGGTCGGTACGGCGTTCCTGGCCTGCGATGAATCCGGGACCCAAGCCCTGCATCGGCGCATGCTGTTCGGCGAGGCTGCGCAGCATACGGCGCTGACGCGCGCCTTCAGCGGACGTTTGGCGCGTGGCATCCGCAATCAGTTTGTTGACGACTGGTCGTCGCGCTCAGGCGAGCTCCTGCCGTATCCGGTGCAAGGATGGTTTGCCGGCGGATTGCGCAAGGCCGCGATCGAGCAGGGGCGCGCCGACCTGATGTCGCTGTGGGCCGGGCAGGGCGCACCGCTGTTGCGTCATCACACAACCGCAGAACTGTTTTCCGCACTGGTGCGCGAGACGGGTGCGTTGCTGGCACCGCATCCGCACCGTGCATCCTCAGCCACACGTATCGAAGGAGAAATCGCATGAAGCTGTATTTCAGTCCCGGCGCCTGTTCGTTGGCCTCGCACATCGCGCTGAACGAACTGGGCCTGCCGTTTGAGGCCGTGAAAGTGGACATCCGCAAGAAACTCACTGCTGCAGGCGATGACTACTTTGCAATCAACCCCAAGGGCTATGTGCCAGCGCTGGCCGTAGACGGTGAGGGCCTGCTGACCGAAGGGCCGGCAATCCTGCAGTATCTGGCTGATCAGAAGCCTGAGTCGGGTCTGGCACCCGCTGCCGGGAGCATGGCGCGCTATCGGCTGCAGGAGTGGCTAGGGTATCTGAACTCGGAAGTGCACAAGTCGTTTAGCCCGTACTTCGATCCCAGCAGCAGCGCAGAGGACAAGAGCAAGGCGGGCGAGCGGCTGGGCAAGCGGTTCGATTACCTGCAGGCGCAGCTGGCTGAACAGCCGTTCCTGACCGGCGCCACGTTCACGGTCGCCGATGCGTACTGCTACACGCTGCTGACCTGGACGGCGTATGTCGGCATCGATCTCGGAAAATGGCCGCAGCTCAAGGCTTATCTGGAGCGGATCGCGGCGCGACCTGCAGTGCAGAAGACCCAGGCTGCAGAGAAGGCCGCCTGAGCCCGTCGGCGCGTCGAAGATGTCGATCCCGGCCCCCACGCCAGCATGGCGCGGGGGCTTTTTCATGGCGCTGAATATTGCCACCGGATTCAACCGCGTAGCCGCAGCGATCAGATAATCCGGGGCGGTCTGTCGATTCTGCCCTCGGTCATTCGACGTCTGACTGTGAGGTACATGAATCGGCTGTCCCGGAATACTGCCGAGCGGCCATCGATAACGGAGAAACCTGATGCGAGTGATGGTGCTGATAAAGGCGACCGCAGAGTCGGAAGCCGGTGTGATGCCCAGTGAGCAACTGCTGACCGAGATGGGTCAGTTCAATGAAGCCCTGGTCAAGGCGGGCGTGCTGCTCGCGGGCGAGGGCTTGCATCCCAGCTCCAGGGGCAAGCGCGTGCGCTTTGAAGGCCAGGACCGGACCGTGACGAACGGGCCGTTCACCGAAACCAAGGAACTGCTGGCCGGATTCTGGTTATGGCAGGTGCGCTCCATGGACGAGGCGGTCGAATGGCTCAGGCGCTGCCCGAATCCGCACGCCGGCGTGTCCGAGGTTGAAATCCGACCCGTCTTCGAGATGGAGGACTTCGGGGCGGAGCTGACGCCGGAGTTGCGCGCACAGGAAGCACGCCTGCGCGCGGACGTTGATTCCAGAGCCTGAGTGCAGCGCATCGGGAGCGCGCCGCGATGTCGATGCTCGGAATCTACCTGCGCAGCGGACCCAACGGCCACGAAACCGATGTGGCGCCCTCAGATGACCAATGCGATACGCAACCCAAGACGCTCAATGGAGGCCTTATGGCGACTCAAATATTCGTAAACCTTCCGGTCAAGGACTTGAAGCGTTCCGTCGATTTCTTTTCCAGGCTGGGCTACTCGTTCAATCCGCAGTTCACCGACGAAAATGCGACCTGCATGATCGTGGACGACAACATCTTCGTCATGCTGCTGGTGGAGCCGTTCTTCCAGCGCTTTACGCCGAAGCCGGTCGCAGATGCCAGGCAGAGCACTGAGGTGCTGGTGTGTCTGTCAGCGGCCAGCCGTTCGCAGGTAGACGAGATCGTCGCCAAGGCGGTGGCCGCTGGCGCGCGCACGCCGCAGCCGTCGCAGGATCATGGGTTCATGTATCAGCATGGCTTCGAGGACCTTGACGGCCACATGTGGGAGTACGCCTACATGGACGCGGCAGCGATGACTTGAGTCACGCTCTGCAGTCGGTGCGAGCGCCGCACCGTGCTCGCCACGCGTTTCCGGCGACGATCGCCTGCGCTCAGCAGACGCGATTGCTCTTGAGC
>JBFJJW010000167.1:0-7048 GCA_041612095.1 Solimonas sp. | reverse complement strand
GGGAGGCCTGCCCTGCTAGATGCCGACTGAAGCGCATTGCGGTTTTCAGCGGGCTTACAGAGGATAGTGTTATGCGGAAGTCTGGGGTGATATGCCGCGGGTTGGCATTCGTGATCGGGGTGGGTGCAGCCGGCGTGACTTCGTTGGGGGCTGCTCAGGACGCCGAATTTGATGATCTGTTCGGCCCTGCCGAGCAGGCGTCGTCCCCGTCATCTCCGTCCGGTTCGAGCGCTGACCCGTCGCCGGCCGATGAGCAGGCATCCGCAGACCCGGCAGCATCGTCGGACGAGTCTTCGGAGCAACCCTCGGATTCATCCTCCTCGGAGCAGGCTGCCGACCCCAGCGCAGAGCCGGTCTATGACGTGGTGCCGGTGGCCGACGTACAGGCCGAGCCCGAGCCCGAAGCTGCCGTTGCGCCGCCGCAGCGAGCGAAGATGCTGGAGGAGATCGTCGTGACGGCCCGCAAGCGAGAGGAGACCGTGCAGGACGTGCCGCTGGCCGTCACGGCATTCAACGCCGGTGTACTGGAGCAACGCGGGTTCAATGGACTGGAAGACATCGCTGCGGCGACGCCCGGCTTTACGTTCGAGGGCTTCATGTCCGGTGGCGCGCACGGCAACGCCGTTATCCGCGGTCTTGCCGAGCAGTTCACGACCTCGCGCATACAGAACGTCTCGTTCTTTCTCGATGGCGTCTATCTGCAGCGCCAGAGCATGCTGAATCTGGGCCTGATCGACATGGAACGCGTCGAAGTGCTGAAAGGCCCGCAGAACGCACTGTTCGGACGCAACGCCTTTGGTGGTGCGGTCAACTACATCACGCTGCGCCCCTCGCAGGAGCGCACCGGCTATCTGATGGCCGGCGCTGGCGACAATGATCGCCAGGAATACCGCGTCAGCCTCAGCGGTCCGCTTGATGATGCCGGCGTCTGGCTCGGCAAGTTCACTGCCGGCCTGTCCAGCTATGACGGCCACACCCAGAACATGCATCCGGTGGCCAATGCCGACCCTAGCGGCCCCAACCTGCGCGGTAACCTCGGTGGCTGGGATGATGCCACCTATAGTCTGTCGCTGACCTATCAGCCGAATGACGATCTGACCGTACGCGGCAGCTTCTATCGCAGCGAGTTGGAGCGCGAAACCGGCGCCGGCTACTCGATATCCGGTGTCGGAGCAGCGCGCTTCGGCCTGCGCTTTGATGATCAGAATGATCTCAACTGCAACACGGCTACGGTGAACAACATCGGCGATCCGAGCAAAACACATACCGGCTTCACCGCCTACTGCGGCGAGCTGCCGGATTACGCCTCCGACATCGCGCCGCGTGTCCTGAACGGCATGGTGGTTGATCCGCGTGCCATCGGCACCATCGCCGAGACCAGCGCGATCACGCTCACTGTTGACTACAACATCAACTCGGACCTGAGCGTTCACTATCTATATGGTCTGGCGGATCACAGCTCATACACCGATGGCGGCGCCAGCGACGAAGACCCGCTGGCCGGTCGCGGCATCGTCACCAACGCGCTGATCACCGCCATCGATACCCAGAACCGTGCGGGTTACAGCTTTGCCAACACCGCCAGCTCGCGACCGAACTCGGTTCTGGAATCGTTCTCGCATGAGGTGCGCTTTGACTGGCAGGTGAATGAGCGGCTCCGCACCAGCTTTGGTGCCTATTACTCGGTCGTCGAAGACGAGGAGTGGACAGCGCTGTTCATCAACGACCTGTGCAACGCCGACACGCCGGAGAACATCGAGAACTGCAACGAGCCGCTGTCTGCAGACAATACGCTGGACGACCGAACCGTCCTCACCGCTGGCGTGGCATACGATCAGTACACCCGTCAGCACGGCGGCAAGATTCGCGGTGAATGGACCGCATATAAAGACACGATCTCGGCCATCTTCGGCTCGGTCAGTTTTGATTTCACCGACACCATCGATGGCACGCTGGAAGCGCGCTATACCGTTGAGGACAAGGTGGTCGATCGGTACACCGATGCTTCTGCGTTGAGGCCGGGTGAGACCGTCACCTACAACCCGCCACAGGACCCCGTGCTGCCGTTTGTCGGCAACTCGATCACCAGCTCGATCGTGGAGCCGCATGACACCGCGCGCTTCCACGACATCACCCCGCGCGCAATTCTCAGCTGGGCGTATGCCGACGACCACATGGTGTACCTGTCTGCGGCCAAGGGCGTAAAGACCGGCGGCTTCAACAACGCGGATACCGAGGCAGAGCAGACCTACGACGAGTCGGTGAACTGGACCTATGAACTGGGCTCCAAGAACACCTTCTTTGATAACGGCATGACGCTGAACGGCGCGATCTACTACATCGATTGGACCGGTCTTCAGGGCGGTGTGCCTCCGGCGGTCGCGGGCCTTTCGACCTCCGACATCATCACCAACATCGGTGGCGCCACCAGCATCGGCGTCGAGGTGGAAGCGAATGCCTACATCACTGATTGGTTCTCGGTTGATGCGGGGCTCACCTACAGCGACGCCACCTACGACAAGGGCGTGAAGTACTCCGCCGGCATACAGGATACAGGCCGCTTCCATTGCGACGGCGTGACCTGCCCAGCGGACGGCGATGTCGGGGGTAATCAGCTGGCACGCACGTCCAAGGAACAGTATTCGCTCGGCCTGAACTTCTTCACCGACATCTTTGACTGGCCGCTGACCATGCGGGTGGACACCAACTACCAGTCCAAGCAGTACGTGACGCCGCTGAATCTGGCCTGGGCACCAGAGCGGCAGATCACCAACGCGTCGTTCAGCCTCAAGAGTGCGGACTACCACTGGGAGTTCAGTGGCTGGTGCAAGAATCTGACCGACGAGGACTACGCTGCGAACGCGTTCTTCATTGGCGTCTTCAATCAGTACATGGTCGGCAAGGGCGCTGGCCGCACTATCGGCGCAACAATGAAGTACAACTTCTGATCGCCATGCGAGCGCAAGTCGTCCAGATCACGCGCGCGGCTGTGACCACTGTGGTGCTGAAGCGATCTTTGGCCGGTCTGGTCATCGCGGCAACGGCCGGCTGCGGCGGTGATGGCGGCAATGCCGCTAAGCCCGCCAGCCCCGATGTCCGTGCCGGGCACTACGAGAAGATCACGGTCAAGGATCCCCAGCAGTCGGCCGCCTTCCTGGCGGTTGAGGATGTGGACGGCGACGGCGTGCGCGAGATCGTACTGTCCACGCTGCTCGAGTTGACGCCCCCGGGGCCGCCCACCGCCCTGTCGCGTGGCGCGCTGCGCATATTCAAGGCCGCGCAAGCAGTTGACGGCCCGTGGGACGAACGCGTGGTGGTCTCGACAACGGACCTCGACGGCCATGCGTTCATCAACACGCCACAGGTTTTCGATGTGGACGGCGACGGCCACAAGGACCTGCTGGTGCAGACTGGCTTTCTGAGCACGCTGGGCGGCGCCCAGTTCTGGATCAAGGGCCCCGAGTTCACGGAGCGCCGCAACTTCGCTCCCGAAACTACGCGCTGGCTTACCGGCTACTTCTGGCATGAAGCGGCGCAGGTTGATCTCGACGGCGATGGCCTGCTCGATATCGTCACCACATCGGCACAGACCCAGGATCTGCTCACCAATCCGGGCAATCCCTTCGGCAGCCCGGACGGAACCGAGAAGCTCAAGGTGGAGTGGCATCGCAATCTCGGGGGTGGCGAGTTCGAGTACCACCTGATCGAGAGCGGCGTTGGCGGGGTATTCATCAAGGCCCATGACGTCGATGGTGATGGCGATCAGGACCTGCTGCTGACCCAGTTTTTCCGCTGGCCGGAACTGCCTTCGGTGCTGTGGCTGGAACAGACGGAAGCGCCCGCGCCGGACAATGATTACCGCGGCGCCTGGCAGCGCCACACCATCGACAACACCATCGGCCTTGGCTATCACATGGAGCTGGCCGATCTGAACGGGGATGGCCGCATCGACCTGATTGTTGACTCGCACCACTCCCAGGACAACACCCGTGTGGTGGATGCCGAAGGCAAGCCGATTCCGCCGGGCATCTACTGGTTCGAGATTCCCGATGATCCTCGGCAGTCTGAACAATGGACGCGCCACGTCATATCGCAGAACTTTGTCGTAACACTCGGCGGCAGCCCAGCCAGTCAGGGCGTGCCCGGCATCTTCAGTGTCGGCGACATTGACGGCGATGGCCGCCTGGATCTTGCGGTGCCGGGCGACGGCAACGACAAGCTCTACGCCCTGCGTCAGCGCGCTGATGGCAGCTTCCACGAGGATGTCATCGAAGAGGGCGAGAAGATGATCGCGATGGCGGTGGTCGCTGACATCGATGGCGACGGCCGCAATGAGATCGTCGCCGCCAAGCACAACAGCAACGATGGGGGCTACAGCCTGCCGCCGGGCTTTCTGAAGATCTACCGTTTCGTGGCCGACTGACGTAGCAGTACCACGATGTTCTCGGACGCCCCCGAACTTGCTGCGCTCACGCCGTTCAACGCAGCGTTACTCATGTTGACGGTGGTGCTCGGCATTCGATATCTGCAGCTCCGGCCGGCTGTCCCAGACACCCGCTACTACCCTCGGCTGGCTTGGCTGCGCGCCGGCATCTACTTCTGCGGCTGTCTGCTGATCGCCAGCAGCTCGGGCGTGCTGGCCATGGTGGTGACGTCGCCGCTGGCGACCGCCACGCAGTTGAGCGATCCCGCCTGGTGGGCGCTGACCCTTGCCTGTGTGCTGGTCATCGTCATTGGGTACGGCGTGATCTGGCCGATGGGCACGTTCACCGATGGCCGGCGCCTGCATCCGTTGTTGACCCTGCTCTACGGCGGCGTTTGGGGTATCTGCCAAGGACTGCTGTTTCTGTGCATTTGGGCGCTGGTCGAAGCTAGCGGTCTGAACGTGGTGTGGGTTGCTGTTGTCAGCTATCTGCTGATCGGTGCCTACAACGGCTGCTGGCATCACTACTTCTGGGACGTTTATGTCTCGCCGCCGCACAACTATCGCGAGTGGAACGCGCGCAAGGTCCTGCTGTGCCATACGCCTAATCTGGTGATCTGCCTCAGCTATCTCGCGCTCTACGGCAATGCCGGCATCTATGTGCTGCTGCAGGGCGCGGCGCTGGCGATCTCGGCGTACGTGTTGCGCTTTCCAGCGTATGGGGATGATTATCGCGCGGAGGCGGGGCGCGAGCGTTCCATCAGTGAGCGCGCCGCCTGAGCGGGTTTGTTGCTGAAACTACACGCTCAAGTGGCGCTCTCGCCGGCCTCTAAGCGAACCTCCCACACCCCCTGAGGCGAGTCCCAGCGGTAGCGCAGCAGCCGATTGTCCGCGCCCAGCCAGTAGTCACTCCCGGCCTCGCCATACTCGCCGCCGTAGTAGCGATAGTGTCGGCCTGTCGCGGTGTCTTCATCGATCAGCACCGCGTGCCGCTCTGACAGCCGTGGCGTGAGGAAGCGTGCGGCGTCAGCCGGATCGCGCAGGCAGGGCACAACAACGGTGGCCGGTGCACGCGCCAGGCGCAGCAGCAAGGGGCCGGCGGCGGCGCGCAGCAGGGGAAACAGCAGGCTGCCGGCGGGCAGGGGCAGCGTCTGATCTGCAGCATCGCCCTCCCGCCGCCAGTGCAGTGACGGCTCCCTGCAAACGTAGTGCAGGGTCTGTGCCTCGCCTGCTGAATGCGGCCCCCAGCGCAGCCGCAGCTGCCGGCACTCGGCGCCCTCGTATGTGGCCTCGATATCCAGCAGCGGCTGACCTGCGACACAGCGCTGTCCGCGCAAGACCCGATGGTCCCCAACGCGCTGCCATTGCCAGGGCTCGCTAATGTCCTGCAGAGCGCCGTCGCGCCAGTAGCGGTAGATCCCCTGCGCCAGCAGCGTCATGCTCGCGGCTCAACGAACTCGATCAGGATGCCGGCCGTGTCCTCGGGGTTGAAGTAGGCCATGCGTGCATGTGGCAGTTCCACAATGCCATCCGGCGTGACATGCCCCAGCCGCACGCCGGCGGCCGCCATTGCCGCAACCGCTGCGCTCAGATCATCGACGTTGTAGCAGACATGGTTGGTGCCGCGATTGGTGTTCAACAGCAGCGCGCGGAACTGCGGCGAGACCGGCTCGATGACTTCGTACGGCACGCCGCCGATGCTGAAGAACGCAAAGCGTGTATCCGCTGCGGTGCCGGGCGCCGGTACGCGCAGGATCTCCTGATCGGCGATGCCAAACACCGCCTGCAGGCGTGCAATCAGCGTCTCGCTGTCATCGGTCACCACGCCGACATGGCGCAGGCCGCGCAAGTGCGAACTGACGGATGTTGGCAGTGTCATGGCCGTGGCCCGCCGGCGCGGTCAAGGACATCCGGGTTGGCGCAGTAGGGCAGCGGCTCGCCTCTGAGACCTGCCAGCAGGTTGTCCACCGCGCGCTGCGCCATCTGCGCGCGGGTGCCCAGCGTGGCGCTGCCGATATGCGGCGCGACCACCACATTGGGCAGCGCCAGCAGTGGGTGCTCTGGCGCCAACGGCTCCTCGTCGAAGACGTCCAGCGCGGCCCCACCCAAGCGCCCGGCGCGCAGCGCTGCAAGCAACGCGGCCTCGTCGATCAGGCCGCCGCGCGCGGTGTTGATCAGCACGGCGTCCGTGCGCATCTGCGCCAGCGCGGCGGCATTGATGATCTGGCGCGTGCGCTCGCTCAGCGCCAGATGCAGGCTCAGAAAGTCTGACTGCGCCAACACCGCTTCAAAGCTCGCGGACGCCACGCCGGCGACCGCACGGCCAGACGGAGTCCAGCCGATGACCCTCAGCCCGAAGCCCTGTGCGCGTTGCGCCACCGCCTGGCCGATCGCGCCGAGTCCGAGCAGGCCCAAGGTTGCACCGCGCAGATCCTTGCCGAGCAGATTTGAAGGCTCCCAGCGGCGCGCCGGTGTCCATTGGCCGCTGCGCATGAAGGTATCTGCCTCCGGCAGGCGCCGCGCCGCTGCCAGCAGCAGAGCGAAGGCAAGGTCTGCAGTGGCGTCGGTCAGCACATGTGGGGTGTGCCCCAGCGGAATGCCGCGCGCCGCCAAGGCCGCAAGAGC
>JBFJJW010000166.1:0-7050 GCA_041612095.1 Solimonas sp. | reverse complement strand
GGCCCAGTCGTTGATAGCGGTTGGCCGCGGCGACTGGGACGGGGTGGGTCTTGGCAACAGCGTGCAGAAGCTGCTGTACCTGCCGGAGATGCACACCGACTTCATCTTTGCGATTCTCGCTGAGGAGATGGGCCTGATCGGCATCGCCGCGCTGCTGGCCCTGTTCATGATCGTGCTCTGGCGCGGCTTTGCGATCGGCCGCATCGCAGAACTCGAGCAGCGCCGTTTCCAGGCCTACCTGTGCTACGGCCTGACCGGCTGGCTGGGGCTGCAGGCGCTGATCAACATGGCGGTCAATCTCGGATTGCTGCCGACCAAGGGACTGACGCTGCCGCTGCTGTCCTACGGCGGCTCTTCGCTGATCACGGTGTGCGCGATGATCGGCCTGATCCTGCGCGTGGATTACGAGAACCGCGCGGCTGCATTTGGCGTGACCTCGGCGGAGGATCGACCATGAGGCTGATGATCATGGCCGGTGGCACGGGGGGTCACGTCTATCCCGCGCTTGCGGTGGCGCAACACCTGCGCACGCAGGGGCACGAGATCGTGTGGATGGGTGCGCCGGACAGCTTCGAGGCCCGCGTCGTGCCGGCGCAGGGGATCAGGCTGGAGTGCGTGCAGGTCTCCGGTCTGCGCGGCAAGGGCATATTCAAATTGTTGCTGGCGCCGCTGCTGATCGCGCGCGCGGTGCTGCAGGCCTGGGCCATCCTGCGGCGGGTACGACCCGATGTGGTCCTGGGCATGGGTGGCTTTGCCGCCGGTCCTGGTGGGCTGGCGACCTGGCTGGCCCGCAGACCACTGGTGATTCACGAGCAGAATGCCGCCGCCGGTCTGACCAATCGCGCATTGGCGCGTGTAGCGACCTCGGTGCTGGAGGCATTTCCCGGAACATTTAGCGGCGCACGCAGCGTTGGCAATCCGGTACGCGAAGGATTCGCCGCACTGCCGGCGCCGGCCGTGCGTCTGGATCGTGCAGGTCCGCCACGGGTGCTGGTCATCGGCGGCAGTCAGGGCGCCAAGGCGCTCAACCAGCGCGTGCCGCAGGCACTGGCGCAGCTGACGCTCGCCGAGCGGCCTGCGGTCAAGCACCAGGCCGGCCGCACGCTGGACGTTGCCCAGCAGGAATATCTGACGTCCGGCGTCATCGCCGAGGTCACGGCCTTTATCGACGACATGCCTGCGGCAATGGAATGGGCGGATCTGGTGATCTGTCGCGCCGGTGCGTCGACGATTGCCGAATTGAGTGCGGCTGGTATGGCCAGCGTGCTGGTGCCGTTCCCGGCGGCAGTAGACGACCACCAAACGCGAAACGCCGAGTATCTGGTCGCGGCCGGTGCGGCTTTGCTGATTCCAGAGTCCGAACTGAGCGCCGAACGCCTGGCGGCTGTGCTGCGAGAACTCCTGCGTGACCGCAATCGTCTGCGGGCGATGGCGGAGGCGGCGCGTGGCTGCGCCTGGAACGAGGCCACCACGGCCATCGCCGACGAATGCCTGCGACTTGCCCAGAGAGGTACGCACTGATGCCGAACAACAGCGGCCTCAACAGCCTGATGGCGGCGCCGATGCGGCGCGTACGCCGCGTGCACTTTCTAGGCATTGGCGGCTCCGGCATGGCCGGCATCGCCGAGGTCATGCTCAACCTCGGCTACAAGGTCAGCGGCACCGATCTGAAGGAGAGCGCGTCGACTCAGCGGCTGCAAGGACTGGGCGCGACGATCTACTACGGCCATCGTGCCGAGAACGCCGAGGGCGTGGATGCGGTGGTGGTGTCGACGGCCGTCAGGGCCGGCAACCCCGAGCTGCAGTACGCACATCAGCATCGCATACCGGTGGTGCGTCGCGCCGAGATGCTGGCCGAGCTGATGCGATTTCGATACGGCATCGCGATCGCCGGCACGCACGGCAAGACCACCACCACCAGCCTCGTCTCCAGCGTGCTGGCGGAAGGCGGGCTCGATCCGACCTATGTGATTGGCGGCAAGCTCAAGTCGGCCGATGCCAACGCGCGCCTGGGCGCCGGCGCCTATCTCGTGGCCGAGGCCGACGAAAGCGACGCCTCGTTCATGCACCTGTCGCCGATGATCGCGGCAGTGACCAACATCGATGCCGATCATCTGGAGACCTACCAGAACGATTTCCGCCAGTTGCGCGCGACCTTCATCGAGTTTCTCCATCGCCTGCCGTTCTACGGACTGGCGGTGCTGTGCATCGATGATCCGGTCGTGCGGGAGGTCCTGCCGGAGGTGGGACGTCCGGTACTGACCTACGGATTCTCGGAAGACGCCGAGGTGCGCGCGCTGGACCTGAGGCCGGAAGGGGACGGCGTCCACTTCTCGGTCCAGTTTGGTGATGGCGTCCGCGAAGACTTCCACCTCAACCTGCCCGGGCATCACAACGTGCAGAACGCCCTGGCGGCGGTGGCCATAGGCCGCGAACTGGGCGTCAGCATCGAGGCGATCCACCGCGCGTTCACCCGGTTCCAGGGCATCGGCCGGCGCTGCGAGCCGCACGGCGAGCTCGCGTTTGCGGGGGGGCGCTTCCTGCTGGTCGACGACTACGGCCATCATCCACGCGAGATTGCGGCCACGTTCCAGGCCATGCGTGCGGCGCATCCGAAGCGGCGCATGGTCGTAGTGTTTCAGCCGCATCGTTACACCCGCACCCGCGATCTGTTCGAGGACTTCTGCGCGGTGCTCGCCGAAGCCGACGCCCTGGTGCTGACCGAGGTGTACGCAGCCGGCGAGAGCCCGATAGAAGGCGCCGATGGCCGCGCCCTGGCGCGTGGCATTCGCGCGCGCGGCAAGGTCGAGCCGGTGTTTGTCGAGTCGGCCGCTGAAGTACCGGCAACGCTGGCACGGCTGCTGGCTGATGGCGATCTGGTGTTGACGCTGGGTGCCGGTGATATCGGCGGCGTGCCTGCGGCGCTGGTCCGCAGCTACGGAGGCCCACGATGAGGGGCCTGCTGCGCGAGCGCGAGCCGCTGTCGCGGCATACCTCATGGCGCGTGGGCGGTCCTGCCGACCGGTACTACGAGCCTGCGGATCGCGAGGACCTGATCAGTTTCGCGCGTGCGCTGGCCGCTGACGAGCCGATCCTGTGGATCGGCCTTGGCAGCAATCTACTGGTGCGCGACGGCGGGTTTCGCGGCACCGCGATCCGTCTGCATGGCGCGCTGGACGGCCTGCGCATTGACGGTGAAACCATCTACGCAGAGGCCGGCGTGCACTGCGCTCGGCTCGCCAAGTTTGCGCAGCAGCAGCAACTGGCCGGCGTCGGCTTCATGGCGGGCATCCCGGGCACGGTCGGTGGCGCGCTGGCCATGAATGCCGGTGCCTGGGGTGGAGAGACCTGGCCGGTAGTGGCCACGGTCGAAGTGCTGATGCGCGATGGCCAGACCCAGTGGCTGGCGCCGGCGGCCTTCAGTTACCGCTATCGTCACGTCGAGATGCCGCGCGGGTTCTTCGGATTTCTTGCGGCGCGCTTCCTGGTGCAACCGGATGCCGACGGCGCGCACGAGCGCCAGACCAAGGCGGCGCTGGCGCAGCGCAAGGCGACGCAGCCGGTTGGCAAGCCCAGCGCCGGCAGCACGTTCCGCAATCCTCCCGGCGACCATGCCGCGCGCCTGATCGAGCATTGCGGTCTCAAGGGGTATCGCATCGGCGCAGCGCAGGTCTCGGAGCTGCATGCCAATTTCATACTGACTGCTGACGGCGCGCGGGCTGCCGACGTGGAGCAGCTGATCGAACACATACAGGACACGGTCAAGCTGCGCACCGGCATCGAATTGCATCCCGAGGTCAGGATCGTGGGGGAGCCGGCATGAGCGCGATCTCCCTGGCGGCAGTGGACCCGCGACAGCTGGGCCGTGTGGCGGTCCTGATGGGCGGCTGGTCGTCCGAACGACAGGTTGCCCTGTGGAGCGGTGAGGGCGTGACCGCTGCGCTGCAGCGTCGCGGGGTCGACGCGGTAGCAGTGGATGCCAGCCCGGAACGGGTGCTGCAGCTCCGGCAGGAGGGGTTCGACCGGGCGTTCAACGTACTGCACGGCACCGGTGGCGAGGATGGCACCGTGCAGGCGGTCCTGGATCTGCAGGGCATTCCGTATACCGGCAGCGGCGTGCTGGCCAGTGCCCTTGCGATGGACAAGCTGCGCACCAAGCGCATGTGGAAGGCCGAGGGCCTGCCCACACCCGATTATCTCTGGATAGAAAGCGAACAGGATCTGGACGAGGCGGCGCGGCGTTTCGGATTCCCGCTGATCGTCAAGCCTTCGGACGAAGGTTCCAGCGTCGGCGTCAGCAAGGTCAAGCGTCCTCAGGATCTGCACGCCGCCTGGCAACTGGCGCTGGGCGGGTCCGCTCGCACCGTGATGGCGGAGCGCTTTGTCCCCGGGGGCAGTCAGGGCCACGAATTTACCTGTGCGGTGCTCAACGGCGAGGCACTGCCGAGTATCCGCATTGAGCCCGATGGCGAGTTCTACGACTACAACGCCAAGTATCTGTCCGATGCCACGCGCTATCACTGCCCCAGCGGCCTCGATGCCAGGACCGAGGCAGAGGTGCAGGCGCTGTCGCTGCGCGCATTTGCCCTGCTGGGCGCGCGTGGCTGGGGTCGCGTGGATTTCATGCTCGATGCCGACAACCGCCCCTGGCTGATCGAGGCCAACCTGGTGCCGGGGATGACTTCGCACAGTCTGGTGCCGATGGCGGCGAAGGCACGCGGCATCGACTACGACGAACTGTGCTGGCGGATTCTGCTGGGGACGCTGGAGAGCGGTCGATGACCGCATGGGCCATGACCATGGACGAATTGCCTGAAGACCTGGAAACCGAGGCGGGTGAGCGCACCCGCAGCTGGCTGCCATGGGTCGCCGGGCTGACGGCCGCAGTCGCGCTGCTGGGTGGTGGCTGGCTGGCCTTGACCCTGAGCGGCGCCGATCTGATTCGGGAAGTGCGCATTGAGGGCGTGTTCGAACGCGTTGACGCCGCGGAGGTCGAGTCTGCGATCCGCCCCTATCTGCAGAGTTCGCTGGCGGCATTCGAACTCGAGGGCGCCAAGCAGGCGATAGAGAGCATTCCCTGGGTCGCGCGCGCACGGGTTGAACGGGTATGGCCGGATCAGCTGCGACTGCGGGTCTGGGAGCGCCAGCCCTTTGCGCGCTGGAGCGAGACGAAATTGCTGGACAGCGAGTCACGTGCATTCCAGCCGGCGGGGGATCTCCCGGAGGGCCTACCGCAGCTGAGCGGCCCGGAGGGGACGGAGACCCTGGTGGCGGAGACGTTCAGGCAGTTGTCGCTGCGTCTGGTCGACAGCGAGTTTGGTCTGGTCGGCCTCTCGCGCGATGCGCGTGGTGAATGGAGCGCCCGCACCGCAACCGAGATCGAACTGCGCTTCGGGCGCGGCGATCCGGTGCAGGCGCTGGAAACCTTGATGGGACCGGCGCAGCAGGCATTGCGCGACCGGATGGCGGAAGTGGCGTACGTGGACCTTCGCTACACCAACGGCTTCTCGGTGGGCTGGCGCTCGCCGGAGTCTGCGAAGCCAAAACAAACAGGAGAGTAGTCATGGCGCGTCGCGAAGAACGCAATCTATTGGTGGGACTGGATATCGGCACGTCGAAATGCGTGGCGGTAGTCGGTCAGATCATGCCGGAAGGCCATGTCGAAGTGGTTGGCCGCGGCGAGCATGTATCGCGCGGCATGAATCGCGGCGATGTCGTCAACATCGAGCAGACCACGCAGGCGATCAAGCGCGCGGTGGAGAACGCCGAGCACATGGCCAATTGCCGCGCGCAGTCGATCTATGTCGGCATCTCCGGCACGCACATCCGCAGCTTCAACTCCACCGGTGTGGCGCCGGTCAAGGCCGGTTCGGTCAGCGAGCGCGACGTCGACAACGTGATGGATGCCGCGCGCGCCATCGCCATTCCCGCGGATCAGAAGATCCTGCATGTCATCCCGCAGGAGTTTGTGGTCGATGGTCGCGAAGGCATCCAGGACCCGATCGGCATGCACGGTGTCCGTCTGGAAGCCAA
This sequence comes from Solimonas sp., assembly GCA_041612095.1. Lineage (GTDB taxonomy): Bacteria > Pseudomonadota > Gammaproteobacteria > Nevskiales > Nevskiaceae > Solimonas. Next base: position 1,017 of record JBFJJW010000166.1, on the reverse strand, counting down.
GGTACATATGGTCACTGGCTCGATCTCGGCGGCGCAGAACATCTACAAGTGCGTGGAGTCCTGCGGCCTGCGCGTCGACAAGATGATTCTGCAGCACCTGGCCTCCAGTTACGCCACCCTGCTGCCCGACGAGCGCGATCTTGGCGTCTGCATGGTCGATATCGGTGGCGGCACTTCGGACGTGGCGGTATTCCGGGGCGGCACGATTCGTCACACCGCGGTGCTGCCGATTGCCGGCAACCAGGTGACCAACGACATCAGCGTCGCGTTTCGCACGCCGGCGCCCTTCGCCGAAGACATCAAGGTGCGCTACGGCTGCGCCATGCCGCAGCTGGCGGCCGACAGCGAACAGATCGAGGTGCGGGGCGTCGGCGACCAGCCGGCGCGCCTGCTGTCGCGGCTGACGCTGGCCGAAGTCATCCGCCCGCGCTACGAGGAACTGTTCCGTTTCATCCGCAAGGAGCTGCAGCGCTCCGATTGGCTGGAGCTGATTGCCGGCGGCCTGGTGCTGACCGGGGGCTCGGCGCAGATGCCGGGCGTGGTCGAACTGGCCGAAGAGGTCTTCGATCTGCCGGTGCGCATCGGCGTGCCGCAGAACGTGGAAGGGCTCAAGGATGTTACCCGCAATCCGGCGTACTCGACCGCTGCCGGTTTGCTGATCTATGGCCGCCAGAGCCAGCCGCAAAGCGCGCGCGTGCCGAGCCAGGGCTTCGGCCACTGGGTGCAGCGCGCCGGCGACTGGTTCAAGGGCAGTTTCTGAAGTTTTGCAGGAGCCGGGATTCCGGCAGGAGTGGTCAGCGACAAGAGGTGAGGTATTGGAGCCTTCTGAGATTTTATTGTTGACATTGGCACAGTTTTAAAAGATATTAAGATCGAATAAAAATATATATAAAATAACGACTGCCAAGTCGACATAAAAACGAAAGACGGCGGCCCTGGCTGGTGATGGCAGCAAGGGATCGGCACACAAGGACACAGCACGTTCAGGCGTGCAGGAGCAGCGAAATGGGCGGACAG
>JBFJJW010000165.1:0-7281 GCA_041612095.1 Solimonas sp. | reverse complement strand
TCGCCTTCATGTGCTCGAGGGTGATGATGTCCTTGTTGCCGGTCGTGGTGACGTAGATGTCTGCAAACGGCAGCACGTCTTCGATGCGCTTGACCTCGAAACCTTCCATCGCCGCCTGCAGCGCGTTGATGGGGTCAATTTCGGAGACGATGACGCGCGCGCCCAGACCACGCAGCGAATGCGCCGAGCCCTTGCCGACATCGCCGTAGCCGGCAACGAAGGCAACCTTGCCGGCGATCATCAGATCGGTGGCGCGCTTGATGCCGTCCGCCAGCGATTCGCGGCAGCCGTAGAGGTTGTCGAACTTGCTCTTGGTCACCGAGTCATTGACGTTGATCGCCGGCACCAGCAGCTTGCCCGCTTCCATCATCTGATACAGGCGGTGCACGCCGGTGGTGGTTTCCTCGGAAACACCCTTCCAGTCCTTGACCACGCGGGTCCAGTATCCGGGGCGCTCCTTGGCGACGCGCTTGAGCAGGTCCTTGATGACCTTGATCTCATGGTTGTCCGACGGCGTATCCACCCAGGTGTCGCCGTGTTCCAGTTCGTAGCCCTTGTGGATCAGCAGCGTGACGTCACCACCATCATCCACCACCAATTCGGGGCCGGTCAGCGTGCCGTCCGGCAGACGATGGGTCAGTGCGTCCAGGGTGCAATCCCAGTATTCCTCCAGCGTCTCGCCCTTCCATGCGAACACCGGGGTGCCGGCGGCAGCCACCGCAGCGGCGGCGTCATCCTGGGTGGAGAAGATGTTGCACGAGGCCCAGCGCACCGAGGCGCCCAGCGCGTTCAGGGTTTCCAGCAGCACGGCCGTTTCCTTGGTCATGTGCAGGGAGCCCGTCAGGCGCACACCCTTCAGCGGCTGCTGGGGTGCGTACTTGGCGCGGATGCTCATCAGGCCGGGCATTTCTTCCTCGGCCATCCGGATGCGCTTGCGGCCGAACTCGGCCAGTGACATGTCCTTCACCTTGTAGTCGGTGAAGCTATTGGGTTTCAGTACTGCGTTCATGCGATCGCTCCTAGGGGTTCTTAAGGAACGGGCGCCGTTACTTCGTGAAAACCCCGCCGAGCCTGGCCTACCTTGCGTAGGTCGCAGCGCCCCTCGGCGGGGTCGCAAAGGGATTACTTCAGCTTCTTGGCGTCTGCCGCGAGCGTCTCAGCCTTGTCCGTCTTCTCCCACGAGAACGCGGTAAAGGTTTCGCCATTGGCCAGCTTGACCTCGTAAGGCTTGCGCCCGAAGTGGCCGTAGGCTGCGGTGGCCTGGTACATCGGATGCACCAGGTCCAGCATCTGGGTGATGCCGTAGGGGCGCAGATCGAAATGCCGGCGCACCAGCTTCTCCATCGATGCGTCACTGATGGTGCCGGTGCCGAACGTGGTGACCATGATTGAAGTCGGCTCGGCAACGCCGATGGCGTAGCTCACCTGCACTTCGCAGCGCTTGGCGAGGCCGGCAGCGACGATGTTCTTGGCCACGTAGCGCGCGGCGTAGGCCGCCGAGCGGTCGACCTTGGAGGGGTCCTTGCCGGAGAACGCGCCGCCACCGTGACGCGCCCAGCCGCCATAGGTGTCGACGATGATCTTGCGTCCGGTGAGACCGCAATCGCCGACCGGGCCGCCGATGACGAAGTTGCCGGTGGGGTTGATGTGGAACTTGGTGTTCTTGGAAATCCACTTTGCCGGCAGCACCGGCTTCAGGATCTCCTCCATCACGCCTTCGCGCAGGTCCTTGAGCTTGATGCCGGGATCGTGCTGGGTCGACAGCACCACGGCGTCCAGGCCAATGGCGACGCCATCGCGGTAGCGCAGCGTGACCTGGCTCTTGGCATCCGGGCGCAGCCACGGCAGCTTCGACTTCTTGGCGTTGCGCACCTTGGACTGCTGCTCGACGATGCGGTGCGAGTAGTAGATCGGTGCCGGCATCAGCTCCTTGGTCTCATCGCAGGCGTAACCGAACATCAGGCCCTGGTCGCCCGCACCCTGTTCTTCCGGCTTCTTGCGGTCCACGCCCTGGGCGATGTCGGGCGACTGCTTGCCGATCAGATTCAGCACGCCGCAGGTCGCGCCATCGAAGCCGACATCGGAGCTGGTGTAGCCGATGTCGTTGATGACCTTGCGCGTCAACGCTTCAAGATCGATCCAGGCGCTGGTGGTGATCTCGCCCGCCACGATGGCCACGCCGGTCTTGACCAGCGTCTCGCAGGCCACACGCGCCTTCTTGTCCTGGGTCAGGATGGCGTCGAGCACGGCGTCGGAAATCTGGTCGGCGATCTTGTCGGGATGGCCTTCAGAGACGGATTCGGAGGTAAACAGGTATTCGGACATGGGCGGTGGCTTTCAGGTGGCAGACAATCTGTCTATTCGGATAGGCGGATATAGTACCATCGCGCCGTGACGCTGGTATGTCGGGCGCAGTCCCGGCGCTCCGGGCAGGCGCCGGCAGCTTGTTGGCGTGGACAAAAATGCGCCGAACATTGTTTTAACTGCGGAATCTCTACACAATACGCGGACGCTCGAATCCGGGGTGCTGGATTGGTCGAGCGCCTAATAAGCACTTACGTTGGGAGAGTGTGTCCATGAATATGCGGAATCTTTGCGCCGCGCTGATGCTCGCGCTGGTCAGCACTGCCGGCTTTGCCAGCAGTCCGGACGAGTTGCGTCCTTACCTGAACCTGGGTCTGCATTATGTGCCTCAGGACACTGACGACCGTAAGTCTGACGACGGCCTGGGGTTCTTCGCCGGCGGTGGCGTGCCCATCAACCGCTGGTTCACGCTGGAAGGCGATCTGTTCCAGAGCACCTTCAACCGCGATTCCGCACCCAATAACAACAAGTGGGAAGAGTACGGCGCGCAGGCCTCCGGCCTGCTGACCCTGCCGATCGGCCGTGGCTGGATTCCGTACCTGGCAGCCGGCGCCGGCGTCACCAAGAGCCACCTGAAGGGCTTTGGTTCGGATACCGGCATGCATTATTCGCTGGGCAGCGGCGTGTTCTACCTGTTCTCTGCCTACGAGCGCGACTGGGGCCTGCGTTTTGATGCCCGCTATCGTGAAACCGATGGCGACAGCTTCCCTGGCGTCAACGACAACATCGAAGAGGCCGTGGTGCGCTTCGGCGTCATGCTGCTGCTCGGCGAGTCCAACGCCCAGCGCGTTGCGGCTGCCAAGGAGCTCGATAGCGACGGCGACGGCGTGCCGGACTCGAAGGACCTGTGCCCGGATACCCCGGCCGGCGTGAAGGTTGACGCCAAGGGCTGCCCGGTTGCGGCCGAAGTGGGCGGACCTGCCGATGACAAGGGCCGTTTCGGTCCGGTCTACTTTGATTTCGACAAGTCGAACATCAAGGCCAGCGAAGCGCCGAAACTGGATGCGGCGGTCGAGGCCACGCGCCAGATGGAGCGTCCGAAGATCGTGCTGAAGCTGGACGGCCACACTGACTCTATGGGCACCACTGAATACAACCAGGGTCTCGGCGAGCGTCGCGCCAACGCGGTCAAGCAGTACCTGCAGTCGAAGGGCGTCAACGCGAGCGATATCGTCGTTACGTCCTACGGCGAGGTGCGCCCGGCTGCCACCAACGATAACGACGAAGGCCGCGCGCTGAACCGTCGTGTCGAGATCTTCGTCACCGACGAATAAGCGGCAAGCTGGCTTTTGCAGTCAGAAGTCCCCGGCCGCGAGGCCGGGGACTTCTTCGTTTCTGAGGGCCCGCAGTGGGCGCGAGTTTCCGCGGCGGGGAAGGGGCGAGTATGATGCGCGCCCCAAGTATCGAGCGGGGAAGCAAGTGCTGAACGGGTTTTTGAAGCGCGGCCATCGACGGTCGGTATGGATGTCGACACTGGCGACGGCTCTGCTGTCGGGCCTGCTGGCAACCACTGCCGGCACCGCGTTGGCTGCAGATCAGCGCAGCAAGTCCAAGCCCGTAGCGACTGCGGAACCTGAGCGGGCGTTGCCCCGTGCAATGAGCTCGGAGTTGTCGCCCGTTCCGCCGCCGGCGCTGGAGACAGGCGATGCTGCGGTCGCGGCTGAGGCGGCGCCCACCGCAGAGCGCACCGCCACCGACACTGCGCCTGCCGTGTCCAGTGGTGGCGGTCAGCCGCAGCTCGACACCTTGGCTCAGGTGCTGGCCAAGGTCTGGCGCGACAATCCGGAAGTGCTGCAGGCGGAAAGCGCGTTGAAGGCCTCCGGCTACGACATTTCGTCTGCGCGTTCCGGCTACTTCCCCTACCTGCAGGTGCAGACATCGTTGGCCGAGCAGACCGATGACAGTGTCTCGACCCTGTATTTCGTGTTGCCACTATGGAGCGGCGGGCTGACCGGTGCCCAGGTAGACGAGGCCAAGTCACGCCAGCAGATGGCGGCTGCCGAATTGGTGCGGGTGCGGCTGGAACTCGGGCTGCGAGCGGTAGAGGCTTACGTCAACGTTGCGCAGGCGCAGGAGCAGGCGATCCAGTGGGCCAGCTACGTGGGGGCGCTGAAGCAGTTGCTGGCCAGCGTGCAGCGACGGTCCAAGGAGGGTGCAGCGCCGGAGGCCGACGTGCAGACCGCGGTGGCACGACTGCGACAGGCCGAGGCGGGCATGGAAGGCAATCGCGCCGGGCTGTTGATCAATCGTGCGCAGCTCGCGCAGTTGCTGCTCGCCCGCCCAGGGTCGGTGGACTGGCCCAGCGAGGCCTACATGCTCAGCGATGCCGAGATCGAGTCGGCCGCGCAACGCAAGGAACTGCATCCCAATCGGATTCTCGCGAAAGCCGAAGTCGAGGCCCAGGAGGCAGTGGCACGCGGCGCGCGTGCTGCGCTATGGCCTGAGCTGTCGCTGCAACATCGCCGTCAGCTGGAAGGCGTGGTTTTTGACCCGAGCAACGATGCCACGCTGCTGGTTGCCCAGTTCCAGTCCAATAACGGTCTGCGCGGCTATCTGGGCTACCGCGCCGAGAAGCAGCGCCTGGACGCAGCGCGTGCGCGCGCCGACGCGGTAGAGCGTGAGATCGAAGCGACGATCGAGGTCGGGCGCACGCAGCTGGCGGCAACCGCGATGCAGTTACAGGTCCAGGCGCAGGCGGCCACCGCGGCCTCGGCGCTGGTCGACAGCTTCATGCGCCAGTATGAAGCGGGGCGCAAGACCTGGCTGGAAGTGCTCAATGCGCAGCGCGAGGCCAACGAAAACCTGTTGCAGTCGATCGGTCTGAAGCGCAATTACTGGTATGCCAACGCCAAGCTCGCGCTGGAAGGCATGTACTGGCATCGCCTGGGTGCCCAGCGGATAGAGCTGCCGAATACCGAAAAGGGTGCTGTCGATGAGTGAGCCGAAGTCCGACGTGCACGCAGTTCAGGACACCGATGCCGTTTCCGCACTCTGTGAGATGGCGCGGCGGCGCGGCCTGCATGCAGCGCGCAGCGAGACCGAGCAAACCTGGCGTCTGGTGCAGGGCGATACGTTCGAGAAGAAACTTGCCGCGGCCTGGGGCTGGCTGTTTGCCGACCACAAGATCGAGCGAGTACCGCTGGACCTGCTTCGACCCGCCCAGCTGCCGGCGTGGGCGCTGCAGGGCAACGGGATCGGCATCATCACCGCCGCCGCAGTCGATGGAAGCCCAACGCAGATCACATGGCTGGCGCAGCCCGGTGATGAGAGTCTGCCCACCCACGCGCTGGTGCCGGTGTCGCCGGGCCTGATCGGGCACGAAGCGTTTGTGCCGGAGAAGAAGCGCGGGCCCGCCACCGAGGCCATCCTGAGCGCCTTGCGCGAACACCGTCCCCTGTTCAAGCGCGTCGGCGTGGCCAGCCTGGTCATGAACCTGCTGTCGGTCATGACCTCGCTGTTCACGATGCAGGTCTATGACCGCGTCGTCCCCAACTTTGCGTACTCCACGCTGTGGGTGCTGGCCAGCGGCGTACTGCTGGCGATGCTGTTCGAGATGGCGTTCAAGGTGGTTCGCCTCAAGCTGCTGGAAGCTTCGGCACTGAGGCTGGATGAGGCGCTGTCGCTGTACTTCTTCGAAAAGCTGATGGGTCTCAAGCTGGACCGCCGACCCTCGCGCATCGGCACGCTGGTGGCGCAGGTGCGCGACTACGAGGCGGTGAAGGCGTTTTTCACTTCGTCCACCCTGTTCGTTCTGGCGGACCTCCCGTTCGTGCTCGTGTTCATTGCGATCATCGCCATGATCGGCGGGCACGTCGCCTGGGTGCTGGTGCTGTTTGTGCCGCTCGCGGTGCTGATCGGAGTCGCCGTCTACAAGCCCATTGCCATATTGCAGAACAAGCAGAATGACGATCTGGCGCGGCGTACCGGCGTGCTGTTCGAGGCGGTAGCCGGCGCCGAGACGATCAAGGCCCAAGGTGGGGAGCCGCGCTTCAGCGATGTCTGGCTGCGCTCGACCCGCGAAACCGGCGTGGTCAGCCAGGAGCTGCGTGGGCTGACGGCCTACGCGCAGTTTGCGGCCGCGTTCTGCCAGCAGGGTGCCTATATCGGCATGCTGATTGTCGGCGTCTATGTCATCGAAAGCGGCAACCTGACGATGGGCGGCCTGATCGCCTGCAGCATCCTCTCGGGCCGCACCCTGGGCACCATCTCGCAGATTACGCAGCTGCTGCTGCAGTGGCATCACGCGCGGCACTCACTGGAAATTCTCGATCAGCTCCTGAGCTGCCCCAGCGACGACGAGCCCGGACGCGACGCCAACACCCGCACGGCACCGCTGGATATCACGCTGACGGATCTCAGCTACAGCTACGAGGGCTCGCAGACGCCGCAGCTCCGGATCCCGGCGCTGACGATCAAGGCGGGCGAGCGTCTGGCGGTACTGGGGCGCAACGGCAGCGGCAAGAGCACCTTGCTGAAGCTGTTGGCCGGCGTTGCCACGCCGTCCACCGGCGAGGTCCGTGTCGCCGGGCTCGATCTGCAGCGCTGTCGCCCGAGTTGGCTGCGCGAGGTCTACGGCTATCTGCCGCAGGAAGTGCGGCTGTTCTCCGGCACGCTCGCGGAGAACCTGACGCTGGGCCTGAGCTATCCGGACGAAGAGCGCATTCGCGAGGCAATGGAGCGCACTGGTCTGCTGCGCACCCTCGGCAATCATCCGCTGGGGCTCAATCTGCCGATACGCGAAGGGGGCAGCGGGCTCTCCGGCGGTCAGCGACAGATGGTCGGCCTGACGCGGCTGGTATTGCAGGGGCCCAAGATCTGGCTGCTGGATGAGCCCTCGTCCAGTCTCGACCGGGACTCCGAGGAGCGCCTGGTCGCAATGCTGCGCGCCCTGCCGCGTAGTCACACCATTATATTTAC
>JBFJJW010000164.1:0-7334 GCA_041612095.1 Solimonas sp. | reverse complement strand
CGCCGTCCGGCGCCTGGCGTTCGCGACGCCACCACTCGATCAGCCGCCGCTCTTCCTCGAGGGCAGTCACCGTCATGATCTCGGTGCGATTGCAGGTCGACAGAATGGCCGCCTCAGACACCCCCGGCAGCGCCCGCAGGCGCGTCAATGCAGCGGGGAGGTCCGATTCGGTGAACGCCATACGCTCACGCGCCTCAACAGGCGCGAGGTGATGGCTGAGACCGAGCGTGACTAAGGCCATGGCTATCCGGGTTGGTACGGCTTCGACGCCGGGATTTTACGCTGTCGCGGGCCCGATCCGCAGGCCCGGCGAAAGGCGGCGCCCCCAGGACGACGCACGGAACCGCCGTTTGGGGATAATGTCTGAGTTTATCTATGCCTATGGTCATCCCAGAACGTGCGTAACTTCCGGTTCGATTCCCTGCTTCGCCTGCCGGCCCTGGGCCTGCTCCTGGCCGCGACATCGGCCCCTGCGGCTGATGCCGCTGACGCACCGGATGCCGTTGCCGCGGCAGTACACGCGGACGCGGACACTGCTGCCGATACGCTGCCCCCCGAGGCTCAGTTCCACCTGATGGCCGGTGAACTGGCCGCTGGCCGCCAGCAGCCGGAAATCGCGGCCAGGGAGTTTCTGGCGGCGCTTTCCTATTTTGATGATGCCGAACTGGCGCAGCGCGCGACCGCGCTGGCGGCAGCTGCCCGTGATGAGGATCTGGCCTTGCGCGCAGCGCGCCGCTGGCTCGACATCGAACCCACCGCCGGTGATGCGCGCGAGGTGATCGCGCGTGTGGCCTTGCGCCAGGGGAATCTCAGCGAGGTCGACACCCAGTGCCGCGCCCTGATTCAGGGGCATGCCGGTGGGCAGGCGGACGGCTTTCGTCAGGTGGCACTGATCCTCGGTCAGACCGATAACGCTCAGAAGGACGCGGCGATCGCCGTCATGAAAGGGCTGGTCGCGGACTGGCCGGAACTGGCCGGCGCTCACCACGCGCTCGGCGCGCTGGCCTTGCGCTATGGCGATCTGCCGCTGGCGGAGAATGCGGCTGATCGGGCCATGGCGCTGGCGCCGGAGGAGCGCGACTACGCGTTGCTGCTGATCGGCATCTATGTACGCCAGGACCGCATGGCGAACGCCGACGCGCTGATAGCCAAGCTGCTGCGCAAGGACGCCAAGCCCGCAGAACTGCGCATGGGCTACGCCAAGCTGCTGCTTGAGTCCGATCATCGGGAGGCGGCGCGCACGCAGCTGAAGAAGATCATCGAGAAGCAGCCGGACTACACCGACGCAGCGTTTGCGCTGGGCATCCTCGCCATCAATGACCGGGAACTGGATGCGGCGGCGGCCTACTTCAAGCCACTGCTGGCGGGCGCGCGCGCTCAGGAGGCCGCATTTGAGCTGGGCCGCATTGCCGAGCAGCAGGGCAAGTTCGATCTGGCACTGGACTACCTCGGTCGCGTCACCCGCGGCCCCCAGGCGCTCGACGCCGCAGTACACCGCGCCAACGTGCTGGCGCAGCAAGGCAAGCTGACAGACGCGCAGGATCTGATGCAGACCCTGCGCCGCCAACTGCCGCAGCTGGCGCAGCGCTTCTATCTGGCGGAAGGCCAGATGCTGATCGATAACGATCAACTCGAACTGGCGCTGGCGTTGTACAACGAGGCCTTGGCGGAGTTTCCGGACGATGGCGACCTGCTCTATGGCCGGTCTCTGGTGTATGAACGCCAGAACCGCGTCGAACTTGCGGAGAAGGATTTGCGGGTTCTGGTGGACGCCGACCCCGAGGATTCGCGTGCGCTCAACGCGCTCGGCTACATGCTCACGGTACACACGCAGCGACTCGACGAAGCACACGCCCTGATCGACAAGGCGCTGAAGCTGGAGCCTAACGATCCCGCCATCCTCGACAGCATGGGCTGGGTTCAGTACAAGCGCGGCGAGACACAGGATGCGCTCGTGCTGCTGCGCCGGGCCTTTGATCGATTTCCCGACGCCGAAGTCGCTGCGCACCTGGGCGAAGTGCTGTGGAGCCTGGGCAACCGCGCTGAAGCCAGGACCATCTGGGATGCCGCACTCAAGGAAGCGCCGGATCATCCGGTACTCACGGAAACCATCCAGCGTCTGAACCCATGAGGACAGCGGTACGCGCCGCCGCGCTGTGTGGCACGGTCCTGCTCGGAGCGTGCCAGAGTTGGGCGCCGCAGCCTGCGACATCCACACCCGCCGCCACCGGCATCTGGCAACAGCGGCAGGCGCAGCTGGAGGACATACGGACGTTCAGCCTGCAGGGCCGCGCGGCCGACGGCAGGGGCGTCAAGGCCGACATCTATTGGCAGCAGCGCGCCGATCAGTCCTTTGATCTGCGCCTGGCGGGGCCGTTCGGGGTCGGCGCGGTGGCCATCTCCGGAACTCCGCAGCAGGTGGTGATCCGCACCCGAGACGGCAGCTTCGAGACGGCAGACCCGGAAGCCTGGATGCGCGAACGCATCGGCTGGGCATTTCCGGTCGGCGGTCTGCGCTACTGGGTGCTGGGGCTGCCGATCCCGAACAACGCGGGGCAGCTCACTCTGGATGCGCAAGGTCGCCTGGCCGTGCTGACCCAGGCCGGCTGGACCCTGAACTACAGCGAGTATCAGACGCAGGCTGGCCTCGATCTTCCGCGCCGCTTCGAGGCGCAACAGCAGGACCTGCGCCTGAGGCTGGTCATAGACCGTTGGGAAGAGCCCTCGGAGATCGGCTCCACCCCTTAGAATCCGCGCTCCGCGTTCGTACCCTTATATATGTCCGCCATCACCCAGGGCCCGTTTACCGCCGCCTACCCTTGGCCCTGCCCGGCCAAGCTGAATCTGTTTCTGCACGTCACCGGCCGGCGCGCCGACGGCTATCACCGGCTGCAAACGCTGTTCCAGTTTCTGGACCATGGCGACAGCCTGTTCATTACGCCGCGCGGCGATGGTGTGATTCGCCGCCTGGATGGTCCAGCCGCCATCTCCGAAGACGACGACCTGACCGTGCGCGCCGCCCGCGCCATCCAGAAAGCCTCCGGCTGCAACCTCGGCGCTGATCTGCGTCTGGAAAAGCGCCTGCCGATTGGCGGCGGGCTCGGCGGCGGCTCCAGCAATGCCGCGACCACGCTGGTAGCGCTCAACCGTCACTGGAACCTGGGTCTGCCTCTGGACGAACTGGCGCAGATCGGCTTGCGCCTGGGGGCGGATGTTCCGGTGTTTGTGCGCGGCGTTGCCGCCTGGGCAGAGGGCGTAGGCGATCAGCTGCGACCGGTACAGCCGCCGGAGCCCTGGTACCTGGTGGTGACGCCGCCGCTGGCGGTCAGCACCGCCGAGATGTTTGCCGATCCCCAGCTGCAGCGCGACTGCGCCGCCATCACGCTGGACGATCACCTGGCGGGCCATTCCACCAACGTGTTCGAACCGATCACCTGCGCGCACTACCCAGAGGTCAAGGCAGCGCTGGACTGGCTGGGTCAGCACGGCCCTGCCCGCATGTCCGGCACCGGCGCTTCGGTGTTCTGCGCGTTCGCGACGCGCAGCGACGCGCTGACGGTGCAGCGTACGGTACCAGCCGCATGGAGGCACTTTGTGGCCCGAGGTTGCAACCGTTCGCCGCTGCTGGAAGCGATGTCGCGCAGTTAATTTCTACCGGAGGCGGTCGATTCGTCGGCAGCATTGGGTATAATTCGCGCCGCTTTCGGGCGAAATCATGTTGGGGCGTCGCCAAGCGGTAAGGCAGCGGGTTTTGATCCCGCCATTCGGTGGTTCGAATCCATCCGCCCCAGCCAGTTTTCTGTTGGCAGTTTGGTCGCCCGTGAAGGCGGCGACCTGTTGCAAACGACGACCCGCTGCTCTTTTGCCGGACTCCCGCGATGCGGGAGCAGACGAAACCGATACCCAGCGCCGCAGAGACCGATCCATGCCCGATAGCAAGTTGATGCTGTTCTCAGGGAACTCCAATCCCAAGCTTTCCCGAGACATCGCCAACTACCTGAAGACGCCGCTCGGCCATGCCATGGTCGGCCAGTTCTCCGACGGCGAGATCCAGATCGAAATCCTGGAAAACGTTCGCGGCAAGGACGTATTCGTGGTGCAGCCCACCTGCGTGCCCACCAACGACAACGTCATGGAACTGCTGCTGATGCTTGATGCGCTCAAGCGCGCCTCGGCCTCGCGCGTGACGGCGGTCATCCCCTACTTCGGCTACGCCCGTCAGGACCGCCGCCCGCGCTCGGCGCGCGTGCCGATCTCGGCCAAGGTAGTGGCCGACATGATTGGCGAGTGCGGCGCGGATCGCGTACTCACCGTGGACCTGCATGCCGACCAGATTCAGGGCTTTTTCGACATCCCGGTCGACAACGTCTACGCCTCGCCGGTGCTGCTGGGCGAGATCTGGCGCCAGAAGTACGAGAACCTGATCGTGGTGGCGCCGGACGTCGGCGGCGTGGTGCGTGCGCGCGCCGTGGCCAAGCGCCTCGACGACGCCGAACTCGCCATCATCGACAAACGCCGGCCCAAGGCCAACGAATCGCGCGTGATGAACATCATCGGTGATGTCTCCGGCCGCACCTGCGTGCTGGTAGACGATCTGGTCGATACCGCCGGCACCCTGTGCAAGGCTGCCGCAGCCTTGAAGGAAGAAGGCGCGGTCAAGGTGGTGGCCTATGTCACCCATCCCGTGCTGTCGGGTCCTGCGATCACCAACATCAGCAATTCGATCCTCGATGAACTGGTGGTGACCGACACCATTCCGCTTTCCGCGGCGGCGCTGGCCTGCCCCAAGATTCGTCAACTGTCGATCGGCGGCCTGCTGGCGGAGACGATCCGCCGCATCTCTGCCGAAGAGTCGGTCAGCTCCCTGTACGTCGACTGATCTCCAACCCACGACGGCTGCGGATCGCGACGCCACTCGCCTGGCCGTCGATCCCGCTGCGCGGGGCCCTCGACGGGGGGCTCCTGTCGGTCATCCGCCGCAGCTCTGCCCCGGCATCCGTGTCACAGACCGGCGGGCTGCCTCGTCTATGTGGTGAACCCTCCCCGGAGCCCCGACGATGCGATCGACCTTGCTGTTCCTGCTGGGCCTGCCGCTGCTCGCCAACGGACTGTTCATGCTGCTGGCGCCGGCCACCTGGTATGGCCTGACACCTGGAGTCAGCGCTACCGGCCCCTTCAATCCGCATTTCGTGCGGGATATCGGCGCCGCCTACGCGGTGGCCGGTGGCAGCCTGCTGGCGCTGATGCGGTACGCAGCCGCCTGGCCCGCCGCGCTTGCAGGCGGCTGCTTTCTGCTGCTGCACGCCGCCGTGCATATTGCCGACGCATTGCAGGGCCGCATCGCGCCGACCCACCTGCTCGTCGATGCCGTTCTGGTGCTGCTACCGGCCCTGATCGCGCTGGCGCTGGCCTGGCCGCGCAGCCACCCCACCCCATCCCTAGGATAAGGAGTACCGCCCATGCTGAAATCCCTGCTCTCTTCGCAGATCGCCCGGTTCGAACGCCGCTACGATTACGACATGTCCTATGCCCGCGAACTGCTGGCCATTGATACCGGCGCACTGCTGAAGTTCAGCCGCGTCACCGCGCTCTCACGCTATGCGCACGATCTGCCGGCCGAGGCGCTGTTCGCAGCCAAGCTTCTCGGCACGATGAGCGAGGACTGCGGCCCCTGCACGCAATTGGTGGTACAGATGGCCGAGGAACAGGGCGTGGCCGCAGAGCTGCTGCGCGCGGTGCTGGCGCGCGAACCCGAGCGCCTGCCGGCCGATGCTCAACTCGCCTACCGCTATGCAGCCGCCGTACTCGGGCACACGCCCGAAGCCGATGCGCTGCGCGAGGCCGTCGTCCGTCGCTGGGGTCGCCGCGCACTGGTGTCACTGGCATTCGCGCTGGTGTCGGCGCGCCTGTATCCGACCTTGAAATACGCCCTCGGCTACGGCAAGACCTGTCAGCGCGTGCAGGTCGCCGGCCAGGTTCAGGCTGTCCCAAAGGCCGCATGAGCACGCTGCAACGCGCAGGGCGTGCGCGCGGCAGGACGGGGCGCCCGTGAGCGCGACCGGCGCCCCGGACCCCGCCCGCGATTTCGAGCCGCAGCGTGGCCGGCTGCTGGGGCTCGCCTACCGCATGCTGGGCTCGATGGCAGAGGCCGAGGACGCAGTACAGGACACCTACCTGCGCTGGCACGCGACCGATCGCGGCGCTGTTCAGCAGCCGGCGGCGTTCCTGACCCGCACGCTGACGCGCATCTGCCTCGACGTGCTGAAGTCGGCGCGTGTGCGGCGCGAGGCATACATCGGCCCCTGGCTGCCGGAGCCGGTACTGGATACCTCCCAGATGGACGCAGGCACCGACGCGGACTATGCCGACGACCTGTCGGTTGCATTGCTGCTGACGCTGGAACGGCTGTCACCACTGGAACGCGCCGCGTTTCTGCTGCACGACGTCTTCGATCAGACCTATGACGAAGTCGCAGCCGCCCTCGGCCGCAGCCACGAGGCCTGCCGCCAGCTGGCCGCCCGTGCGCGCCAGCAGGTGCGGCGCGAACGGCCACGCTTCCGGCACACGGCCGAGGCGCGGGACCGCCTGACGCTGGCCTTCGCCACGGCAGTCGGCAGCGGTGATGTCGAGGGACTGGGCCGGCTGCTGACCGAGGACGCCGTGTTCTACGCCGATGGCGGCGGCAAGATCGCATCGGCGCGCAGACCCATCGTCGGCGCCCGGCGCATCGCGCTGTTCCTGACCGGACTGGTGCGCAAGCCGCGACTGCGCCAGCGACTGGTGAGCGGGCCGATGTCGGTCCGCCTGGCCGAAGTCAACGGCATGCCGGGTCTGCTTCTGTACATGTCCGGACGCCTGCATCAGACCTACGCGCTGGACCTGAGGGACGAACGCATCGCCGGGGTCTACGTCACACGCAATCCGGACAAGCTTGCGCGCCTCCAAGCCTGATTCCGCCAGCAGACGCTAACGGCCGGATTCCACTGGTTTTTCCCGGGCGTCGTGGCTGGCTTTTATCGGGGTGGCTCCGTATAATCCGCGCCCCTATTGCCTGGTCGCGGGCGAAGGTTCACTTATTTTTTGTATCTGGAGTCGGTTCATGAAAGAAAATTTTGTCGTGAAAGCCGAACCCCGTACTGACCATGGCAAGAGTGCGAGCCGCCGCCTGCGTCATCAGGGTAAGGTTCCCGCCATCGTCTACGGCGGAACGGAGAATCCGGTTGCTGTGTCGGTCTCGCTCAACGAGATGGGCAAGCATCTGAAGGTCGAGGCGTTCTATTCCCATCTGCTGTCGCTGGAAATGGGCGGCAGCTCCCAGCAGGTTGTGCTCAAGG
>JBFJJW010000163.1:0-7337 GCA_041612095.1 Solimonas sp. | reverse complement strand
GGGCCTCCTCGCAGCTGACCACAATCTGACGGCTACAGGCCGATGATGCCGCCGTCGTCGCGGGTCACCAGCATCGTCACCGAACGCGCGCGATTGTCGCCTGGCAGCACATTGAAGCTGCTCTGCGCCGTGAACGTGTGGGTGGATTGGTCATAGCTGTCGAAGCCTCCGCTCTCCCCTGGGTGCTGAACGTTGACGAACATCGCACGGCCATCCGGTGTCATCGTCACGCCCGTGATCTCGCAGCCTTTGGGGCCGACGAGGAAACGGCGAACGGTATCCGGGGTTGCGGCCTTACCCACCGCAGTGACCTGGTTACCGCTGACACCGTTGGCGGTATTGGTGATCGTTGCGGCAGCACCATCACCGACATGGCCTGGAATGGCTGCCAGCATCATGCAGTTGGTGATGTCGGTGTAGGCGCCATCGTCGGTCTGAATCCACAGCACGCCGCGCGGATCAAACCACAGGCCATCCGGGCTGGAGTGGTCGTTCTCGTTGGAGAGCTTGGAGATGTTGATATTGGCTGGGTCGGCGTCGGCCTGGGCGCCAAACAGGTAGATATCCCAGTTGAAGGTGGTCGCCGCCGGATCGTCTCCGCTTTCGCGCAGGCGGATCGTATGGCCATTGACGTTGCCGCGGCTGGTGGAGGCGCCGCGTGCGTCTTCGTAGGCGCGCGGGTTCGCCGCATCGGTCAGCAATTGTGAGCCGGTAGTGGCCGTACCTGCTGGGCGGCGATTGGAGTTGTTGGTGAGCGTCAGGTAAACCTCGCCATTCAACGGATTCACCGCGGCCCATTCCGGTCGGTCCATCTTGGTGGCACCAACGGCATCTGCCGCAAGCCGAGTGTTGACGCAGATATCCGCCTGGGTGGGAAATTTGGCGGCATCGTTGAGGCTGGCCACCGTCAGCGGCAGCCACTGGCCACCGCCGTTGCCGTCGAACTTGGCGACGTAGAGCGTGCCGCTGTCGAGGATATCGTTAACACGCTGCTCGCCGCCGGTGTAAACGGCGTCGGTCACGAACTTGTAGAAGTAGTCGTTGCGGTTGTCGTCGCCCATGTAGAAGGCCATCTGACGCCCGGCGCGGACCGAGGGCCAGCAGCCCTCGTGACTCATGCGTCCCAGTGCCGTGCGCTTCTTCGGCGTCGAGTTCGGATCGTATGGATCAACTTCAACAATATATCCGAAGGTGTTGGCTTCATTGCGAAAATCTTCTGACGATGAGGCGCCGGTCGGATTCAGCTGAAAGCGCGAAAGCTGCTGGTCTGCTGTATCCGGTGCGCTGTACCAGCGCAATTGCTGAAAGCCGTGCAGGCCGATCCCGTACCGCGATTGCTCGGCGGTCGGCGTTCCCGCATGGCTGAAGTAGCCAGCCCAGTTCTCCTCGCAGGTCAGGTAGGTGCCCCAGGGTGTGCGACCAAAGGCGCAGTTGTTCAAGGTGCCACGCGCCCGGTTGGTTTTGCCGGCCTCGGCGCTGAACCGGGTGCGTGTCAGTTCCGGCTTCGCCGTAATCGGGCCGCTGAGCTGCATCTCGGTCATGACCGTCAGGCGGCGGTTGTAGAGACTGTTCTGCACGACCTGCAGCTGACCGGCACCGTCCTTGGCCAGCTCGGTGATCGAAACACCGTGCAGCGCCATTTCCTTGAGGCATTCCTCAGTCACCGTGCGTGCGCTGGCGTTGGTCAGGTTGCCGCTCGCGTCCAGATTGTTGAAGCTGGGGCCCTCGGGGTGGACAAAGTCCTCGGTGGTGGCTTCATGGTTCATCACCAAGAGGCCGCGACTGCTGCTGTTGTGATCCGGGATGCCCGGTATCGTGTTGCCGGCGCCGAGGCCGAAGTAGTCCATGCCGTCGTGGTGATCGCCAATGGCGTTCTTCTGCTGATCCGAAGTCAGATCATGGATGCGTGCCGGCAGGGCCTGACCGGCAACCAGCGGCTGGCCCCAAGAGATCAGCGGGCGCGCTGTGTAGCCGGCCGGCACGGTGAGCACGTCGGCCGTGCTCTTGGCGACCGCGCTGAAACCCAGTGCCAGCGGCGGGGCATCATCGCTGTCCGTGCACCCGGCCAACGACATTCCACCGATCAGGGCGACACCACCCGAGAGCCCGCCCAGCAGCGCCTGTCGGCGGGAAACCGGCGTGCCGAGCAGATCGGACAGATGCGGGTTATTGCTGGTATTGGTGCCGACATCCTCGGGGCTGAGCTCGATGGCGGGTGCTGTCTTGACGGTATCCATATGGTTTCCTTGGCTTACGATGGAAAGAACAATGGAGAAGGTAAGCGGGCACTGTTACGCTTATCGGACCGTTTGATGACATGCTGCCGCGTTGCGTGCAGATGTCACCGTTTTCGCCGCCGCATTGGATTCTTCAGGAGCTGTAAATGATCAAGATCATGCTTGTAGACGACCATCGCCTCGTGCGCGCTGGACTCAAGCGCGTGCTGCAGGAGGTCGCCGATATGCAGGTACTGGCGGAGGCAAGCAGCGGCGAAGAAGCGCTGGAAATGATGCGCACCCATACGCCGGATGTGGTGCTGATGGATATCAACATGCCCGGCATCGGTGGCCTCGAGGCGACGCGGCGCGCCATCCAGCGCTATCCGGGAACCAAGATCATCGTGGTGTCGATGCATCTGGAGGAACCCTATCCGAGCCGGATGCTGGCGGCGGGCGCTGCCGGCTACATCAGCAAGGACTCGGCCGCGGACGAAGTGGTCACGGCGATCCGCCGCGTACACAGTGGCGGCCACTATGTGGCGGCGGATGTCGCGGGCAATCTCGCGGCCAGCATCGTCAAGGGCTCCAGCGGTGGCTCGCCCTTTGACCAGCTCTCGCAGCGCGAGACCCAGGTCATGCTGATGGTGACCAAGGGTTACTCGACCCAGGACATCTCCGATCGGCTGCATCTGTCGCCCAAGACCGTGAGCACCTATCGCTATCGACTGTTCGAGAAGCTGAGCGTCAATAACGACGTCGAACTGACCCGGATGGCAATGCGCTACGGCCTGCTCGAAGACAACGCCGAGATGCGCGCCGAGCCCTGAGCGGCTGAGCGGCGCGCGTGACCATGACCCGCAGTGACGATGCGGCAGCGGGCTTTGACGCCAGGGCATTTCTATCCCAGCTGACGACTCAGCCAGGCGTATATCGCATGTACGGTGCCGGCGACGAGCTGCTGTACGTCGGCAAGGCACGCAATCTGAAGAAGCGGGTATCGACCTACTTTCTGCGCGCCAGCGGTGACGCGCGCATAGAAAGCATGGTGTCGCAGATTCGGCGGGTGGAGGTCACGCTCACGCACACCGAGGATGAGGCGTTGCTGCTGGAAGCGACCCTGATCAAGGAGCTGAATCCGCGCTACAACATCATCTACCGCGACGACAAAAGCTATCCCTACGTTCGGTTCAGCGCGCACCGCTATCCCAGGATCAGCTACTACCGGGGAACCAAGTCCGGCGCGGACCGTTACTTCGGCCCATTCCCGTCTGCGTCCGCCGTGCGCGAGACTCTGCTGACGCTGC
This sequence comes from Solimonas sp., assembly GCA_041612095.1. Classification (GTDB taxonomy): domain Bacteria; phylum Pseudomonadota; class Gammaproteobacteria; order Nevskiales; family Nevskiaceae; genus Solimonas. Next base: position 3,814 of record JBFJJW010000163.1, on the reverse strand, counting down.
AGAAGTTGTTCCTGCTGAGGCCGTGCCGGGACAGCTTTTTTGCGCACCGGGACCGACCCTGCCTGCAACATCAGATCAAACGCTGTTCGGCACCCTGCGTGGGACTGATTTCGGCCGAGGACTATGGCCGTGACCTTCGCAACGCCGCGCGCCTGCTGGAAGGCAAGAGCGACGAGCTGGCCGCTGAGATGGCCACCGAGATGGAAGCGGCCGCCGAGATTCTGGACTTCGAACGTGCCGCCCGGTTGCGGGATCAGATAGCCGCGTTGAAGCGGGTACGTGAGAACCGCGCGATGACCGGTGGGGCGGAGGACCTGGACGTCATCGCCGTGGCAGCGCATGCCTCGAGCAGCTGTCTGGTGGTCATGAGCGTGCGCGATGGCCTCAATCTCGGGCATCGCAGTCACTTTCCCCGGCACCCTGCACATGCTGCGCCGGAGCAGTTGCTTGAAAGCTTTCTGGGTCAGCACTACCTGGAGCAACCCGCTCCACCCGAGATTCTGGTCAGCCATGCCCTGGAAGACACCCAGCTGATCGAGCGGGCGCTCGGCCAAAGAGCCGAGCGACGCGTGCATCTGAGCCGACCACAGCGCGGCATCAAGCTGCGGTTGCTGGACATGGCGCAGAGCACCGCAGCGCAGGCCCTGTCGGCGCGCCTGGTAGAGGCCGCGAGCATGGATGAGCGCTTCCTGGAGTTGCAGCGAACGCTGGAACTGGAGCAGGTGCCGCGTAGGCTGGAGTGCTTTGACATCTCGCACACGATGGGCGAGCGCGCGGTGGCCTCCTGCGTGGTCTTCAATGAGGACGGGCCGCTCAAGATTGCCTACCGGAAGTTCAACATCGACGGTATCGAGCCCGGCGACGACTATGCCGCGATCAAGCAGGCGGTCAAGCGGCGCTTTGCGCGCGTAAAGGGCGGCGAGGTCCAGGCACCGGATATCCTGTTCATCGATGGCGGCATCGGCCAGCTCAACGCGGCGCTGGAGGCCCTGGAAGAGCTGGAGTTTGGCGACCTGCGTCTGGTCGCCATCGCCAAGGGGCCTACCCGGCGGCCGGGCCTGGAAGAGCTGATCGTGCCGGAACGGGAACTGCCGATCCGGTTGCCGCCCGACTCTCCGGCCCTGCATTTGATCCAGCGCATCCGCGATGAAGCGCATCGCTTTGCGATCACCGGACATCGTGGGCGTCGCGACAAGGCGCGTTTGAGTTCGGGTCTGGAGTCGATTGACGGTCTGGGGCCCGCGCGGCGTCGCGCGCTGCTGAAGGCGTTTGGCGGCTTGCCGCAGATCAAGCGGGCGGGAGTGGACGAGTTGGCGAAGGTGGAGGGCGTGTCGCGCACGCTGGCGGAGCGGATTTACGCGCATTTCCACTGAGCGGCATTACACTGTCGCCATGCGCCTGACCTTTCCGCTGTTTCTCACGTTGCTTCGTGTCGCCGCGATTCCGGTCGTGCTATCCCTGTTCTATGTCGACATCCCGTATGCGCGGCAGATCGCAACGATGTTGTATGCGGCAGCGGCGATTACCGACTGGCTGGATGGCTGGCTCGCACGTCGCTGGAATCAGACCAGCAAGTTTGGCGCGTTCCTCGATCCGGTTGCAGACAAGCTGCTGGTCGCCGTGTGCCTGGTGATGCTGTTGCGGGCCGACCCCGGCAGCGTGCTTGCCGTTCTGGTCGCCATCATCATCGGCCGTGAGATCACGATATCCGCGCTGCGCGAGTGGATGGCGGAACTGGGGCAGCGCACCAGCGTACGGGTGAGCTGGATAGGCAAGTGGAAGACCGGCTTCCAGATGACCTCGATCGGCATGATGATCTGGCAGATTCCGACATTCGGCGTGCCGTGGTACGAACTCGGCTATGCCTTGCTGCTGGTGGCGGCGGCGCTCACCATCTGGAGCATGGTCATCTATCTGCGCGCGGCATGGCCGATGATGCGCGATCCCGATTAGGGGAATGTCTGCATCTCGCCGGTGAGAAGACGAGATCGGCTGCGGGGATCCCGTTGTTTCCAATTTTTCCTTGACTTGGAATCTGCTGCCACTACAATACGCGTCCTCAAGCGGGAATAGCTCAGTTGGTAGAGCGCAACCTTGCCAAGGTTGAGGTCGCGAGTTCGAGCCTCGTTTCCCGCTCCAGTTTCAAAGAACCCCGGTTGCACTCAGCCGGGGTTTTTTAATGTCAGCGGCGCGCTACAATCACGCGCGCTTTGCAGGGCAGTGGTTATCAAGGCTAGGTGGCAGAGTGGTCATGCAGCGGACTGCAAATCCGCGTACGCCGGTTCAATTCCGACCCTAGCCTCCACCACTCTTCGGCCCGCAATGCCTGTTGGCTCCCCAAGAATCGTCCGTCCTTCACGCTAACGGCGCGCCCGGGCCCGTCCCTTGCTTCAAGGTGAGTGGCGCGCACGCGGCCCACAAGCAGTCCAGATGTAACATATCGACGTTTGTTCGTTGGGTTTGTGTCGCTGCCCCTGGCGCTACTGCACGGGGAATCAAAACGGTGAGGGCAAGGCAATGGATGTGATGGCGTGGCTGGGGATCGTCGGTGGCTTGGTTGTCCTGGTTGGCGGTGCGGAGGTGCTGGTGCGTGGGGCTTCTGGCTTGGCGCTGCGCTTCGGGATTTCGCCGCTGGTAATCGGGCTCACCGTGGTGGCATTTGGCACCAGCGCCCCGGAGCTCGCGGTCAGCATTCAGTCGGGCCTGTCGGGGCGTGACGATATTGCCCTGGGCAACGTGGTCGGCAGCAATATCTTCAATGTGCTGGCCGTGCTCGGGGTGGCCGCGCTGATTACACCGCTGGTTGTGCAGCAGCAGCTCGTCCGTTTCGACGTGCCGCTGGTGATCGGGCTCTCCTTGCTGCTGCTGGTGATGGCGTCCGACGGTCGCATTGGCAGATTCGACGGTCTACTGCTGGCCAGTGGTTTGGTGGTCTACACCGTCTTCACGATCCGCCAGAGCCGGCGCGAGTCGGCGGAAATCAGGAACGAGTACGAGCGGCAGTTCGGCGTTGCGTCTGCGGGACCATTCAAGAAAATGCTTCTGCAGGTGGCGTTCATCCTCGCCGGGCTGGCCTTGCTCGTGCTCGGCGCTCACTGGCTGGTCAACGGCGCCGTTTCAATCGCACGCTCGCTCGAAGTCAGTGATGTGGTGATTGGCCTCACCATCGTGGCCGCCGGCACCAGTTTTCCCGAGTTGGCGACCTCAGTGGTGGCCGCTGCGCGTGGCGAGCGCGACATCGCGGTGGGCAACGTCATCGGCAGCAGTATCTTCAACCTGCTGGGGATCGTCGGCATTGCGTCCTTGGTGACGCCAGGCGGGCTCGCGGCCGCGCCATCGCTGGTGCAGCTTGATATCCCGGTGATGATCGCGGTCGCCTTCGCTTGCTTACCGATCTTCGCTGCTGGGCATCGCATCGACCGTTGGGAGGGGGTGCTGTTCCTCGGCTACTACACCGCCTATGTGACCTACCTGGTGCTCGCTGCCACGCAACAGCCTGCGCTGAAGCCTTTCAGCACGGTCATGCTGGCGTTTGTGCTGCCGCTGACGGCGGTCACCTTGTTGCTGCGGTGGGCGCGGCATCGCTCAGGCAGTGCATCGGCCGGCTAAGCATCGGGTACGACATCTTCCTGGGGTTGAGTGGCGTGGGCGCGCAGCGCGGGCCGTAGCCTTGGGCAGGCTTGGGTTGCCGCTATAATCGCCCGCACGTGCAGGAGCTCGTAGAGGGCGTCGGTGGCGAGTGTTCCGGTGCGTGATGTACGCCTTCACTGATGGCGCTGGCGACCTCAGGTTTTTCGTTTTCGACGCCCGCGTG
>JBFJJW010000162.1:0-7452 GCA_041612095.1 Solimonas sp. | reverse complement strand
GGAGATTTCGGCCTTGTCTGCGATCGCGTTGATCAGTTCTGTCTTGTTCATTGAATTGCGTCCCCTCGAAAATAGATGGCGTACAGCGAATCGATCATATGTAGTGGTGCCGGGTGCGTATACCCTGCGTCACGGTAGCGTCCGGCGCTCCCGCCCCTGCTGTAACGCGAGATTAAGCAACACCGCGGGTTGCGGCGCTTTATAGCAAGCAGCTTTTGGAGCGTCAACAAACCCGCAAGCTCGTTCCGGTCGCAACCGCTCGACCAGTGTACGCCGCGGAATCGAATGGATGCGCGTTGGCCACGACGCCGCCCGCCACTGCCGTAGGACAGCGATGACCCGCATTGTCAGCCGTGAACGACACTGTATTCCACTCGTCGAGGGATTGACGCCGATGGTCATGCAGCGGCTTTCGGCAACGGCCATTTGCTACACTCCAGCGACTCAATTTAATCAGGTATCCGATGCTCAACCCTCGCGGCCGCAAGGCTTACGGCGCGCTTCTGGTGTGTGTTGCCAGCCTGCTGCCCACCGCAGTCGTGGCACAGGCCGACCCACAGGCCATGAAGCTGGATCAGGCCGTTCAGGCCCTCAAGGATGAAGTAGTCGAGTTCAACCGCGAGGCTCAGGCGCTGGAAAACGAAGTACTGCTGCCGGCCACTACGCGCCTGTCGGTCTACCTCAATGTAAAGGTCAACGGGCTGTTGCTCGAAGAAGTCAGCGTTATGGTCGATAACGACCGTCCGGTGGTCTATCGCTATGACGCCAAGGATGCGCGCGCATTGCTGAACGAGACCAGCGCCCAGAGAGTGCTGCGCGCTCCGGTGACCGGAGGAGCGCACCGGATTCGCGTCAGCTTCAGCGGCCACTATGCAGATGACAAGGCCGACGCAGCGCCGGTTACTGACAGCTTCGAGGCCGTCTTCGACAAGACGACGGAAGAAACCGAGCTGGAGTTCACGATCGCGCGCGAACGGCGCCTTGGTGGCAAGCCACGCCTCTCTATGAAGCAGTGGAGGCCGGGCCGATGAAGCGCCAACTAGGCTTTGCCTTGCTGACTCTGCCGGCGCTGGGCCTGCTGGCTTCGCTGGCGGACGCTGCGGAGTTGTATGTGCCCGGGACCGCCGCAGATCCGCGCGTCCGGACGGCACATTATCTGAGCCGAGACGACCGCCATTTCTCGGCGCTGGTGGAACTGCGCCTGCTGGACCCAGCCAACGAGCCGGGACGCATGCCCACCGAGTTTCAATGGCGCCTTGCCGATAGCTACCTGGCCTTTGGCATGCGTGACCGTGCCGAGAGTGTCTACAGAAACCTTGGCGCATCGGCCGCAGACCCGGTCGCGATGGCGAAGGCGCGACTGCGCGTTGCCGAGTTCGAGTACGAGCGTGGCTACTATGCCCAGGCCCGGGCCACCCTGTATCGCATGCGCGAGAAACTGCCCAAGGAGCAGTTCGTTGCCTGGCAGGATCTGCTTTCGCGGGTGCTGCTGGCGGAAGGTCGATACAGCGAAGCCGCCGAGACACTTTCCGGTCCGGACAATTCCCGCGACCAGACTGACTACATGCGATACAACCTCGCGGTGTCGCTGATCAACGATGGCCGCGCGCCACAGGGACAGACGGTGTTGGACCGCCTTGGCCGGCAGGCACCCGCTACCGAAGAAGATCTGGCGTTGCGTGATCGCGCAAACCTGAGCCTGGGCTGGCACTTCCTGCAGTCGCAGCAGGGCGGCACGGCCAAGCCGGTGTTCTCGCGGGTGCGGGTGGAAGGCCCCTTCTCCAATCGCGCGCTGCTGGGTCTCGGCTGGGCCGAACTCGCACCCCAGGGCTCGCGCGTCACCAAGGTCGAGGTCGGCGATGAAGAGCCCGACACCGGCCCGTTCACCACCTTCTCCAGCCTTGGCGTGCTGTTGCGGCCGGGCTTTCTTCAGGACGATGTGTTCAAGCGTGCGGGGCTGCGCAGCTTCCGGCTACGCAAGGCCAAACCCGAGGAGGAGGAAGCGCTGCGCAAGGCGCTGGTGCCGTGGGTCGAACTGATCTCGCGCGACCCGATGGACCCGGCCGTACTGGAAGCCTGGCTGGCCATTCCGTTCTCGCTGGACCGGCTCGGCGCGCACACGCAAGCACTGCAGTACTACGAACGCACCGTCGGCGTACTGGAAAACAGCCGCAAGCGCATGAATGAGGCCATAGTCTCCATCCGGCAAGGCCGCATGATCGAAACCATCATGCGTCGCGAGATCGACTCCGAATCCGGCTGGGACTGGAAGCTGCTGGACCTGCCCGATGCGCCGGAAACCTACTTCCTGCAGGGTCTGCTCGCTGAGCACCGCTTCCAGGAGGCGATCAAGAACTACCGTGATCTGCGGCTGCTGGAACGCAATCTCAGCACCTGGCGCCAACGCCTGGACACCATAGACGGCAATCTCGCCGGTAGCGATGCCGGTGCCGCACGCGCCTTGCTGTCACGAAGAGCGGATAGCTGGAAGGCACCTTGGACCGGACTCAAGATCAAGTTGCGCAGCGACTCGACCATGGCTGCCCCCGGCAGTTATCAGACGCCGGTATCAGCCGTGGCGCCGCCCGCTCCCGAACTGCGGCTGTCCCCGCTGCCGCAGGAGTTTCGCGGCGCCCTTGAACGCTCGCGCGGGCTGCGTGGCCGCCTCGACAATCTCAGCGCGCAGGTAAGCGCAGCGGCAACTGAGCAATCACGTCTACTGCAGACGATGTCGCTGCAGGAACTCGAAGGTCAGAAGAAGCAAATCGAGCGTTACATGGTCGAGGCGCGCTTCGCGCTGGCGCGACTCTACGACCGTCAACGCAAAGGGCAACTCGACGATGAATAAGTCCGTATCTGCGTTGCCACTGGCGCTTGCCGTCGGCCTCAGCCTGGCGGCCTGTACTCCGGCTGCGATCAAGAATGCGGCCCCCAGCATCGGCAAGACAGTGGGCAAGCTCGATCAGCCCGCGCAGGATGTATTGCCGATCATCACCTCGGAGCCGGTCGCCGCTGACCCGGAGAAGGCGGTCGCCAACTATCGCGAGTTGCTGGCGCTGACTCCTGATCCGGAGACCAAGGTCGAGGCCAAGCGACGCCTCGCCGATCTGCAGGTACAGATGGAAGACGTCCGCGGCAACACCGCAGAGTCCGAGAAGGCGCTGCATGAGGCCGTCAAGATCTACAACGAACTGCTGAATGCCAACCCGCTAGACAAGAAGAACGACCGCGTCTTCTACCAGTTGGCGCGCGCGCAGCAGAATCTCGGTGAAGTTGACGCGGCGATCGACACCTTGCAGCGTCTGGCGGACCGGTACCCGGACTCGGATCTCACCCACGACGGACATTTCCGCCGGGCCGAGCTGCTGTTCCTGCGCACCCGTTACGCCGAAGCCGAGGCGGACTACCGCCGGGTCATGGATCTGGGCGACCAGACCCAGTTCTTCGAACAGGCCCAGTACAAGTACGGCTGGTCGCTATACAAGCAGTCGAAGTATGAACCAGCGATTGCAACCTTCCTCGACATCCTGGAACGCGAGTTGCCGGCCAACCCGTCGCACGACCCCGAAGCAGCGCTCGCGGGCGTAGACAAGGCCCAGCAGGATCTGGCGAAGGACTCGTTGCGCGTGATCACGCTCTCCCTGAGCACGCTCGGTGGCGGCAGCGCGCTCAGCGACTACCTGTCTCGCAATGGCGACCCCCGTTTCTATCCCATGCTCTACGCTGCGCTCGGCGAAGCCTTGCTCGAGAAGCAACGGTACAGCGACGGTGCGGAGGCGTATGCAGCGTTCATCCAGCGCTATCCGGCTTCACCGTTGGCGCCCGCCTTCCAGACCGATGTCATTGCCGCGTACGGTGACGGTGGGTTCCGTGACGTCGTCGTCCGCGAGAAGGAGCGTTACGCCACGACCTATGACCCCGCCGCGCCCTATTGGGCCGGCAAGACCGCCAGCGCGGAAGTCATGGGCGAATTGCGCCGCCACCTCGAGGATCTGGCCAAGCATTACCACGCGCTGGCCCAGCAGAACCCAACAGCCAACAAGTCACAGTTTGTGGCTGCGGCCGGCTGGTATCGCCGCATCATTGAACTCTACCCTCAGGATCCGAAGATTGCCGACATCAACTTCCTGCTGGGCGACAGCCTGCTGGAAGGGGGACGCACGCTGGAGGCGGCCCGCGAGTACGCGAAGACGGCCTACGACTACCCCGTGCACGCCCGTTCCGGCGAAGCGGCCTATGCAGCGGTGCTGGCGCACCAGAAGTACGCCAAGGAGGTTCCGGCCACCGAGCGCGACGCGGCGCTGCGGGATGCGATCGCGCTCAGCCTCAAGCTGGCCGACCGCTACACCGATCACCCGCAGCGCTATCCGGTGCTGACGCAGACGACGCAGGACCTGTACGAACTCAAGGACTACCCTCAGGCCATCGAGGTCGCCGCGCGGGTCATCCAGGGCCCGGCCACGATTCCCCCTGATCTGCGCCGCATTGCCTGGAGCGTGACCGGTGACGCCCAGTTTGCCCAGGACCGTTACGCCGAGGCCGAGGCCGCGTTTTCCGAGGAGTTGAAGCTGACGGCCGCCGACGCCCCGCAGCGCCCGGAAATCATCGAGCAGCTTGCTGCCTCGATCTACAAGCAGGGTGAAGCGGCGCGCACGGCAGACGACCACAAACTGGCAGCATTCCACTTTCTGCGTGTCGGCAAGATCACCCCCACCGCCAAGATCCGCGCCACTGCCGAGTACGACGGGGCGGCTTCGCTCATCGCGCTGGAGGATTGGGCGGCTGCCTCGCGTGTGCTTGAGGGCTTCCGCGCGCTGTTCCCGGCGCATGCTTTGAGCGCAGACGTCGACAAGAAGCTGGCCGTTGCATACCAGAAGGACAACAAGCCATTCCAGGCGGCCGATGCCTATGGCCGCATCGCCCAGCGCGGCTCTGAAAGCATCGAAACCCGACGCGAAGCGCTATGGCTTTCGGCCACCTTGTACGACGAGGCCAAGGCGGCACCTGAAGCTGCGCGTGCCTATGAGACCTATGTGCGCGCCTATCCCAGACCGTTGACCCGCGCCATAGACGCCCGCGAGCGGCTGGTTGCCTTCGCACGCACCAGCGGTGACCGCACGCGACTCAGCCTGTGGCTCAATGAGACCGTCACCGCCGACGATACCGCCGGCAGCGAGCGCAGCGAGCGCTCGAAATCCCTGGCAGCCAAAGCCAGCCTCGAACTGGGCCGACTTGCCGCCGTTGAGGTCCGTGGCGTGCGCCTGACGCTGCCGGTCGAGCGCAGCCTGCCGGCCAAACAGAAGGCCATGGAACATGCCATCCAGTGGCTAGGCAAGGCAGCGACGTACGGCTACGCGGAGATCACAACCGCTGCGACCTATGAGCTCGGCATGCTGTACCAGGAGTTCGGTTCCGCGCTGATGGCGTCCGAGCGCCCGCGCAACCTGTCAGCGCTGGAGAAGGAGCAATACGACCTGCTGCTCGAAGAGCAGGCCTTCCCGTTCGAGGAGAAGGCGATCCAGACCCATGAAACCAACCTCAAGCGCATAGCCCAGGGCGTCTACAACGACTGGGTGAACAAGAGTGCCAAGGCCTTGGCGCAGATTGCACCCGCGCGTTTTGGCAAGCGCGAACAGGGCGAGGACCGCTATGAAAGCCTCAACTAATCGATCTCCGATGCATCGTAAACTCGGCCTGCTGGCCGCCGCGCTGGCGTTCACGCTCTCCGGCTGCTCCATGCTGAAGCCCGACGATGCCCGCCCACCGCCAGCGCCGGGCGCGCCGATTCTGGGGCCTGCGCTGCCCGACAAGGGAGATCCCCAGGCGCGATTCAGTGCCGCAATGGAGTTGTGGCAACGCAACGATGTTGCCGAGGCCGAGACCGCGCTGAAGGCACTGACCACGGACTTTCCGGAGTTTTCGGGCCCGTGGACCAACCTCGGAATTCTCTACGCCAAGTCCAACCGTCGCCCGCTGGCGGTTGCCGCGCTGTCCAGGGCCGCCAGCTTGAACGCAAAGAATGACGTTGCCTTCAACTGGCTGGGCATTCTCAACCGCGAGGCCGGCGATCTGGAGCGCGCACGCCTGGCCTATCAGAAGGCGCTGGACGCCAACCCGGATTCCGCGCTGGCGCACTACAACCTCGCGATCCTGCTTGATGCACACCTGAAGCAACCGCAGGCTGCGCTCCCCCACTACGCCGCGTACCAGAAGCTCTCCGCTGGCGACGATCTGAAAGTGCTGGCCTGGGTTGCCGAAATCAAGGCCGCCACTCCACCCGAACAGCCGCCGGAACCGGTGCAGACCCCAGGTAACACGCCATGAGGCCGCTGACCTTACTGCTGATGTTGTCACTGAGCCTGGCGGCTGGCGCCCAGGACGAGCTACCGGCTATCGGTGGGAGTGCACCGGCGAAACCGCAGGCTGCAACGACCCCGAGCTCAGGCACTACGATCATCGGTGAACGTGAGTCGCCGATCGGCCTCTACATCACGCCCTGGCGGGATGCCCGCCCCGAGGCAGATATCGACCGGCCGGCACGTCTATTGCAGGAGGATCTGCGGCCGATTGATGAAAAGGTTTTTCTGCGCCAGGTGGAGTACCACCGCGCACTGTCCAGTGCGCTCAAGGCCAAAGGCAAGGTTACGCCTGACAACCGCTGAGCGCTTCCCCTACTATTGCCGCCCTTGTAAACGCAGCCGTCACACCCTTTGAGGACTAAATCATTATGAATCTCGCCACCACCGTGCTTGCCTTCTTCCAGAGCGGCGGCGCATTCATGTACCCGATTCTGATCGTGATGATCATCGGCCTGGCCATCGCCGCTGAGCGCTGGCTGTACCTGTTGCGTGCAAACAAGGAAAGCCGGGCGCTCTGGTCCGAACTGCTGCCGATGCTCAACAAGGGCGACTACCAGTCGGCCGAGCAGCTGGCCACCAACTCTGACACCGCCATTGGCCGCGTACTCGGTTATGGCCTGGCGCGTTCGCGCACCAGCACCTCTCGCGGTGAGGTTGAGATGGCGATGGAGGAGAGCATCATGGAAGTGACGCCACTGCTCGAGCGCCGCACGCACTATCTGGCCACCTTCGCCAACATCGCGACCCTGCTGGGGCTGCTCGGCACCATCATCGGCCTGATCCAGGGCTTCAATGCGGTGGCCAACGTCAACCCGGCTGAGAAGGCCAACCTGCTGTCGGCCTCGATCTCGGTGGCCATGAACACCACCGCGTTCGGCCTGATGGTCGCCATTCCGCTGCTGCTGCTGCACGCCTGGCTGCAGTCGCGCGCCAACGAACTGATCGACAGCGTGGAGATGGCCGCCATCACGTTCCTCAATAGCTTCGGCTTCAAGAACTGATGCGCTCGAAGATGCGCCGGGCACGTCGACACGACGTGCCAGAGTTGAACATCACCGCCTACATGAACTTGATGGTGGCGCTGGTGCCGTTT
>JBFJJW010000161.1:0-7478 GCA_041612095.1 Solimonas sp. | reverse complement strand
TCCAGCCATGACGGACAGCTTCAAAGCCAAGTCCACACTAAACGTCGGTTCCAAATCCTACAGCTACTACAGCCTGAAGGCGCTGGAACCCAAGTACAACCTCGCTCGCCTGCCGTATTCGATCAAGGTTCTGCTGGAAAACCTGCTGCGTCATGAGGATGGCGCCAACACCACCCAGGCCGATGTCGAGGCGCTGGCGGGTGCCGATTTCAAGAAAGTCCCAGCCAAGGACATCAACTTCACGCCGGCGCGCGTAATCCTGCAGGACTTCACCGGCGTTCCTTGCGTGGTTGACCTCGCTGCGATGCGCGATGCGATCAAGCAGCTCGGTGGCAAGGCCAGCCAGGTCAACCCGCTGTGCCCGGTTGAGCTCGTCATTGATCACTCGGTGATGATTGATCACTATGGCTCCAAGGACGCGCTGGATCTGAATGCCAAGGTTGAATTCCAGCGCAACGAGGAGCGTTACACGTTCCTGCGCTGGGGCCAGGAAGCCTTGCAGAACTTCAAGGCGGTGCCGCCGGACACGGGCATCGTTCATCAGGTCAACATCGAATACCTGGCACGCGTGGTGTTCGAGAAGGACGGCCTGCTGTACCCGGACAGCTGCTTCGGCACTGACAGCCACACCACCATGGTCAATGGCATTGGCGTCCTGGGCTGGGGCGTGGGCGGCATCGAGGCAGAGGCGGCGATGCTGGGCCAGCCGTCATCGATGCTGATTCCGGAAGTCATCGGCGTCCGTCTTACCGGCAAGCTGGCCGAGGGCGCTACGGCGACCGATCTGGTTCTGACCGCAACCGAGATGCTGCGCAAGCGCGGCGTGGTTGAGAAGTTCGTTGAGTTCTTCGGCCCAGGGCTGGGCAATCTCGCCACAGCCGACCGCACCACGATTGCCAACATGGCGCCAGAGTACGGCGCGACCTGCGGCATCTTCCCGATTGACGAAGAGACGCTGAACTATCTGCGCCTTACCGGCCGTAGCGATGAGCAGATTGCGGTGGTCAAGGCCTACGCCCAGGCACAGGGCATGTGGTGGACCCCGGATGCGGCCGAGGCCGAGTACACCGATGTGCTGCATCTGGATCTGGGCTCGATCAAGCCTTCGCTGGCCGGCCCCAAGCGTCCCCAGGACCGCGTGCTGCTGACCGACGTCAAGGCCAACTACAAGAAGGCATTTGAATCCGAGCAGAAGATGCGTCCGTCTGCAGGCCCAGCCACGGTTACCGACAACGGCCAGACCTACCAGCTGAAGGATGGTGCCGTGGTGATCGCCGCGATCACGTCCTGCACCAATACCTCCAACCCAGCGGTGCTGATCGGCGCCGGCCTGCTGGCGAAGAAGGCGCGCGCGCTGGGCCTCAAGAGCCAGCCTTGGGTCAAGACCTCCCTCGCCCCCGGCTCCAAGGTGGTCACCGACTACCTGCAGAAGGCCGGCCTGATCGAAGATCTCGAGTCGATGGGCTTCTACGTCACCGCGTATGGCTGCACCACCTGCATCGGCAACTCGGGTCCGCTGAACGCCCCGATCGGCAAGGCGATCCAGGACAACAAGCTGTCGGTGTCAGCCGTGCTCTCCGGCAATCGCAATTTTGAAGGCCGCGTCCATCAGGATGTGCGCATGAACTACCTGGCTTCGCCGCCGTTGGTGGTGGCATACGCCATTGCCGGCAGCACCGACCTTGATCTGACGACCGAGCCGATCGGCAAGTCGACCGATGGCAAGGACGTGTTCCTCAAGGACATCTGGCCTTCGTCAAAGGAGATCCAGGAAGCGGTGGCCAAGGCGGTGACCTCCGACCTGTTCAAGGCGAGCTATGCCGACGTGCTCAAGGGCGACGCGCGCTGGCAGGCCATCAAGGTCACCAAGTCCGAAACCTACACCTGGGACCAGAAGTCGACCTACGTGCAGAACCCGCCGTACTTCACTGGCATGACGATGACGCCACCGGGGATTCAACCGATCAAGGGTGCGCGTGCGCTGGCGGTGCTGGGTGATTCCATCACCACCGACCATATCTCCCCTGCGGGCGACATCAAGAAGGACGGGCCGGCCGGCAAGTATCTTGAAGAGCACGGCGTTGCCAAGGCCGACTTCAACAGCTTCGGCTCACGCCGCGGCAATCACGAGATCATGATGCGCGGCACGTTTGCGAATACGCGCATCAAGAACCAGATGACCCCGGGCGTCGAAGGCGGCGTATCGCGTCATATCAACGGCAGCGTCGGCCCGGTGGAGCCGATCTACGATGTGGCGATGAAGTACACCGCCACCAAGACGCCGCTGGTGGTGCTGGCCGGCAAGGAGTACGGCACCGGCTCATCGCGTGACTGGGCCGCCAAGGGCACGATTCTGCTGGGCGTCAAGGCTGTGATCAGCGAGTCGTTCGAGCGCATTCATCGCGCCAACCTGGTGGGCATGGGCGTGCTGCCGTTGAATTTCGTGGACGGCCAGAATGCGCAGACGCTGGGCCTGGACGGCACCGAGGTCTACGACTTCGACGGCCTCAGCAGTGGCGCCGCTGAAGTCGGCGTGAAGGCAACCAAGGCTGACGGCACGGTCGTTTCGTTCAAGGCCAAGGTGCGCATCAACACCCCCAAGGAGTGGGAGTACTACGCTCACGGTGGCGTGCTGCAATACATGCTGCGGCAGATGGCGGCTGCTGCCTAGGCACTTCGGTAGGCACAGAAAGGCCCCGTTCGCGGGGCCTTTCTTGTGTGGCGCCGGGGTTCATGCCCGGTTAACAGCGTTCCCCTGACACTGATGGCCGAGGCCCTGACGGCGGCGTCATTCCGAGCCCTGGCACGATTACCGCTTAAGGCTATCCCTTACACTGTTGCAGTTTCCCACCCGTCTCCCAAGAACTCTTTCGCCATGCTTACGCGCGTCGTCTTCAATCAGAAAGGTGGGGTCGGCAAGACCACCATTGTCTGCAATCTCGCTGCCATCGCCGCCAGTCGCGGCCTGCGCACCCTGGTCATTGATCTCGATACCCAAGGCAATGCCTCGCAGTACCTGATGGGGGCGCACCCGGCAGTGCCGGATCGCACCATCGCCGACTTCTTCGAGTCCACGCTCAGCTTCTCGCTGTCGCCGCCGCCGTTCGTGACCTACGCCACCAACACACCGTTCGAGAATCTGGATGTGGTTGCGGCCGACTCACGATTGGACGAGCTGGTGGTCAAGCTCGAAGCCAAGCAGAAGATCTACAAGTTTCGCGATGCGCTGCGCCGGCTGCGCGGCTATGACGCGGTGTTCATCGACACCCCGCCGGCGTTGAACTTCTACGCGCGCTCGGCACTGATCGCGGCTGACCGGGTACTGATCCCGTTTGATTGCGATGAGTTTGCCCGCCAGGCGCTGTACAGCCTGCTGGACAACATCGGTGAGATTCGTGCCGACCACAACGACGACCTCAGCATAGAGGGCATCGTCGTCAATCAGTTCCAGTCGCGCTCCAAGCTGCCCGCGCGCATCGTCGAAGCGCTCAAGGCCGAGGGCAAGCCGGTACTGGAGCAGACGTTATCCACTTCGGTGCGCGTCAAGGAATCGCATGAGCAACACCGCCCGCTGATCGACCTGGACCGCGGTCACCGCGTCACCCAGGAGTACGTGGCGTTGTACGACGCGCTGAACTCGGCATAGGAGCCTGCGCCCCGCAGTATTTCTTTTTCTGGGCAAATGACAAAGCTGCACGACTCTGGAGGGGAGCGATGCTGAAGCTACGGGGGCTGTGGGTGGTGCTGGCAGCTTGCGGGATCGGCGCCTGCGGTAACGAAGGGTCTGGTGGCCAGTCGGCAACATCTTCGGTGAGCGCGGCGGACCTGTGCGTAAGCGACAGTTGCGGCGAGCGCACGGTATTGCTGGATATTCCCGGCGCTGAGAATCTGACGTTCTCGCCGGACGGCCGCCTGTTTGTCAGCGGGGGCAGTGGCGTTTTTGAAATCACCCGTGGTGCCGACGGCCAGCTGCGCACCACGACCATCTCTACGGAAACGCGTGGCTACACCGGCCTGGCGGTGCGCGGCGACGTGCTGTACGCGATCAGCGGGGATGGTCGCGTATGGGCCACCCAGCTCACGCCGACCCCTCAGCTGCAGACCATTCACCAGATGAGCGGCATGTGCATCGCCAATGGCACGACCCTGGGCGCTGACGGCAACCTGTATGTGGTCGACGAGCCGCTGAACTTCTGCGTGCCTGACCCCAAGATCAAGCGCCTGGTGATCTCCGATGCTGATCCGCTGCAGATCGTCAGCGAAGAGGTCTGGGTACAAGGCAGCGCACTCGGCACGCTGTCGTTTGGTGTCGGCAACGTGCTGCGTTTTCCCAATGGCCTGCAGAGCGACGGACGCCAGTTCTTCGGCACCGACGGTGGCAGCATCTATACGGTCGAGCTGCAAGACGACGGCCAGGCCGGAGCGGTGACCCCGATCTACTTCACCGTGGACGTGCACGACGACCTGGGTCTGGTGCCGGATGGTGTGCTGCTGGCCGATTTCCTCACCGGGCGCATCAGCCTGATCTCGCGCGATGGCGAACTGCTGCAGGCGACCGCGCCGGGCACGTTTACCTTCCCCTCGTCGGTACGCATGGGGCGGCCACCGCTGTTTGAGCCCACCGATATTCTGGTCACCGAAACCGGTGTACTGGTAGATCAAAGCCTGCCGCTGGATCATCTCAGCGTATTTCGCCGTCGCGCAGACTAAACCGGAGCCCACCGACATGCCGCGGCTAGAGCATCAGATCGATATTCCGCAAGCGCTCGAAACGGTGTTTGACTATGTTTCGACCCCAGGTCAGTGGCCGGCGTGGCATCCCTCGTCGCTGCGCCTGGAGCCCGGCGCGGAGCGGCCACTGCCTGCAGGCGCGCGCTTTGAGGAAGATATTCTCGCGGGCGGTCGCAAGGCGCACTTGTCGTGGACCGTGGTGGAGTGTCAGCGCCCGCTGGTCTGGGTCGCCACCGCCAAGGCTGACAACGGCGTCACGCTGCGGCTCGAGTATCGCCTGCTGGCCGGCAACGGCGGCACCGTGTTCACGCGCGTCTTGAACTACGAACTGCCCAACCTGCTGTTGAAGTTCTACAACCTTGCACTGGGTCAGGCGCGAATAGAGCGCGAGTCGGCACAGTCGCTGCAGCAGCTGCGGGGCGTGCTGACCCGGGTCTAGTTAGCCCTTCAGATCCTCAAAGAACTGACGCGCGCGCCCCAGCCAGGAGGAAGCCTCCGGATGGTGAGTCCCTTCCTGATCATCCAGCGTCGCGCCAAATTCCTGCAACAGCTCCTTCTGTCTTTTGCTGAGCCGCACCGGCGTTTCCACCATCACGGTGCAGTACAGATCACCTGAACTGGAACTGCGAACGCCACGCACGCCACGGCCACGCAGTCTGAACTGCTTGCCACTCTGTGTGCCTTCCGGAACATCAATCTCGATTGCCCCTTCCAGCGTCGGCACGCCCAGTGAGCCGCCCAGCGCTGCGGTGACCACGGAGATCGGCATCGTGCAATGCAGGTCGTTGCCGTCGCGCTCAAAGATTTCATGCGGTTTGACGTTGATCTGTACGTAAAGATCGCCTGCAACTGCACCACGATCCCCGGGCTCGCCCTCGCCGTTCAGACGTATGCGATCACCGGTATCCACCCCCGCGGGGATCTTGACCTCCAATGTCTTTTCGCGGCGCACCTTGCCGGCGCCGCGGCAGCTCTTGCAGGGGTCGGTTACGGCTGTGCCGCGACCACGGCAGGTCGGGCAAGCCTGCTGCAGCACAAAGAAGCCCTGCTGCACGCGCACCTGTCCTGCGCCCTTGCAGCTGGGGCAGGTCGGCGGCTTTTTTGCGTCGGCCGTGCCGTGGCCATGGCAGCTGCTGCAATCTTCCCAGCTGGGGATGCGGATGGTTTCCGCCGAGCCGAACACCGCCTGCTCCAGCGACAACTCCATGATGTAGCGCAGGTCTGCGCCCCGCCGCGGGCCGCCGCGCCCGCCGCCGCCGCCGAAGATGTCGGAGAAGACGTCGCCGAAGATGTCGGAAAAACCGCCGGCGCCGCCGAAGCCACTGCTGCCACCGCCACGCTGCAGTCCCTCATGTCCGTACTGGTCATAGACCGCGCGCTTCTGCTCGTCGGTCAGCACCTCGTAGGCCTCGCTGACTTCCTTGAAGTGCTCTTCTGCTGCCTTGTCGCCCGGATTGCGATCAGGGTGATACTTCATCGCAAGCTTGCGATAAGCCTTCTTCAGCTCATCTTCACCGGCCTGCTTGCCGACCCCAAGTACCTCGTAGTAATCCCGCTTCGACATCCGGCGCTCCCCAAAAATTGATATGCGCAGAAGCGCAAAGGGCGCAAAGACCGCGGATGATGGCTGCGGCTTTGCGCCTCTACTGCTTCTGCGCCGTTGACGCGTCTGCGATAACGCTTACTTCTGGTCCTTGACCTCGGTGAACTCAGCGTCAACCACGTCGCCGTCGGACTTGGCCTCGGCGCCAGGGGCAGCACCTTCAGCTTCCGCCGCGCCCTTCTGGGCATACACCCGCTCCATCAGCTTGGCCGAGGCCTGAGCCAGCGCTTCGGTCTTGGCGGTGATGTCGGCCTTGTCCTCGGACTTCAGGGACTCGCGCAGCGCAGCGATCGCGTCCTCGATGGCCTTCTTCTCATCGGCTTCAACCTGCTCGCCCAGATCCTTCAGCGACTTCTCGACGCCATGGATCATCTGGTCGCCCTGATTGCGCGCCGTGACCAGTTCGTTGAACTGACGGTCTTCCTCGGCGTGAGCCTCGGCGTCCTTGACCATCTTGTTGATCTCTTCCTCCGACAGGCCGGAGTTCGCGGTGATGCGAATGCTCTGCTCCTTGCCGGTCGCCTTGTCCTTGGCGGTCACATGCAGAATGCCGTTGGCGTCGATGTCAAACGTGACCTCGACCTGAGGCACACCGCGCTGCGCGGGCGCAATGCCGGTCAGATCAAACCGGCCCAGCGACTTGTTGGCAGACGCAATCTCGCGTTCGCCCTGAAAGACCTGAATCGTGACCGCGGTCTGATTGTCCTCGGCCGTGGTGAACGTCTCGGACTTCTTGCTCGGAATCGTCGTGTTCTTCTCGATGAGCTTGGTCATCTTGCCGCCCATCGTCTCGATGCCGAGCGACAGCGGCGTGACGTCGAGCAGCAGCACGTCCTTGCGGTCACCCGCAAGCACCGCGCCCTGAACCGCCGCACCGTAGGCGACAGCCTCATCCGGATTGACGTCCTTGCGCGCTTCCTTGCCGAAGAAGTTCTTGACCGCTTCCTGAACCTTGGGCATGCGCGTCTGGCCGCCGACGAGAATGATCTCGTCGATTTCGGAAGCCTTGAGGCCCGCATCCTTGAGCGCGATCTTGCACGGCGCCATCGAGTTCGAGATCAGGTCGTCGACCAGCGACTCCAGCTTGGCACGCGTCAGCTTCATCGCCAGATGCTTGGGCCCACTGGCGTCTGCCGTGATGTAC
>JBFJJW010000160.1:0-7478 GCA_041612095.1 Solimonas sp. | reverse complement strand
TGATGGACTGCCCTTGGTACATGGCTTGCTTACCTCGTTGATGAAAAAGAGGGTTTTGCGCAGCCGGCGCTGAAAATTGGCTGCGCCCGGAAAGAAAAGGCCGGCAATCATAGCCCCCGCCCGCTGGGGCGTAAACCAATTGCAGGCAAGGCATTTGTCACGCCGCCGGGGTCACATTCCGGCCTTGGGGCAGCGCCCGCATATTTCAAGGTTCCGCCGCTGTCGGCATCCGTACGTCGCTGAAGCAATGGCTATTTTTTGACAAGGCTCGTGGCGCAAGCCTAGACTCGGGCACTACTTTTCGGGGGAAAAGTCAAGGGGGTTGGGTGGCAGGCCATGAGCGGCTGTCTGAAGTCATATCCCGATTCACTCACCTGCGCCGCAACACTGCGGCCACCGCGGGACAGGGCAAGCGCGCCCTGCGCTGTCGCCCCCCTGAGCGGCAAAGTCACCCGATCACAGCCTGTATCGCTGGCGCCGGCGCCCTGTCGCGCGCATATCCACCGCAGGTGCCGGCAGTCGCTCCCTCATCAACGTCCGGCAGCAGGTGGCGCTGCTGCGGCCGCTGGTTCAACGCGTCATAACCAATGAACGCAAATCCCTGGCCATAGTGGCCGCAACTCGTATGGAGCTTGTCACGCTTATGAAGAAGTCCGCGAAGAAAGGCGGCGCTAAGGCCGCGAAGAAACCCGCTGCAAAAAAGGTCGCCGCCAAGAAGCCGGCAGCCAAGAAGGTTGCGGCCAAGAAGTCCTCTACCAAGAGCAGACTCGCCACGGTGAAGGCCAAGGCCAAGAATGTGAAGGCATCCGCGAAGAAAGCCGTCGCCTCGGTGAAGTCCAAGGCCCGCAAGGTCGAGGCCAAGGCCAAGAAGGCGGTGAAGGCCGCAAGCAAGAAACCCGCCGCCAAGGCCAAGAAGGTCCAGGCGCAGGCCAGAAAGGCCGTGGCCAAGGTCAAGAAGTCAGTCGCCAAGGCACAGAAGACCGTCAGGAAGGACGTGGCCAAGGCCAGGTCGCAGGTCAAGAAGGTCGAGACCAAGGCGCGCGCCCAGGTGAAGAAAGTCGAGACCCGTGCCCGCGCCATCGCCACCTCCGTTGAGCACAATGTGCGCGAGGCCGCGGCTCCGGTCATCGCAGCGGTTCATGACATCACCCCTTCGCCGCTGTCGCGGGCGTTTCTGGCCACCTCGGCCGGCAAGAAGGAGGCCGAGAAAGCCGGCATCACGCCGGGCGAAGACCCCGGCGCCCAGATGGGCCTGGGTCTGTCGGAATCCGAACAGTCCAGATCCTGATCAGACCAGCGCTATTCAAGCCCGCCAACCGGCGGGCTTTTTGTTTGCGCAGGCGGCAGTCACAATGCCGTCATCTTCATCCGCCTATCCGCATGAGCCTGTCCCTAGACCAAACAACCGAGCTGTGCAGCCTGCTCTCGGACGCCAGCCGCCTGCGCCTGCTGCTGTTGCTGGAGGCGCACGAGTTATCGGTCGCCGAATTGACCGAGGTGACGGCCATGGCGCAAAGCCGCGTGTCCACCCATCTGGCCCGCCTCAAGCGCGCCGGACTGGTACAGGACAAGCGCGCCGGCAATGCCTCGCTCTATTCCGCCACCGGCAGCGATGGTGCGGCTACCGAACTGTGGACGCTGCTGCGCGCCAGCCTGTCGGATGCCCAGCTGCGTCTGGACCGCGAACGCGCCGAGCAGCTGGTTGCCGCTCGCAAGCAGGGGCAGACCTGGGCCGAATCGGTGGCCGGCCGCATGGAGCTGCACTACTCGCCGGGCCGCACCTGGGAGGCCAATGCCCACGCCCTGATCGGCCTGCTGGACCTGGGCGATGTCGTCGATCTGGCCTGCGGGGACGGTGTGCTCTGCGAGATGCTGGCCACCCGCGCCCACAGCGTGACCGGCATCGATATCAGCGCCACGGTGCTGGCCGCGGCACGGAAGCGTCTGAACCATGTTCCGAACGTTCGCTTCATCGACGCCGACATGCATGCGCTGCCGCTGGCGGATGCCAGTTGCGACCATGTATTCCTGATGCACGCCCTGGCCTACACGCGCGAACCCAAGAAGGTGCTGGCCGAAGCGGCCCGGCTGCTGCGTCCGAACGGACGCGTCGTCATCGCCGCGTTGGCAGAGCATGCGCACGAGGAAACCATGCGCGCCTACGACCATGTCAACCTCGGAACCACACCGGCGACGCTGAAGAAGCTGCTGACGGCGTGCGGATTGCACGTGGAATCCTGCCGCATCACGTCGCGCGAGGCGCGAGCGCCCTACTTCGAGTCGATCACGGCGCTGGCACGCAAGGCCTGAGCGCTTCTGCCGCGCTTGCTATTCGGGCAGATCGTCCTGCCACAGGCACTGACCCTTGGCGGCAATTGCCTGCAGTCGCGCCCGATGCACCGCCAGTTCGGACGCCGCCGCCTTCTGAACCGGCAACGGCACGTCAGGCGGGGCCAGCAAGTCGACGAAGCGCGCGTGACGCCGCACGCCGCCGGCATCACCCTCTTCCAGGCCCAGCCGGCTCTGGCCGCCAGTCATCGCCAGATACACCTCGGCCAGCAGTTGCGCGTCGAGCAATGCGCCGTGGAATCCGCGATTCGAGTTGTCGACGCTGTAGCGCTTGCACAGCGCGTCCAGATTCACCTTCTGCCCCGGGTGCAGCTTGCGCGCCAGCTTCACGGTATCGGTGATCTTGCAGACCTCCTCCAGCCGCTGGCTCATGCCTACGAGCTCGAACTCGCGGTTCAGAAAGCCGAGGTCAAAAGGAGCGTTGTGAATGATCAGCTCGGCGCCGGCCAGATACTTCCACAATTCCGCAGCGGCCTCTGCGAACGGCGGCTTGTCCTCCAGAAACGCTGCGCTGAGGCCGTGAACCGCCTCGGCACCGGGGTCAATCGCCCGCCCAGGATTGTGATATCGATGCCAGTTGTTGTTCGACGTACGTCGATTGGTCAACTCCACACAGCCGATCTCGATGATGCGATGGCCGAGTTCGACTTCCAGGCCGGTGGTTTCGGTGTCTAGAACAATCTGGCGCATGGCAGCGTTCAGTGCGTGGTGGATAAATTCAGCTTGAGATCGTGGCCGCTAGCGTCAGGCAACGGACACCATCATCACACCTTCGTTGGCGAGACGATCCGCCTCTTCATTTCCCGGATGACCGGCATGCCCCTTGACCCACTGCCACTGCACCTGATGGCGGGTGGCCGCCGCGTCGAGCCGCTGCCACAGGTCCTGGTTCTTGACCGGCTGATTGCTGGCCGTGCGCCAGCCACGGCGCTTCCATGACGGCATCCATTCCGTCAGTCCCTGCATTACATAGGAGGAATCGGTGTACAGGGTGACGGCGCAGGGCGTCTTCAGCGCTTCAAGTGCCTGAATGGCGGCCATCAGCTCCATGCGATTGTTGGTGGTCAATACCTCACCCCCCTTGAGACGGCGTTGCTGGCCGGCGCATTCCAGCAGTGCGCCCCAGCCGCCCGGGCCGGGATTGCCCTTGCACGCGCCGTCGGTATGAATCACCACCTGCTTCAATGTTCTGCCCCGCAAGCAAACCGGAAGGGCGGCATTGTAGCGGCGCCGCCCGCTTCAGTTCGGCTCCTGATCGATGCTGCCGCGCTGGGCGGCCGGCAGACCGACGCCTACCATTGGCTTGATCTGCGCCCGCTGCGCGCGACCAATGAAGTTGACCGGCAGCACACGCTTGCGCGCCACCAGTAGGTAGGTTTCCACCAACGGCGCCAGCAGCGAGCCTGCACTCCAGCCTTGGCCAACGGAGCGTGGTGCCAGCCACGGAAAGCCGACGCCAAAGCGACGAACCTCCGCCACCTCGAAGTCCAGCAGTTCGAGCCAGTCGGTAACCCGATTGACGCTGTAGAACCGCGCCCCCGACGGAAACGCGCGATACCGCAGCCCCAGCCGGGTGCGCCAGACCCACGGACTCCACGGCGAGAAGCCGAGGAGAAACAGGCGCCCTCGGTCATTGAGCACGCGGTTGATCTCGCGCAGCAGCGGATGCGGAGAATCGGTGAACTCCAAGGTGTGCGGCAACACGACGGCATCCACGCTCTTCGACAATAGCGGCAGACGTCCGTGCTCGATGACCGCCGATACACCGGGTTCGTGCAGCGTACCGAGCACGGCGTGATGCAGGGTTTCCGCACAGGCGATCAGTCCATCGCCAATGCCCCAGTTGCCAATCTGCAGGACGTGCCGGCCAAAGATGTCGGGCAACAGACGGGACAGCTCGCGGGTCTCCAATGCCAGCAGGCGCTGCCCGCGGGCGGAGCGATTCCAGATTTCCAGCGCCGCGCGGTCCAGCGAGCGTGAACGCTGCAACGGCCGGGAGTTCGGCATGGCGAGGCCTCGGTAACGCAATCCTGAGGTACAGTCTAACGATGATCGACGTCCACGCCATCCCAGCCTTTACCGACAACTACCTGTGGCTGCTGGTGCGCGGCAGTTCCGCAGTGGTGGTTGACCCGGGAGACGCCGGTCCAGTGCGCGCAACTCTGGACCGCATGGGCCTGAATCTCGTGGGTATATTGATCACCCACTGGCATCCGGACCACATCGGAGGCCTGCCCCAACTCGCGACCGACGGCATGCCGGTGTACGGCCCCGCAGCAGAGGCCGCCCGCATCCCGGGCCTCACGCAAACTCTGGCGGAAGGCGACAGCGTGGAGGTGCTGGGCCTGGCATTCACCGTTCTGGAGCTGCCCGGGCACACCCTGGGCCACATCGCCTATTACAGCGCGCCCTCGATCGAGGCCGTAAACGGCCTGCTGTTCTGCGGCGATACCTTGTTCTCGGCCGGCTGCGGACGCCTGTTCGAAGGCACGGCGCAACAGATGCATGCAGCGCTGACGCGCCTGGCCGCGCTGCCAGCGCAGACTGCGGTGTACTGCACTCATGAGTACACCCTCGCCAATCTGGCGTTTGCGTGGGCGGTGGAGCCCGACAACGCGGCGCTGCGGGCACGCATCGACGCGGTTCGCGAACTGCGCGCCAGGGATCTGCCCAGTCTGCCGACCGAGATCGGACTGGAACGCGCCAGCAACCCCTTTCTGCGTGTCAACGCGCCTGCCGTCAGGACCGCTGCGGAAACCTGGGCCGCAGCCGAACTGCCCACCGACGCACAGGTATTTGCCGCGCTGCGACGCTGGAAAGATGGCTTCCGCGGGACGGACCTGCCCTGACCCAGAGGCGGCCCGGGGTGACAGCCTGTAACATTTGACCTAAAGTCAGGACTATAGAACTTGCGGGTCGTCGCTAGGGGGCGCCGCCACCGCATCGCAGCACGGTTGGGGGGATAGCGTGAAACAGATTTGGGCCGTCGCAGCCCTGATCCTGGTGGGGATATTCAGCCCACCTGTGGTCAGCGCCAGCAGCACTGAAGGGCTTATCTGGCCACGGGTGGCGGCCGGGATGCGCATTGTTGATCCCGAGCACCCTGAAACCGTGATCTGGGCGCGTCGCTACGCGCGCAATCCGGAAGCCTTCAGCGACATGCTGGCGCGGGCCGAGCCCTTCCTGTGGTACATCGTCGAGGCCGTAGAACTGCGCGAGATGCCGCTGGAGCTGGCGCTGTTGCCGGCCGTGGAATCCGGATTCAACCCGCATGCCAACTCCCACCGGCGCGCGCGCGGGCTGTGGCAGTTCGTCCCATGGACCAGCCGCGCCCTGGGTCTTGCCAAGACGGCCAACTACGACGCACGCGGTGACCCCGTCGCCAGCACCCGCGCGGCGTTGTCATACCTGCAGGGCCTGCATAGCCGCTTCGATGACTGGTTGCTGGCGGTCGCCGCCTACAACGTTGGCGATGCACGCCTGGCCGGCGCCATGCGCAAGCAGGACACGCGAAATTTCTGGGACCTCCACCTGCCTCGCGAGACCCGCGACCATGTGCCGCGCCTGCTCGGCGTCGCCTTGCTGATCAAGCAACCGCAGCGCTTCGGCGTGCGGCTACCGGCAATCCAGAATCGCCAGGCCGCCGAGATGGTGCGTCTGCCGCAGGCCGTCAATCTGAGCCAGGCCGCGCGCGATGCACGCATTCCGGCAGCGCGACTCGATCGCTACAACCCGGGCCTCAGTCAGGCCGACAACACCACCGGCAAGACCGTGCTGCTGTTGCCACCCGCCGATGCCGCCCGGCTGCGCATGGTACTGGCTGCCGGCGATTACCCGCCGCTGCCGATGCCGACAGTGGTCGAACACGTGGTGAAGCCCGGCGAGTCGCTCTGGGTGATCGCCCGGCGCTATCAGGTGTCCGTGCGCGAGGTGGCAGGCTGGAACGGGCTCAACTCCAAGGCCTCGCTACGCGTGGGGCGGCGCCTCAAGCTGCACGTCGAAAGCTAGGCGCGGCTGAGGATTACCGATCCGGAAGCCGGATCGGTAAATGTCTCGGTATCGGGTCAGTGCGCGCGTGCGGTTTCGGTCTTCTTGTCGTCAGCCGCGACCGGCGCCGGTTCCTCGGCACGCGGCGTTGGCTGGCGCTCCAGTGCGATCTTCAGCACCTCGTCCACCCAGCGCACCGGCTCGATGTTGAGGGTGGCTTTGACGGATTCCGGGATGTCTGCGAGATCCTTGACGTTGTCACGCGGAATGACCACGGTCTGTATGCCGCCGCGCTGAGCGGCCAGCAGCTTCTCCTTGAGCCCGCCGATCGGCAGCACCTCGCCTCTCAACGTGATCTCGCCGGTCATCGCCACATCCGCCCGCACCGGTATGCCGGTGAGCGCCGAGACCAGCGACGTGCACATGGCGATACCCGCTGACGGGCCATCCTTGGGGGTAGCCCCTTCGGGGACATGCACGTGCAGGTCGTTGGACTCGTAGAACTTCGGGTCGATACCCAGTGCACTGGACCGCGAACGCACCACGGTAAGCGCCGCCTGAATCGACTCCTGCATGACGTTGCCGAGCGAGCCCGTCTGCGTGAGCTTGCCCTTGCCCGGCGCCAGCGCCGCTTCGATGGTCAGCAACTCACCCCCCACCTCGGTCCATGCCAGGCCGGTGACCTGACCCACCTGATTCTTCTCTTCGGCGCGGCCGTAACGGTACTGCGGCACCCCCAGATAGGTATCCAGATTCTCGGCTGTGACATCCACGCTGCTGCCGCCATTCTTGCTCAGCAGCTGCTTGACGACCTTGCGGCAGATCTTGCTCATCAGGCGCTCAACGCTGCGCACACCGGCCTCTCGCGTGTAGGTGCGTATCACCGCGCGTATCGCGTCGTCGCTCACCGTCAGTTCGCCATCCTTGAGGCCATTGTTCTTCATCTGCTTGGGCAGCAGATACTGGCGGGCGATATTGAGCTTCTCGTCTTCGGTATAACCCGGAAGACGAATCACTTCCATGCGGTCCAGCAAGGGGCCTGGAATGTTCAGCGTGTTGGCGGTGGCGATGAACATCACGTCGGAGAGATCGAACTCGACCTCGAGATAGTGATCCTGGAACGTGGCGTTCTGCTCAGGGTC
>JBFJJW010000159.1:0-7565 GCA_041612095.1 Solimonas sp. | reverse complement strand
GTAGCGATAGATCACGCCGGTGGACATGCCGGCTTCTGCAGCTACCGCCGCAATCTGCGCCTCGCGATAACCGCCTTCGGCAATCAGCCGCCGCGCAGCCGCGAGTATGCGCTCGCGGTTCACCGCAAGCCGCTCTTCCATCAGTGCCGAGCGTCGGTAGGCCATATAAATGATTCACCGTTCAAGAAATGAATATTACTTCACTTCTTGTGATTGGCGCATTAGGATGGCGCTTCCAATCGCGACCCGCAGCGCCGTTTGCACGGTGAGGAACCATGCCCGTCATTGAATCCAAGATCGATAGCAACAGCCCCCAGTTCAAGCAGAATCGAGAGGGCCTGCTCAAGTTCATAGAGGACTGGCGGGCGGTTGAGGACAAGGGCCGTCGCGAGGAGGAGAGCAAGCGCGAGCGCTTCCACAAGCGCGGGCAGTTGCTGCCGCGCGAGCGCGTGCACCTGATGCTGGATCGCGGCTCGCCGTGGCTGGAGCTCTCGACCCTGGCCGGCTACAAGATGCATGACGACAAGGACGGTTCGCTGGCGGGTGGCAACAACATCACCGGCATCGGCTATGTCTCCGGTGTGCGCTGCATGGTCAACGCCAGCAATTTCGCGATCAAGGGCGGCACCATGACCCCCTGGGGTGTGCAGAAGGGCTTGCGCATCCAGGAGATCGCGCTGCAGCAGAAACTGCCCTGCGTGTCGATGATCGAATCCGGTGGCGCCAATCTGCTGTACCAGGCCGAGCTGTTCATTCCCGGCGGCAAGACCTTCGCCAATCAGGCACGCATGTCGGCGGCGGGTATCCCTCAGGTCTGCGTGGTGCATGGCTCCTCGACCGCGGGCGGTGCCTACATGCCTGGCTTGTCGGATTATGTGGTGATGATCCGCAAGCAGGCCAAGGTGTTTCTGGCCGGGCCGCCGCTACTGAAGGCGGCTACCGGCGAGATCGCCAAGGACGAGGATCTGGGCGGCGCCGAGATGCACACGCAGATCGCCGGCACCGGAGAGTTCCTGGCCGAGAACGATGCCGACGGCATTCGCATCGCCCGCGAGATCGTCAAGAACCTCAACTGGAACAACAGCCGACCCAAGCTGGAGCTGTTGCCGGTGCGTGCGCCGCTATACGACGTCGAGGAGCTCTGCGGCGTGGTGCCCCCGGACTACCGCAAACCCTACGACTGCCGCGAAGTCGTCGCGCGTCTGGTCGATGGCTCGGAGTTCCTGGAGTTCAAGAGCGAGTACGACCAGCAGACCATCTGTGGCCGCGCGGTCCTGCATGGACATCAGATCGGTATTGTCAGCAACAACGGGCCGATCACCACGCGCGGTGCGACCAAGGCCGGGCAGTTCATCCAGCAGTGCTGCCAGTCGAATATCCCGATCGTGTATCTGATGAATACGACCGGCTACATGGTCGGCACCGAGAGCGAGCAGGCGGGTATCGTCAAGCACGGCTCCAAGATGATTCAGGCGGTGGCCAATGCCACGGTGCCGCAGATCACGATCGTCATGGGTGGCTCGTTCGGGGCCGGCAACTACGGCATGTGCGGCCGTGGCTTTGGCCCGCATTTCATCTTTGCCTGGCCGAACTCACGCACCTCGGTCATGGGTGGTGAGCAGGCCGCCGGCGTCATGGACATCATCACCCGCGAAAAGTGGCTGAAGCAGGGCAAGGTCATGTCCGAGGCCGACGAGAAGATGCTGGGCATGATTCGCCAGAACATCATCGACCAGTTCGACAAGGAGTCGCATGCCTTCGCGGCCACCGCGCGTCTGTTCGACGATGGTCTGATCGACCCGCGGGACACGCGCAAGGTACTGGGCCTGTGCCTGTCGATCTGCCGCGAAGCCAAGTCGCGACAGACCTTCCCTAACAGTTTCGGTGTCGCCCGCCTGTAGGCGCGGCGTGGAGAATCGCATGCAATACACACACGAACATCAGTCGCTGTTTGAGACCACCAAGCAGTTCGTCGAGAAGGAAATCAATCCGCATGCGGCGGAGTGGGAGAAGGCGGGCCTGTGGCCGGCACGTGAAGTACTGAAGAAGATGGGTGATCTGGGCCTGCTCGGCATCAACAAGCCGGAGTCTGTCGGCGGGATGGGTCTGGACTACAGCTATCAGCTCGCATTTGCGGAAGCCTTGGGGTACTGCACGGTGGGCGGGCTGCCGATGGCGATCGGCGTGCAGACCGATATGGCAACGCCTGCTTTGGCGCGCTTCGGCAGCGACTACCTGAAGGAGAACTATCTGAAGCCGGCGGTCGCAGGCGATATGGTGGCCTGCATTGGCGTCAGCGAACCAGGTGCGGGTTCCGACGTGGCCGGCATCAAGACGACCGCCGTTCGTGATGGCAACGAGTACGTCATCAACGGGCAGAAGATGTGGATCACCAATGGCACCCAAGGCGACTGGGTATGCCTGTTGGTCAACACCGGCGCTGGCGACGGCAGCCGTCACGGCACCAAGTCACTGATCGTGGTGCCGCTGGACGCCAAGGGCATAGACCGCAAGACCAAGCTGGACAAGCTGGGGCAGCGTTCCTCCGATACGGCCATCATCTTCTTCGACAATGTGCGCGTCCCCGCCCGCTACCTGATTGGCGACGAGGGCAAGGGCTTCATCTATCAGATGCAGCAGTTCCAGGAGGAGCGTTTGTTCCTCTCGGCAAGCATCCTCGCGTCGATGCAGCAGTGCATAGACGCGACGGCAGCCTATACCCGGCAGCGCGTAGCGTTCGGACAGACCATCCTCGACAACCAATACGTGCAGTTCAAGCTCGCTGAACTCGCGACCGAGGTCGAGGCCTGCCGCGCCTTGGTCTATCGCGCGACCGATGATTTGCTGCTTGGTCGCGACGTGACGCTGACGGCATCCATGGCCAAGCTGAAGACCGCGCGCGTAGCGCGAGAGGTGGCGGATGGTTGCCTGCAGTTCTGGGGCGGACAGGGCTATATGTGGGATAACCCGGTCAGCCAGTTCTACCGCGACCTGCGCCTGCATTCGATCGGCGGCGGCGCCGACGAGGTGATGCTGGGCATCATCAGCAAGCGCCTCGGCTTTGGCGGCAAGAGGAAGGCCTGATGCTGCCCGACGTCAAGACCTTGAAACTCGCGCTCGTAGGCGCGGTGCTGCACGTCCACCTGAACCGGCCGGAGTCGCGCAATGCGATGACGCCGGAGATGCTGGCCGATCTCAATGCAGTGTTCGATTCCGTGCAAGGCAATCTGGACATCCGCGCGCTGGTGCTGCGCGGTGAGGGCGGGCATTTCTGCGCGGGCGCTGATCTGAAATCAGTCATGGCCGGCGGCATGAAACCACCGGCGCCGGGCGAAGCCGACCCTGTGGCGGCCATCAATCGTGCCTTTGGCACGATGCTGCGCAAGGCCACGGCACTGCCTCAGGTGCTGATTGCGGTATGCGAGGGTGCGGTGCTGGGCGGCGGCTTTGGTCTGGCCTGCGTATCCGATATCGCATTTGCGCATGTGGATGCGAAGTTCGGCATGCCGGAGACCACGCGGGGTCTGCCACCCGCCCAGATCGCGCCGTTTGTCGTGGAGCGCATCGGCCTTACGCAAGCGCGGCGCCTGTGTCTGACCGGCGCGCAGTTTCGCGGCGCGGAGGCGCAGCGGCTGGGCTTGGTGCATGAGAGTTTTTCCAGCGAAGACGAGCTACAGGCACGTCTCGCCGAAACCTTGAAGCAGGTGATGAACTGCGCGCCGCAGGCCAACGCAGTCACCAAGGACATCATCCTCAAGGTGGCGCGCATGGACATGGATGCGGTGCTGGATGATGCCGCGCAGAAGTTCGCGGCCTGCGCGCGTGGCCCTGAGGCACCCGAGGGTATTACCGCGTTCATGCAGAAGCGCGCGCCGAAGTGGGCGCAGTGAGTCTGCCGGTCTCAATGCGGTGCGTCTTTCCCTGATCTGATCCGGGCCTGACTGACGCCGGACAAGGTGGTACGGAGTGTTCATGAAACGATTCGACAAGGTGCTGGTTGCCAACCGCGGCGAGATCGCGGTGCGCGTGATCCGCGGCGCGCGGCGCCTCGGCTACAAGACGGTGGCGGTGTACAGCGAGGCGGATCGCGATGCGCTGCATGTGCTGGAGGCCGACGAGGCGGTCTGCATTGGCCCTGCGCCGGCCAAGGACTCTTACCTGGTCATCGACAGGATTCTGAGCGCGGCCCGCACGTCTGGAGCGCAGGCGATTCATCCCGGTTATGGCTTTCTGTCTGAGCGCGCGGACTTTGCGGCTGCGGTGCAGGCCGCGGGTCTGGTGTTCATCGGACCCGATCCGCAGTCGATTGAGGCGATGGGTAACAAGTCGGCGTCGAAGATCCGCATGATCGCGGCGGGCGTACCGTGCGTGCCCGGCTATCAGGGCGATGATCAATCCGATGAAACACTGGTTGCGGAGGCCATGAAGGCGGGACTGCCGGTCATGGTCAAGGCGGCGGCCGGTGGCGGTGGTCGTGGCATGCGCCTGGTCCACGATGCGTCAGCGCTGCTGGAAAATATCCAATCCGCCCGGTCGGAGGCTGAGAACGCATTCGGTTCAGGCCAGTTGCTGATCGAAAAGGCGGTAATGGATGCGCGCCATGTGGAGGTGCAGGTTTTCGGCGATCGCCACGGCAACGTGATTCATTTCGGTGAGCGTGATTGCTCGGTGCAGCGACGCAACCAGAAGGTGGTGGAAGAGGCCCCCAGCCCGGCGTTGGATGAGGCCCTGCGCAGCAAGATGGGCGCGGCCGCCGTTGCAGCGGCCAAGGCGGTGGACTATGTCGGCGCCGGGACTGTCGAGTTCATGCTGGCGCGTGACGGCCAGTTCTACTTTCTGGAAATGAATACCCGTCTGCAGGTCGAACATCCGGTCACCGAACTGGTATACGACGTCGATCTCGTCGAATGGCAGCTGCGCGTTGCCCAGGGCGAGCCGCTGCCAATGACACAGGAAGCGGTGTCTGCGCGCCGCAAGGGCTGGGCCATCGAGGTCCGTCTCTGCGCGGAAGATCCCCTGCAGAACTACATGCCGCAGACCGGGGCCGTGCTCGGCTGGCAGGTGCCTGAAGGCGTCGGTATCCGGGTCGACAGCTATCTGCGTCAGGGGCAGGCCATCAGTCCGTACTACGATTCGATGCAGGCCAAGATCATCGCCTGGGGCGAGGACCGGGAAACTGCCCGCGCGCGGCTGCTGAAGGCACTGGACGATACCCGTTTGCTGGGCGTCATCAGCAACAAGGATTACCTGCGCAGCATCGTGGCGCACGAAGCCTTCGCCAGCGGCGATTTCTCGACCGGATTCATTGGCGAGCACTTCCCGCAGGAAGCCGTTTCGGCGATCCGGCCCAGCGCTCGCCATGTCGCGCTTGCAGCTGTTGCCTTGTACATGGATGAGGCGTTCACACTGGCCGAGGAACACGGTCTGGCGCCGGAGTTTCTGGGCTGGCACAGCTCGCACGAGTCACCCGCCGACTACAAGCTGAAGTGGCGTGAGCAGACCTTCGAGCTGGATGTGTTTGTGCACGACGGGCATGTGTTCACGATCGACATCGCCGGCGAGAAGATCACGGTCGACGTCGTGCGCAACCTGGCGCATGAATTTCACTATCTTTGCGAAGGCGTCCAAGGCAAGGCACGGACCGCGCGTGACGGCCAGCAGATGTGGCTGGATGCCGAGGCTGCGGTGTACTGCTATACCGACATCACCCTGCAGGCGGCCGAGGCGGTGGCCGCCGGATCAGACGGCCGTCTGCTGGCCCATTCGGATGGCAAGGTGGTGGCGGTTCACGTGAAACCGGGCGACGTCATCGAGAAGGGCAAGACCCTTGCTGTGCTCGAGGCGATGAAGATGGAGTTTCAGCTCGCATTGCCCGTTGCCGGCACGGTGGAGTCGGTCAGCGTGCAGGCGGGCCAGCAGGTCAGGAACAAGCAGTTGCTGATCCAGGTAAAGCCGGCCGGCTAGGTGGCCGGCGGCACCACGCCGCTTCAGGGCGTCGCCATGAAAAAGCCCCCGCCGGATTCCCGGCGGGGGCTTTTGTGTTGCGGGTCAAGATTTCAGTCTACGACCTTGAGTTCCACGCGCCGATTCTCCTCGCGACCGGCCTCGGTCTCGTTGGTGTCGATCGGGCGCGATTCGCCGTAGCCCACCGGCGTCATGCGTCCACCGTCCACGCCACGGCCGATGAGATAGGTCTTGACCGCATTGGCGCGCCGTTCGGAAAGGCCCAGGTTGTAGCTGTCCGAGCCGACGTCATCGGTGTGGCCTTCCAGCTCAACATCAATGTTCGGATACGACTGCAGCGTGCCGGCCACATCATTGAGGATGGACTTGGCCGCCTCAGTCAGGCGATCGGAGTCGAACTCGAACTTCACGCCCTTGAGAATGAAGTTGCGATCCACCGCGCAACCGTTGGCGTCAACCTGCTCACCCGGACGCGGCTTGCGGCAGTCGCCTTCCAGTGCACAGCCATTGGGCAGAACCTTGGCGCCGGGCGGGGAGTTCGGGCACTCGTCCAGATAGTCCGGGATACCGTCGCCGTCGCTGTCCAGCGGACAGCCATCGCTGCCCACGGGAATGCCGGGTGGCGTGTCCGGGCACTTGTCGAGGTAGTCGGGAATGCCATCGCCGTCCTGATCGGCCGCCGGGCAGCCATCAGCGGTGACGATCACGCCGCGAGCCGTATCCGGGCACTTGTCCAGATAATCAGGGACGCCATCGCCATCGCTGTCAAACGGGCAGCCATTGATGTCCACCTTCACACCCGGAGGCGTGTCGGGGCAACGATCGCGGCTGTCGGGAATGCCGTCACCGTCGCTGTCGATCTCGCAGCCATCGGGGCCGACCTGCGCGCCCTTGGGGGTGTTCGGGCACTTGTCCAGATAATCCGGCACGCCGTCGCCGTCGAGATCAACAGGGCAGCCGTTGGAGTACACCTCGACGCCCTTCGGCGTATTGGGGCACTGGTCCAGGCGATCCGGCACGCCATCGCCATCGCTGTCCCTGCCGCCGCCTTCACCGAAGGCGTAACGCAGCGACAAGCCGATCTGCTGGTTCTTGTATTCCGATTTCAGCGTCGTCGTCGAGCCGCTGCTGGCATCGCGCGAGCTGAGCTCGGGTTCCTGGGCGACCAGATACCGGTAATCCAATGACAGGGCGGTGCGGTCGCTGACCCAGAAATTCACGCCCGCGCCCAGCTGGTAGGCGGTGGTGTTGTCGTCGGCGTCCGTACTCTGTCGCGACAGTTCAGTGTTCTGGAAACCGAAGCCGGCACCCAGATACGGCATGACCGGGCCACCGAAGTCGATGTCGTACCAGACGTTGGCCATGAGGCGCATCGCGCGCAACGTGGTATTGCTGCTGTCCACGGCCGAACCGTTGACCACGAAGCGCTCGACATCGTTCTCGTTGAACGAGAAATTCAGTTCCGGACGCAGTCCGCCTTCGAACAGATAGCCCAGCGTAAAGCCGCCGCCGAAGCCGTCGTCGTAGGCGAACGAGATCGGAGCGGTTGTGGTCACCGAGGGGCCATCCGGATCCGCCGGCGCGCCCGGCGTGCCGGCGCC
>JBFJJW010000158.1:0-7571 GCA_041612095.1 Solimonas sp. | reverse complement strand
TCTATCTCAAGGAGGGCAAGCTGATTGCGGCTGATACCGTCAGCCGCCCGCAGGACTTCATGTTTGCCAAGAAGCTGGTTGCCGAAGGCGCAGTGGTCGACCCGGCACTGCTGGCAGACGAGTCGGTCGCGCTGAAGACCCTGGTTGCCCCTGCAACGCCCGCTGCCTGAAGCTCGCCCATGCCGAAGATCGTTTTCATCCAACCTGATGGGCAGGCCCGGACCGTGGAGGCCACGGTCGGCCAGTCGGTCATGGAAGTGGCTACCGGCAATCTGATTCCGGGCATCGTCGGTGAATGCGGCGGTTCCTGCTCCTGCGCCACCTGCCATGTGTATGTGGCGGACGCGTGGTTTGACCGCCTGCCGCCGGCGGATGAGATGGAAGCCGGCATGCTGGAAGGCGCGATAGAACCGGGGCCCCTGAGCCGCCTGTCGTGCCAGATCCAGGTCAGCGAGGCGCTGGATGGCCTCAGCGTGACGATCCCCGCGGGTCAGGTCTAAGCCGCTTGCTCCTGTTCACCAGTCACGGCCGCGCGCATGTTCCGCGCGATCTGGCCGCGCATACGAGCATCGACCATGCCGCCGAGACGCCGGCGGCGGATCTGGGCCTGAAGCGCAAACGCATCGATGCGATCTGGCGCGCCGTCGAGTGCCTCTACGGCACGGGCCTGCACCCAGCCATTACGCTGGTCATCCGCCATCAGGGGCGCGTTGTCCTCAAGCGGGCCGTCGGCTGCCTCAGCGGCAACGGCCCCGGCGAGTCCGGCCCGCAGCGGCCGCTGCATCCGGATGCGCCCATCTGTCTGTTCTCGGCGTCCAAATCCGTCACCGCGGTGCTGGTACACAAGCTGATCGAACAGGGCGGCTTGCGCCTTGAAGATCGCGTAGCTGATTACATTCCCGAGTTCGCCGCGCATGGCAAGGGGGGCGTCACCATCCGCCAGTTGTTGGCGCATCGTGCCGGCGTGCCGGCCATACCGAATGTGACGCCGACACCCGAGATGCTGCGCGACTGGGACGGTGCGGTGCGCATGCTGTGCGAGGCCAAGCCGTTCAACACGCGCTTCGAGAAGCAGGCTTATCACGCGCTGACTGCGGGCTTCATCGTCGGTGAAGTGCTGCGGCGACGAACGCGCCGTGAATTGCCGGAGCTGATGCGCGAGTGGCTGGCGGAGCCCCTGGGCTGCCAGTACCTGACCTACGGGCTGGCACCGGAGCTGCGCGCACGCGCACCGATGCACCATTGCACTGGCCCACGACCGACCTGGCCGATCACGGCCTATGCCAAACGCGTGGTCGGCGTCACGTTCGAGGACGCCATCAACGCGTCCAACAACGAAGCGTTTCAGTCCACCGTTGTGCCGGCCGGAAATATCTACGCGACGGCAGATGAAGCCGGGCGCGTGTTCCAGATGCTGCTGGATGGCGGCGAGTATCAGGGGCGGCGCGTGCTGCAACCGGAGACCGTGCGCGAGGCGGTCCGTCCGGTGGGCCGCATCCAGCTCGATGGCACGCTGATGATGCCGATGCGCTATTCCGCCGGCTTCATGCTGGGCGAGAACCCCTTTGGCCTGTATGGCCCGCGCACGCAGCGTGCGTTCGGCCATCTGGGCTTTGTCACCGTGATGTGCTGGGCCGATCCGGCGCGCGATATCTCGGTGGCCTTGCTCAACACCGGCAAGTCGATTGCGCCGACCGGCTTCGCGCGTTTGGCCGGCGTGCTGGCCGCGATCGGGCGCGCGTTCCCGGTGCGCAAGGAAATGGCGCGCTAGCGCGGCGATCCGCCGAGCGCGGTGAGCAGCCCCAGACCGATGAAGATGGCACCGGACAGGTAGCGGCCCAGCGCGCGGATGCCGCC
Source organism: Solimonas sp. (assembly GCA_041612095.1). Taxonomy (GTDB): domain Bacteria; phylum Pseudomonadota; class Gammaproteobacteria; order Nevskiales; family Nevskiaceae; genus Solimonas. Next base: position 5,714 of record JBFJJW010000158.1, on the reverse strand, counting down.
GGCGCGCAACAGGCGCGGCGCCATCCATCCCGCGGCCAGCGCGTACAGGCTGTCGGTGATGGCGGCGATGGCGACAAACAGTCCGCCCAGCACAAGACTCTGCAGAACCAGATGACCCTCCGCGCGCATGAACTGCGGCAGAAAGGCGGCGAAGAACACCGTGGTTTTTGGGTTCAGCAGCGCCACCCACAAGCCGTCACGAAACGCCGACGCGGTCGCGTGCCCGCCAGCCGGGCCTGCGGCGGCGGTTGCCGGCCGCGGCTGCCAGGCCCGCAGGCCGAGTGCGATCAGATACAGCGCACCGGCATATTTCACCGCGACGAATGCCCAGGGCAACACCGTAAACAGGGCCGCCAGGCCTAGCGCAGCCGCCAGCGCATTGCCCAGATTGCCGAGGGCCACGCCGGCGACCGACGCCAGGCCGGCACTGCGTCCCTGGGTCATGCTGCGGGTGACGATGTAGATCACGCCGGGCCCCGGGGTGATGGCCAGCAGCAGGCTGGCCAGAACAAAGCTCAGCACCTGTGGGGCGGCGGGCAGAAATGTGTGCATCGACGGCTGCGGCGGGTGGCGTGCCGGTGTGGCGCTACAGGTGCTGCAGCAATGCGGCAATGCCGGTGGTGCTCACCGCCTTGCTGAAGTAGAACCCCTGGGCCTGGTCGCAGCCGTGCTTGCGCAGGTAGTTGAGCTGGGTTTCCGTCTCCACACCTTCCGCGATGACCGCCACTTTCAGGCTATGCGCCATGGAGATGATGGCATCGATGATCGCGGATTCGGAAGTAGGCTCGGTCAGTTCAGCGACGAAGGAGCGATCGATCTTGATCTTGTCGATGGGGAACTGCGTGAGATACGACAGGCTGGAGTAGCCAGTGCCGAAGTCATCGATGACGATGCGCACACCGAGCTTGCGCAGGCGCTTGAGGATCTCGACGCTCTCGTCGGGGTTCTGCATCAACAGGCCTTCGGTGATCTCCAGCTCCAGTTGAGCGGGATGGATGCCGCTTTCGTGGATCGCACCGATTACGATATCGACCCAGCCGCTGTGCTGGAACTGGCGGGGCGAGACGTTGACCGCGAGCATCAGACGCGCTCCGTGTTCGCGCTCGATCTGCATGATCTGGTAGCAGGCGGTCCTGAGCACCCACTCGCCGATGGGCAGGATATGCCCGGTCTCCTCGGCCAGCGGTATGAACTGCGGCGGCAGGATATTGCCGAAGTAGGGGTGCTGCCAGCGGATCAAGGCCTCTACGCCGACGATGTTGCCGCTGGCGACATCAATCTCCGGCTGGTAGTGCACGTAGAACTGGTTGCCATCGATGGCGCCCTGGATCGCGCCGATCAGGGTCAGTTTCTGGCTGGCCTGCTCGGACATGGCCTGGTCGAACCACTGGATGTTGCTGCGGCCGGAGTTCTTGGCCGCGTACATCGCTGTATCCGCATGCTTGATCAGACTGGCCGCATCGGCGCCGTCCCTGGGGTAGATACTGCCGCCGATGCTCGGTGTGATCAGCAGCTCATGATCGTTGATGTTGATCGGCAGACCCACACTGTGGGCGATGCGTTCGGTTGCGTTCTGCAGGTCTTCCTGCGTGCCAAAGTCATTGAGGACCACGACGAACTCGTCGCCACCCAGGCGCGCAACGGTATCCGCGCCGCGCATATGGCTCTGAATGCGCTTGGCGACCGCCAGCAGCAGATCATCTCCGTAGTGGTGGCCCAAGGTGTCGTTGACTCGCTTGAAGTGATCGAGGTCCAGCATCAGCACTGCGATCTGGCGCTTGGCGTCGCGAGCACGATCGATCGCCTGGTTCAGGTGGTTCAGGAGTGACAGGCGGTTGGGCAGGCCCGTGAGCGCATCGTGATGCGCCATGTGCAGTATGGTCGCTTCCGTCTGCTTTCTCTGGGTGATGTCGCTGAGCACGACCACTGCGCCGATCTTCTTGCCGGCCGCGGTCATCAGTGGGCCACCGCTGCAGAGCACGGCCCGTCGTTCGCCGCTGCTATGCACCACGACAAGCTCGAAGTTTTCCACCAGCTCGCCCTGGAAGGCGCGATACAGCGGCAGCCGCTCGGTGGGCAGGAGCGTGCCATCTGCATGCAGAAAGTGCGAGTACTCAGACCATCTATTGCGTGCTATGGGGTGTGCGGGAAGCCCGAGTATGTCGCGGGTGGCGCGGTTGAAGATCGAGACATGGCCATGCTCGTCACAGGCGACAATGCCTTCGCTGAGGTTTTCCAGCAGTACATCACGGAACTCGCCTTCCTTTTCCAGCGCGTCCAGCGCGTGTTTGCGGTTGCTGACCATATGGTTGAAGGCATCGGTCAGGTCCCCGAGTTCATCTCCCGATAGCACCTGAATCTGGGAATTCAGATCGCCCTGGTCGGTTCTCGCCACGCCTTGTTTCAGCAGCTTGATCTGCGAGTGGATCTGGCGGGACAGGAGCCAGACCGTCAGCGTGCCGATCGCCAGCAGCAACGCCGCTGCGGTGACGATTACTGAAAGTGCGACGCGCTCAACCAGTCGCGCGCCGTCGCCCATGACACGGGAGAACTCGCGCTCGATGGGGGTGACCTCCAGATTGATGGCCTCAATCTGAGCGCCGAAGGCCCTGCGCTGCGCCTCGCCAAGACCGCCCGCGTTTTCCGCCGCCTCGATCTGCCGGGCAATCCGGTCCAGCTGGAGGATGAAGGCGTCCGCGCGCTCCCAGATGTCGATGGCGGCGGCGAACTGCGGTACATCCCGCAGATGGCGGTACAGAAAGATGATGCTGGGAATATCCTCGCGGGTAAGGCCGCCTTCAAGGAATCCGGCGGTCACGACCGCGTGATCGTAGTCCGGCTTCGCCATCTCCAGCCGCGCCTTGCGGTCACCCAGCGGGTAGGCAATGGCCTCCCGGAACTTGTCCAGATACTCCGGCTTGGATAGTTCAGCGTACTGCGTCAGGTAGTAAACCGCGTCCTTCTGACCTTTGGACCACAGACCTTCGCCTTCAACATAGGCACGTGCGCCCTTGATGATGAACAGGCCGCCCCAGGCGACGGCAACCAGCAGCGCCATGGCCACCGCCATGACCGCGACCATCGCCACCAGCTTCTTGGCGATCGCAAGATCGCGATACCAGGCAACGATTCCCTTCCTGCGTGAAGGCTGGGCCATGGCGGAGCGGGAGAACGAAGTGCCGCGCGCCTAGCCGGTGCAGCCGCCCGCGACGCAGCGGCGGGGTCGCCGGTGCTGATGGTGTCGCGGGGCCTTGATCCGAGTGCTCATGCCGGATGCTATACGGGAGTAAGCGGCAAACACAAAATCCGCTGGGCTGCGCAGTGGCGCCGCGTGGGTGTGGCGGCCATCAGCTGTCCGGAAACGACATCCGGTGGCTGCGGCCGATCTGCGTGCGCTGGGCAGCAGGAACCCCGGCGCGCTTGGCAAACTCCGGCCATCGCGCCACCGCCGCCAGCACCTCTTCGAGGATCACCTTCTCGCGGCCACGCTTGATCATGGCCGACTTCGCGGCCGCCTTGAAATCGGCAAGCGTGAAGTCATCCCGTTTGCCGTTGAGCGTCATCTGGTGGGCAGCAGTCCAGAGACCGGTCGGGTTGTAGCTGTAGGTCAGGTCAAAGGCCGGTGCCAGCGACCACTGGCCCTGCGGGTCCATCAGAAAGGCAATGTTCTTGACGTGATCATCCTGATTGCGCGCCACCACATTGAACAGCATGCGACGGAACTGCTCCTCCACCGTCGCAGTCGTGAGGCCCAGCTGCCGGATGGCCATGAACGCCTGCTCATAGGCATAGGCCCCGGCGGCGTTGTAGTCGAAATGCGCCAGCGCGCCGAGCGACTGCATGTGCAGCTTGTGGCCATTGTCCAGCCGGTCGAAGCGGCGGGTCATGAAATGGCGCCGGCCATTTTCCTCCAGCAGCCGGCACTCGCTGACGGTGATGCCGGCCGCCTGCGCCATCAATGAATACGCGTACTCGATGGCGCCGTAGCCTTTGGGGTCTTCAAGCTCCTTGTCCTTGTTGCCGGTTACGCCGTCGAACTTCAGCAGCCAGTAGCCGAAGCCGTCGCCCGCCTTGATCTGCCCGGAACGCACTTCGTTGGTATCCGGGTTCCACGCAATCACCGCCTTGGCGCGGGCACCGCCGGCCGACGTACCAACCCGCAGGATGTCCTGTAGCGCGTTCTGCTTCGCCGCACTGCGGAAGCTGCTCTTCAGCATAGTGCGATGGGTGAGGACATCCGAGGCCAGCCGCACCAGCGCGTCGATCTCGATGGCGGTCGCCCTGCGTGGTTTGGGCCCCTGTGCCGGCGCAAACTCCAGCGCGCCCATGCCCCGGCTGCCGGTGTAGCACAGACGCTCCACGGCATTGAAGCTGTCGGCTTTGCGCCCCTGCGTTGCCAGCCAGGCGTCGATCAGGGCATTGCCAAATTTATCGGGCAGGGAGTCGGCAAGCAGACCCGGCAGGCCGTGAAAACTGGCGTATGGCAGCGCGGGGAATTCATAGACGCGGTCGCTGAGCGGCATGGTCAGCGGGGAGAGTTCGATGCCGCTGCCGACGAAGGCCGGGTCGTACTGAAACGCGGCGTGCTCGCGGCCCGCCACCATGGATACCGCGCCGATGCGCTTCCCCCACAGGCGAACCTCGGCAATCACGAGGGCTCACCCCAGGTCCATTTCTTTGCCGGGGTAGCCGGCGCAGCCTTGCCGCCGCGGGCACGCTGGCGCTTGCGCCCTTGCAACTTCAATTGCGCCATCGGGCTGGGAGCGTCTTCCGGAATCAGCGTGTTGAAGCCTTCGCTCAGGCCCAGCGCCCGGCACACCCGCACAAAGCCCGAAAGCTGCGTGGCAGCCGCGCCCAGCTCCAGCCGCTGCACCGTGCGCAGGCCCAGCCCCGCCTGTTCTGCGAGCTGCTGCTGAGTCAGGTTCCTGGCCAGGCGCACGGCTGCCAGCCGTTGCCCGATCAGCTTCAGCAGCGCATCGTCCGTGAGCTTTTCAGTGATGTTCATACGCGCCAAATATGGCGCTTTAAAACGTTTAAGTCAATTAAAAAGCCATAAATGGCGTAATAAATATCTTATTCATTTCTTGGTACTCGGGCGCTGGCGTGACTGTGGGACGGTAATGGCCCGAGGATGGGCCTGCGCACCACACGCAGCTGGCAGCGCCTGATGGCCGCCGACTTAAGAACGCAGCCATAACGGCCACGCGCCCAATCGGGACCTGCTACGGATTTCGGAAACTGAAAAAAGGGGAGCGGGACTTACGCTGGCACGTTCGCGCCACATTGCTACAAACCGAAGCAGGTTCGTCGCGTAAGGTATTGAATGAGTTGGTGGTGATGAGTGGAATCGAACCACCGACCTCAGCATTATGAGTGCCGCGCTCTAACCGTCTGAGCTACATCACCACGCGGGTACCGCGGGGGCCGCGAATTCTAGGGAAGTATGGCGGTCTAGGCAAATGCGAACCGCCACGAAGCGCGCTTGCCAGTGAGATCGGCGACACTTTCCCGGGATTGTTCAGCACGGCAGGCTGCGGGCAGTGCGCTCGCAGCCTGCTTGTGCTGCCGGGTCAGACGTTGAAGCGGAAATGCATGACATCGCCTTCACGCACGATGTATTCCTTGCCTTCCAGGCGCCATTTGCCGGCTTCCTTGGCGCCGGCTTCACCCTTGAACTGGATGAAGTCGTCATAGGCGATGACTTCGGCGCGGAT
>JBFJJW010000157.1:0-7678 GCA_041612095.1 Solimonas sp. | reverse complement strand
GGGCTGGGGCCGATGAACCGAATGCCGGCAGCCGCACAGGCCTCAGCAAAATCCGGGTTCTCCGACAAGAAACCGTAGCCGGGGTGTATCGCATCCACCTGGGCAGCCTTGGCCACCCGCAGGATATCGGCGATGTCCAGATACGCGGCGATGGGCTTCTGCCCCTGCCCGACCATGTAGCTCTCATCGGCCTTGAACCGATGCAGCGCAAAGCGATCTTCGTAGGCGTAGATCGATACGGTGCGGATGCCCATCTCGGCCGCCGCGCGCATGACCCGGATCGAGATCTCGCCACGATTGGCAACAAGCAGCTTTCGGATTGCGGTGCTGGCCGTCATGTTTCTCTCTGACTATGTGTACTCAGGTTGGACACGCTGGCCCATCAACGACCGCGACAGGCAGCCCGGCTTCGAAACGTGGCACCCATACCCGCCGGATGACCACTTCCTCACCAAACCCTGGAACAGCGGGCCTATTTACGCAAGCCGCCCACGCCCCGCAGCGGTGCCGCAAGATCAGAACGACTGGTTCGGCTTGCCCGCGCGCCAAGCTTCATCCAGGCCCGCGAGTGCAGCGCTGACGCGCTCCGGCGGCAGTCCCGCTGCCGCCAGATCCGCAGCCATTGCCGCGGTCAGCGCCTGCCAGTCCGGTGGCGGCGGCATTTCCCGATCCGACATTTCCAACTGATCCAGCATCTCTTCCATACGCTCGATGCCGGTGCGCCAATGCGCGTTGTCGGCGCCGTGCTTGAGGAGCCCCTTGACCAGCAGCGGCCCCCAGGAGGTATTCAGAAACTTGATCGCCTGCTGTGGCACCGCACGCCCGAAGGTGCGCAGCTCGAGCTCGCGGATCACCAGTCGCTTGGCCTCATTGACCACTGCCTCCTTGCGCTGACTGGCCTGCTGCTTCTGCTGTTCGAAGAAGCCGTTGATCTGCTCTTCCTCGATCGGATGCGCGGTCAGCATCGCCTCACGAACGAAGTCGGGCGCGAGATCAAACTGCACCAGCACCTGCTGCAGCACCTCGGCCATGCGTCGTGCCTCTGCAGTGCCGGTGATGCGCGACGTGGCCGACTTCAACATCAGCTCGTTCACCAGGCTGCGCAGCGGATGTGTCACTGCCGTAAACAGGGTGGCATCCGTCAATGCGGACTTCACCAGCGGAAAACGCACGGACTCATGCTGGGGCCCCAGCTCGGGCGGCACGAACGGATCCGCCACCGCTTCGTTGAGGAACTGGCCCGCCAGCGAAATGCGCTGCAGTGGCACCCAGCGCCGCTCCTGCTTGACGTCCACGCCCGGCAGCGGGGCATCGGTTTGCAGAGCCAGCAGATCCCCGGCCAGCGCACCGTCGGTATATTCGCCATCCTTGGGGGGCGCCTTTTCCACGAACGACTTCAGCATCGACACCGTCTTGGGATCGACCTTCGGTTTGGCCGCGGGCTTGACCTTCGGCGGCGGCGCCCGCAGCCCGGGTGCGGTCTCCGCTACCGCCGGCTTGGGCGCTGGTTCCGGCTGCTGGGGCAGCTTCGGCGCCCGATTCATCACCGTCGCCGCACGTGCGGTTTCGCGCGCCAGCAGGGCGGCGGCTTCGGCCGCACGCTCCTCGATGTCCCCTAGCGCCGACAGCAGCGACTGATAAAAACCCTGCAGCTCCGGAATGACGATATCGTCGAACTTGTCGAACAGCATGCGTCGGTGGGTGCCGTTACAGCTCAGCGCGGTTGCGGTGTCCTGCAGCGCCCGGCACAGGCCGGCGGGGGCCAGTGCGCTGGTATAGACAGGAAAGTAGACCGTGCGCCGGACATGATCGAGGCGGATATCGATATCCCCGAGCAACTTGGCATACAGGGCCTCGGCACGCAGCTCCAGGCGAGTCAGCACCAGCGCATCGTCACTGGCGGGCGAGGCACTTCCGGCGCCGTCGGTGCGCGCGCTGCCGATCAGGTTCGCGTCGACCTGGCCGACAAATCGATCAACCCACTGCGCCGGACCTGCGCCGATCATCTGCGCCAGATCCTGGCAGGTGCGCCGCTCGGTCGCGAGCTGGGTAATCTTCGCGCGCTCGGCCAGCACGTTCGGCAGCTTGCGGATGAAGGTGCCGAACACATCCGTCAGCGTGGTGCTCACGGCCCTGCGCAGCGCGTCAACCGCGGGACGACCCATCCGCTGCATTCTGACCAGCTCGGCGACCGCGGTGTCGGCCGTCCGCGCGCCGCTGACTGAGGAATCAGGAGTAGTGCTCATACGATTGTCTGCAGACCACGCAACATAAGGACATTGATCAATCTCAGGTCCGCGGACGCTGGCCCGTCGGAAGGCGCGGATAACGTTACCCGATATCCGTACCCCTGTCGCCAGTCTGCGAGACCCTCACTGCGCACGGGCGCGGCGGACGCTAGGACTGGGCCAGCAACGGCGCAAACGCGGCCGCAATGCCGAGAAAGGACGAAAACCCAACGACGTCAGTGACCGTCGTCAAGATAATGGATGAGGCTGTTGCCGGGTCCTGGCCAAAGCGGCGCAGCAGAATCGGCACCAAGGCCCCGGACAGACCCGCAGCCAGCATCGAGATGACCATGGCCAACATGATGACGCCGACCAGCGCCCACGAGCGGCTCCAGGCGTATACACCAAGGCCGGTGGTAACGGCGATCGCCAGTCCATTCACGAGGCCGGTCAACGCTTCCTTGCCAACTACCGCCGGCCAATGACGCAGACTGATCTCGCGCAGCACCAGCCCACGCATCGTCACGGCCATGGCCTGGGCACCGGCATTTCCCGACTGGCCCGCGACCACCGGCAGCAGCACGGCCAGCGCGGTGAACTGCGCGATGGTGCTTTCGAACAGGCCGACGACGGCAGAGGCCAGAAACGCCGTCAGCAGGTTGATCTGCAACCACGGCAGGCGCTTCCTGACCGCGAACAGCGGTGAAGACAGCGCGCGTTCGTCAGGGCTCGCACCCACCATCGTCTGGATATCGAGGCTGCTTTCCTGCTCGATTGCCGCGACCAGCTCGGCGTGGCGGATAACACCGACAAAGCGCCCGTTGACGTTGACCACCGGCAAGCCGGTAATCGGATGGGCCTGCAGCGTCTCCACAACCTCCTCTCGCGGGTCCAGATCGCTGGCAACCGCCAACACCTTGCGGGTGATGTCGCTCAGCGGCAGATCACGCGACGCCAACGCCAGATCCTGCACTTGCACCCGTCCCGCCAGTCGGCCCTCGTCATCCACCACAAACAGCTCGCGCAGGCCTTCGCGCGGAATCTGGCGCAGCCGTTCGATTGCCTCGGCCACGCTCATGGCGCCGCGCAAAGGGCTGATTCGTGGGTCCATCATGCGCCCGGCGCTATCGTCCGGGTACGCCAGCAGTGCCCGCAGCTCCTGGGCCACATCCTTGTTCAGGTCCTGCAGCCAGGTCTCGCGCGTGTCCGGCTGCAGCTGGCTGAGTATGGCAACGCTGACCACCGGCTCGGACGCTTCCAGCAGGTGCCGCGCGGTAGACTGCGGCAGGCCCGCCAGCACCTGCAACGCGACATCCGGTGCCAGCGCCTGCCAGGCAGGCAAGGCCACGTGCGCAGGCTGCGCGGCCAGCAGCGCGGAGGCCTCGGCTGCGGCCATGCCCTCCATCAGCTGCGCCGCCTCATGCGGGTAATCGATCAGGAAGCGCTGCGTGAGCGCTGCCTCGGCCGCAAGCTGGGCTTCAGCGCTCATCGGTACCTGACTCGGCTACGGCTGGCACCCGAGGCAGCAACGCCAGCCCGCTTTCCAGCAGTCCCGCCAGCGCCTGCCAGTAGCCCAGCGCGAACACCGCCGACAGGCCGGCCTTGTCGTTCCCGGCTACCGGCACCTGGCGGCGGCGCAATGCGCGGCTCAAGGCATCACGCGTCATGATCCCGAGCAGCCGATCGCCCGGTTCCACCACCGGCAGGATGGAACTGTCCTGCCACCCCGGATGCGCAGCCGCCCCAGATAGCGGCGCATTGGCGATCAGAACTGCATTGGCGGGCCGCGACAGCGTCGCCAGGCTCGCGCCCGCCGGGGCCTGCAGCAGGTCTGTCAGCGCGATCATCCCGGTGAGGCAGTGCCGATAGTCGGCCACCAACAGCAGTGGATAGCAGGTGTGCGTGCGCCGCATACGCTCCAGTGCGTCGGCCACCCGTGTCTGCGCCCCGAGCGTGACCACGTCGGGATCCGCCCAGGCACCCAGCGTGTCGTCGCTATAACCCAGCAGCAGCTTGGAGGCCAAGGCGGTCGCGGTCGGCAGGCCGGCGATCAGCGCGCCGCGCCGCACCTCGGGCAGATGACGCAGCAGGGCGACGGTCGGTTGCGTCCCCATTGGCGTCAGCAGCTCCAGCGCACGGGTGTCGTCGAGCGTCTCCACGCAGCGCGCGCCCGCTTGCGGCAACATCGCAGCCAGTACTGCGGAGCCGGTGCGCGCCGGCACGCGCGCAAACAGCGCCGCGGCGGCCTCAGCCGGCAGTGCCTCCAATACCCGCGCGGCCTGTGCGGGGTGCCCGCGCATGTAGGCCAGGCTGAGCGTGTTCTCGCTTTTCACCGACATGCGCGCCGCTAGCCGCCGCCCTGGCGCGTGATCAGCACGATGGCTTCATCGTGATAGACCCGCCCCGGCAGTACCACACGGCCCTCCTCGGTCTCGAGCACCAGGGAGGTGGCGGTGACGTCGACGATGCGGCCCTCATGGCTGCTGACCCGCACCCGCTGCCCGAGCTGAAATGCCTGGCGCAGATAGTGGGCGCCGATCAGGTTGGCGACATAGCCGCGCGCGCCCAAGCTCGCCGCCAAGGTCACGCCCCCCATCACCGACGCCACCAGCACCACCGCCAGTATCGCGATCCAGGTGACCTTGATGCCGATCTGGTCGGCGCCGACCAGCAGCGCCACCATCAAGGTGCCACCCTGGGCGACCCGCGCCAATGCGGCGCGCTGGGGTGGCGCCAAGGCCGTCGCCGTCGCCCGCACGACTTCCGCGACCAGCCCCGACAGGACGTAGCCGGCGGCGATGATCAGCACACCCGCCGCCAGTGTTGGCAGGTAGTCCAGCAAGCCGGCGAGCCAGTCGGTAAACGTCTCCAGACCCAAGGTCTGGGCAGCAGCTGTCACGAAGAACAACAGCACGATCCAGTACACCGTCGTGCCCAGTACCGAGGCCGCGCGTCCGGCGCGCCAGCGCGCCTGCCCGGATCCCCGCGACAGCAGGGATTCAAGCAGGCCGATGCCGCGCCGGGTCACCAGGCGCAGAATCCGCGCCAGCAGCCAGCCGAACACGATCAATGCCAGAGCACCCAGCAGTTCCGGCAGGTGACCCAGCAGGCGTTCGGTCGTGACCTTGGCGGCCCCTTCTAAGGCTTCGAGGAAGGTACTCATGCCGCCATGCTACTCCGGAAATTTGCCGGATATTCGAACCGCATCGGCGCGATCATGGTTTCGTCGGTGCCCGCTCGTGCAATGCCATCGCAGGCATCAGGGCCTGCCTGCGGCTTGCCGCGCGCAACCGCGAGCGCGTTATGGTTATGTACGACTTCGGAGGGCGGGCAGGTCCGGCTAAGGCGTGGATTCGTCAAAGCGCATCGACAGATCCACGGCGCGCAGATGCTTGGTGATAGCGCCGATCGAGATGCGGTCCACGCCGGTTTCAGCCAGCGCGCGGATGTTGGCAAGCTGTGCCCCCCCCGAATACTCGATCAGGGTCTTGCCGCCCCTTGCGCGGTGCGCGCGGGTCAGCGCGACCGCCTGCCGCAGTTCCGGCAGCTCGAAATCGTCAACCAGCAGCAGATCGACATCGGCAGCCAGCGCGGCGCGCGCTTCGTCCAGATTTTCGGCTTCGGTCATCAGCGGCACGCCGGCTTCGAGCGCGCGCGCGCGGGCGATCGCTGCGGCAATGCCGCCGGCAGCGGCGATGTGGTTTTCCTTGATCAGGATGCCGTCATACAGGCCAATGCGATGGTTGACGCCACCGCCCTGCCTCACCGCATACTTCTGCGCGTTGCGCAGGCCCGGCAGGGTCTTGCGGGTATCGACGATGGCGCAGCCGGTGCCGGCAACGGCAGCCACATACTGAGCCACGGCAGTGGCGGTTCCGGAAAGGGTTTGCAGAAAATTCAGCGCCGGACGTTCGCCGGTCAGCAGCAGGCGCGCGGGGCCGACGAGGCTGTACAGCCGCTGATCGGCTTCGACACGCTGGCCCTCTGCCACCTGCCACTGGACTTCGATCCGAGGGTCCAGCTGGCGAAACACCTCGTCTACCCAGGGCCGGCCGCAGATCACCGCCGATTCCCGAACCCGCACATGCGCGATGCCGGGACGATCAGGCACCAGGCGCGCAGTCACGTCGCCACCGCCCACATCTTCGGCCAGGGCGTGGGCAACGGTGGCCGCCAGATCCGCCAGCAGGTCGACCGCCGGGTTCATGGCCTAGTGTCCGGCCAGCTTGTCGAGGTAGCGCTCGGCATCCAGGGCCGCCTGACAGCCGGTGCCGGCGCTGGTGATGGCCTGACGATAGACATGATCCTGCACGTCGCCTGCCGCAAACACGCCGGGCACGCTGGTCGCCGTCGCATCGCCCTCGGAACCGGACTTGACCTGGATATAGCCACCCTTCATGTCCAGCTGACCTTCGAATATCGCGGTATTCGGAGAATGGCCGATGGCGATGAACACGCCCTTGAGGGGAATCTCGCGCAGTTCGCCGGTCTTCACGTTCTTGATGCGCATGCCGGTCACGCCGGAATCGTCACCCAGCACCTGGTCCAGCGTCGAATCCCAGATGATCTCGACCTTGCCTTCGGCCGCGCGCTTGAACAGCTTGTCGTGCAGGATCTTCTCGCCCTTGAACTTGTCGCGACGGTGCACGATCGTCACCTTGTTCGCGATATTCGCCAGATACAGGGCTTCCTCGACCGCGGTGTTGCCGCCGCCGATCACCGCCACGTCCTGGTTCTTGTAGAAGAATCCGTCGCAGGTCGCGCAGGCGGATACGCCCTTGCCGCGGAAGCTCTGCTCCGACTCAAGGCCCAGGTACTTGGCACTGGCGCCGGTACTGATGATCAGGGCATCGGCGGTGTATTCGCCCTGATCGCCACGCAGCTTGAACGGACGGGTCTTGAGATCCACCTCGTGGATGTGGTCATAGACAATCTGCGTCTCGAACCGTTCGGCATGCTTCTGCATCCGTGCCATCAGGTCAGGCCCCTGCAGGCCTTCCACATCGCCGGGCCAGTTGTCGACTTCCGTGGTCGTTGTCAGCTGCCCGCCGACCTCCAGGCCCGTGATCATGACCGGCTTCAAATTGGCGCGCGCGGCATATACGGCCGCGGTGTACCCGGCCGGACCCGAGCCGAGGATGATCAGACGATGATGGTTGGAGCTCATGGCGGGTCTGGCCTTATATGAATGTCAGGTGTCATGAATGAGGCCTCCCGCGCCGTTCTCAAGCGAAGGCATTGCCGAATTTGGCGCTCATTACAGTGGCGCGCATGCTAAGCAGCACACGGCCGGCGGTCAAAACCAGCAAGCCACTGGCCGGCTGCGCCGATCGCTGGTCACATTTGCGCTTCGGGGGCGGGCCTGTCACCAATTCGTCATCACTTGTTCATATGCTCCCGCGGGTTTCTAATGAGATCTATGGCAATGCAGGGAAAACTGATACTGGTGG
>JBFJJW010000156.1:0-7758 GCA_041612095.1 Solimonas sp. | reverse complement strand
TGCGGCGCTTGCCTCTCACCCCGCTCGGCGACCTGATCGAAGGCCAGCGCCGTCGCCCATTCCCCTGGGCGCGGCGCAAAGTCGGGGTTGTTCGCGAACCAGAACTCCATCTCGCGGGCCGGGATATAGACCAGCCCGGTCATGGGGTTGAACGACATCGGTTGCCAGTTGTGCGCACCGAACGGGGAGGGAAACACCAGCGCCGTCTTCTTGGACCAGTCAGCCTCCGGATTCTCGACCGGGCGTCCGGTCTTCATGTCGACATGCGTTGCCCAGTTTGCGGGTGCGAACTTCTCCGCCGACAGCAGCTCGCCGGTCTTGCGGTCGAGCACGTAGAAGAAGCCGTTCTTTGGCGCCTGCATCAGCACCTTGCGGGTTTTACCCCCGATCTCCATGTCGGCGAGGATGATGTGTTGCGTGGCCGTGTAATCCCAGGTCTCGCCCGGGGTGGTCTGGTAATGCCAGACGTACTCGCCGGTATCCGGCTTCAGCGCGACGATGGAGGACAGGAACAGATTGTCACCCTTGCCTTCGCTACGCAGCTGGCGGTTCCACATCGAGCCATTGCCGGTGCCAATGTAGAGCAGGTCCAGTTCCGGGTCGTAGGCCATCGAGTCCCAGGCGGTGCCGCCGCCTCCTTGCTTCCACCAGCGGTCGCCGCTCCAGGTCGGCAGGGCAAGCTCCATCGCCTTGTTCTCGGGCGGCAGCGACGGGTCGCCAGGCACGGTAAAGAAGCGCCAGGCGAGCTTGCCGGTATCGGCATCGTAGGCCGACACATACCCGCGCACGCCCATTTCCGCGCCGCCATTGCCAATCAGCACCTTGCCTTTGACGATGCGCGGCGCGCCGGTGATCGTGTAGCTGCGCGTGTGGTCAATGACGGTATCGGTTTCCCAGCGCTTCTTGCCGGTAGCGGCATCCAGCGCAATCAGACGCCCGTCGAAACTGCCTACGTACACCTTGCCCTTCCACACCGCTACGCCACGGTTGACGACGTCGCAGCAGCCGTTGCCGGCCTTCTCGCGCGGCACCTTCGGGTCGTATTTCCACAGCAGTTTGCCGTTACGGGCATCCAGTGCGTATACGTAGCTGAAGGCCCCGGTCGTGTACATGACGCCATCCACGATGATCGGCGTGGCTTCGGTGCCGCGGTCCACGTCGAGCCGGTAGGTCCAGGCCAGCCCCAGTTCGCTGACGTTGGCCTGATCGATCTTGGTCAGGGGGCTATAGCGCTGTTCGTCATAGCTACGACCGTGTGACATCCAGTTTCCCGGCTCGCGGTCGGCGTGGGTAATGCGCGCGCCGTCCACCTGCGCCGTGGCCAGCGCGCCGGCGGCGCCGATCGCGCCAGTCGCTGCCAGCAGCAGGGCGGACCCGGCAAGCACCAAGGAATGGGGACGTATAGGCACGGGAGTCTCCTTCTATTTATTTCGCTAGTACACACAAGAATCGCTCAGCAGGCGCCAGATTGCCACCGAACCTTTGATAGGGCCTGCGGCGCGCGTCCGGCTGCTGTGGGTTGATCCGGGGCAGGGCTCGGAACCGCGTGGAAGCCGCGTCATCCAAGGGTCAGCCGCGGTTCACCGGCGGCCTCGCCGCCGACTGTTCAGGCGGTCTGGGTCGCGCTAGGCTAGAAGCTCATCACGCCCCGGGTTTGCCCGCGCTGGTGTCATGAGGCAGGAGGCAGCGCAAGGCGGTCGGCGGAGTGGTGAGGAATCTCGCCCCTGTTCGGAGATTGCGCCATGAATACGCCCGACACCGTTGCTCTACTCAACCGTCTGATCGTCGCCGAGAAGAACGGCGAAAGCAGCTTGCGCGCCGCGGCTGAAGAGGCCTGGCATGAGGATCTGAAACGCTCGTTGAATGCCTACTCGCGCTTCTTCGGCGATTCTGCCGAAGACCTGCAGGTCGTGGTTGCCGCGCTCGGCGGTACGCCGCGTGGTCGAGGCAGTTTCGACAACACCCTGCACCGCACCTGGCTGCACCTGCGCGCGCTGGCGCTGGGTCGTGACGAGGCCGCCGTGCTCGATGCGGTGGAGGGCGACGAGGCCGAGGCCGAAGAGCTGCTGGCCGAGGCGCTGAAGCGGACGACGGAACCGGAGGTTCGTGAAGTGCTGGAACGCCAGTATCAGTGGGCCCGCCGCCATCACGACACCGTGCACGCGCTACGAGAGCAGCTTCAGACCCGGCACTGACGCGGGATACCGGCGGCTGGCGTCCTGCCTCAAAGCCGGCGGCGGCTCTCGAAGCGCCGGGTCTGGCCGCTCAGCGGGTCCTCGAACTCGATGGAGCGGGCCAGCAGCTGCAGCGGCCGGCTGTGGTCGTCGGCACCTTCCGCACGCACCTCCGGGTAGTAGTCGTCACCCAGTATTGCTGCACCGAGTGCCGCCATGTGCACCCTGAGTTGGTGCTTTCGGCCGGTGATGGGTCGCAGCGCGTAAAGCCAGTGCGCGCCCCGTCGTTCGCGGACCTCAATATGGGTCTCGCTGTTGGCCGGTCCCGGCACCTCCTGCATACGGAAGAACGGCTCGGCTGCCTGCATGCGGCTGCGGTGTATGCGTGGAAATGTCAGCTGCGGCAGGGCGGGGGCCAACGCTTCGTAGTACTTGTTGACCGCGCGCCGCGGGAACAGGCCTTGGTAAGTGCCGCGACTGTCCGGATTGACCGAAAACAGTATGACGCCGGCGGTGCCGCGGTCGAGACGATGCAGTGGTGCGAGATGCTGCAGGCCAGGCAGCTTCTTCAGCCGTACCAGCAGCGTCTCCTGCACGTAGCGACCCGAAGGAATCACCGGCAGGAAATGCGGCTTGTCCGCCACCAGCAGATGTGCGTCCTGATGGATGATCTCAGCTGCGAACGGAATCGGCGTCTCTGCCGGCAGTTCGCGGTAGTAGTACACCGCCGCCCCTTGGCGATAGGGCGTGGTGCGGTCCAGTGGGGCGCCGTCCTGGTCCAGCACCCGGCCAGCGTCCATCCGCGCCAGCCAGGTGGCCGCCGGAATATCGGGGAAGTGCTGACGCAGGAAGTCGAGCACGGTCGGCCATGACCCCTGCGGCAGGCGCACGCAGCTGGGGCCAACGCCGTCGAGCACGGGCAGCTTGGATTTCACGGACGTCGCGACCAGTCAGGTGGCGGTGTCTGCCACGGCGGGCAGTATGCATGGCGCGGAGCGCATCGCGGTGTCCGCGTGCCCGGGCTGCTTGCGCGCGGCTGCGGGCAGGCGCAGGGTATGCAGCGGGTGCTGCAACCATTTGCGCCCCCGCTGCATCGAACAGGAAGTAGGGCGTAGTCCGCTGGCGGAGCCGTGCAGCCGCCGGGCCTGCAAACCACCGGGGAGGAGCGAGCGATGCGTGGCATCAGTGTGATGATGATCGGAGTCTTGGTGGCATTCGGTCTTGTGGCCTGCGAGCGGGGCGAGACGCCGGCGACTGTGCTGGCCAAGACGGTATCTCCCTGCGAGCTGACCGTGGGCTGGGACCCGTGGGAACCCTACCAGTACGAAGATGCCGACGGCTCGGTGCGCGGTCTGGATATCGAGATCATGCAGCAGCTCGCGGCCGACGCCGGCTGCCGTCTCAAGTTCAAGCAAGGCAACTGGAGCGACTTGCTGGCCGATCTCAAGCAGGGCGGCGTGCAGGTACTGCTGTCGGCTACCCCGCTGGCGGAGCGCAGGACCTACGCACATTTTTCGCCACCCTATCGCAGTGAAACCTTTGCGCTGTACTCGCGCGCCGAAGATGCGGACGCGCTGCGCGGGCAGTCCCTTTCGCAGCTGGTGCTGGAGGGGCGGCGTATCGGCATTGTTGACGACTACTACTACGGCGAGGTCGCCAGTCAGCTGATCCACGGTGAGGTGACCCGCAGCGCTTTCTTGCCGGCGGCGATGGTCGAGATCAACTATGGGCGGCTGCTCAGCGGCGAGATCGACGCCTTGCTGGATGATCCGTTCGTCGCCGCAGCGGTGCTGCGCCGCAAGGGCATGACGGAGCGGGTGGCGCGCCATCCGCTGGAGATCAGCAGCAACGAGGTTTCAATCATGTATTCCCGCGCGGGGGTGCCGGAGGCACTGGCGCAGAAGCTGGATGCAGCGCTGACGCTGCGCAAGGGCAACGGCAGCCTGCAGGCGCTGATCGACAAGTACCGGAGCTAGCCGGCGTTTCCGAACGGCGCCCGGGGTCTAGACCTCGGGCGCGATCTCAAGGGCGATGCCGTCGAGTTCGTCGGTCATCGGCAGCTGGCAGGACAGGCGCGAGCAAGGGCGCAGCGGCACGATTTCACCAATCGCCTCGAGCATCGCCGCCTCGTCCTCGCTTTTTGGCGGCAGCCGCTCGGCCCAGCTCGGATCCACGAATACATGACAGGTGCCGCAGGACATCGCGCCGCCGCACGTGCCGTCGACACCGGTGTTGGCATCCCGCAGGCTTTCCATCAGGGCGATTCCGGTCGTTGCATCAATGATCCGCTCAACGCCGTCGCGTCCCGTCACCTTTACTGCGGCCATCTGCCTCTCTCCACCATCGTGCTGCACATGAAATGAATGCGCCCATGCCGCCAGTCGCGGCATGGGCGCAGGTTACAACGCCTTGGGATCAGATCTTGGCCAGTGTGGCCGCGTCCGCCGTCGGGTAGAACTGCTTGAACCACTTGCGGTACTGCAGGATCGGGCCGTCGCCGTCGCACAGCAGCGGGTTGGGCCGGTACTTCTTGTTGTTCCAGACGATGAAGTCCACGCTTTCGAAGCCCGCGCTCTCTTCGCCGTCTGCCGAGCCGATCATGTGATCAACAATCTTCTTGGCGACAACCAGCTCCTTGCTGCCTTCCTGATACGCGCGATGCCGGAAGCTCATGTTCATCTGGCTCTTCTCGGCGGTCACCGGCTGGGTGTACGAGATCATCGTCGCGCTGGCGCCTTCCTGGGTGAACTCGAACACGTTCAGGCCAGGGCCGTAGCCACGACCGACGATGTAGCCGTTGGCCATGTTGATATCGATGATGTGCTTGTCGAAGTTGACCACCGCAGGCGGAATGCCAGCCGCGCCGTGCAGGAACTTCAGGTGGGCAAAGTCGACGCCGTTCTCGGCGATTTCCTGAATCGCGGTATTGGCCGTCCACGTGCCGCGACGGTCGCCGGTCCAGCCCTCATCTTCCATCGCCGGGATATGCGGCAGGTCCCAGGACGGGGCTTCGCAGGCGGGGTGATACCAGGCCCAGATCAGGCCGTAGCGCTCCTGCATCGGCAGCGTGCGCAGGATGGCCTGCTTCTTCACGATCGGCGGCGTGATCTTTCCGTAGGGAATGCTCTTGCACCAGCCTTCGGTGTCGTATTCCCAGTGGTGGAACGGGCAGCGCAGATGCTCGCCACAGACCTTGCCGCCGTGGCCAAGGTGCGCGCCGAGATGCGGGCAGTAGGGGTCCGACATGCCGACCTTGCCGGACTCGGTGCGGAACAGCACCCACTCCTGGCCGAACAGATCGACGTTGCGGACTTCGCCGGCCTTCAGGTTTTCGGAGTAATCAACGAAAAACCAGCCCGACGGAATCGGGAACGGGCAGCGCTCCAGATCCTGCGACTCGAGTAAGACACTGAGATTGATGGCACCCATTGCGACACGTCCTCCGGCGACTGGTTTCCGACTGTTGGCCCACGGTAAGTCACCGTGAGTAATTGAAGGCCAAATGGTGGCGGCTAACGCCGCGGCCGTCTTAGTCCATTGGGGTGAAGGGGGCCGCCCGCCGGGGCCAAGGTTGCGCTGACCGGAAAAGCCCTGCACATTTCGGGCTTGATGTACCAAATCATTGCAAAAATGCAGGCTTGAAACTGCATTTGAGGTTCGGGGGAGCCTCCAGTGAACGCCAACCCTGGTTCTGTGGAGTCGGAGATTCGTGCGCTCAACGAAGCGCCGGTGCCGGCTGCCTCATGGGTTGATCAGGCGGAGTTGAACAAGCAGGAACTGACCACCGAGGAGATGCAGACCCTGGGTGATGTCGCTGCAGGGCGCCGCGGCCAGTTTCGTTTTCCCCCGCTAGTCGAAGCCGAGTTCCAGCGCTACGAACGGAAAGCCAGCCGCCTCAATCGCATCTGTCTGGCACTGATTCCCGTGCTGGCCTTCGGCAGCGCGCCGCTGTGGCAGGGCATGCTGGCCAACTCGCCGGCCGCGATGATACCTCTGCTGCACTTCATCGAGCTCGGCCTGATGCTGCCGCTGTTTGTGGGGATCTCGTGGGCGCAGTGGCGCCGCGTTGAGTCCGAACTCTCGGAGCTGGCGCTGATCATCGGCTTTCTGCTGATGGCGGCCAGCGTCGAGTACATCCGCTACAAGGGCGCGGCGCTGGATCACCGCGTAGAACCCTATCTCACCCTGACGATACCCGTTGCCATCGTCACCTTGGCACGGCTACGCATCATCCGCTGCGTCGGCATCATTGCCGCGTATCTGACCGTGGTGCTGGGGCGGCACGTCTTCGTGCCGGAAAGTTCGCTGGAGCGTGTGCCGCAGGAGTGGCTGCTGGAGTTCCTGATGCTCGGCGTCGCCTTCATGGGGGCTATAGGCACCAAGCTGGCTTCACGCCGGCAGTGGGCTGCCAAGCGGTTGCTGGAGATGATGGTGTATCGCGATCCGCTGACCGGGCTTTCCAATCGGCGTGCGCTGGAGGAGCGTTACGAGGTGGCCAAGCTCGAAGTCTATCGAGGCGAACGCCGTCGCCTGTTCTTCGTGCTGCTGGACATGGACCTGTTCAAGAAGGTCAACGACGTCTATGGCCATGAGTATGGCGATGGCGTGCTCGCGGAACTCGGCCTGGTGTTGGCGCAGTTTGCACGTCGTCCGCTCGATATGGCGGTGCGTCTCGGTGGCGACGAGTTTGCCCTGCTGCTGTATGACTGCGATCTTCAGGGCGGCATCCAGCGCGTCGAGGAAGTGCTGGCGGCGATCCGCGCGCTGCAGATCGAACACCGCGACAACCGCTCAAAGGTGATTACCTGCAGTGCCGGTGGCGTCGCAGTCGGGCCGCATCAGGATCTGCCCGATGCCTACCGCGCGGCCGACCGCTGCCTTTACCAGGCCAAGCATGCCGGCCGCGACTGCGTGGTCGCCGAGAATCTGGACTAGCGCGTGAGCGCGGCCGACTTCCTGCTGGAAACCGACGAGCAGATTCACGCCTTGTTGCGCACCGTGCAGCGCGTGGCCGTGCTTGGCATCAAGACCGAGGCGCAGCAGGATCAGCCCGCCTGGTACGTGCCCGCCTATCTGGACGCTGTCGGCCTGGACCTGGTGCCGGTCCCCGTCTACTACCCGGAGGTTACGGAGATCCTCGGCCGACCTGTCTATCGGCGGCTGGCCGAGATCCCAGGGGCGGTAGATCTGGTGGATGTCTTTCGCCGGCCTCAGGATATTCCCCAACATCTGGATGATCTGCTGGCCACGCGCCCCCGCGCCGTCTGGCTGCAGCAGGGCATCCGCCATGACGAGGTCGCCGAGGTGCTGGCGTCCAACGGCATTTACGTTGTGCAGGACCGATGCTTGATGGTGGAGCACCGCGCACTCAGCCTGTAGCGCGGACGGCGTCCGGCCGCAGTCGGGTACGCTTCAGTAATGCAATGATCTTGAAGTATGGGAGTGATCGGGCGTATAGTCGGCGCCGTGGCCAGACCCTTCCAGCACCCGGCAACCCGCGATCTGACGATAGACGCCGTGTTGTACGCGTTGTCCGATCCCACGCGCCGCAGCATCGTCGCAAAGCTGCTGGCGTGCGACGGCA
>JBFJJW010000155.1:0-7777 GCA_041612095.1 Solimonas sp. | reverse complement strand
GCGGCTGCGGCGCTTCTCGGCTTGGCGGGCGCGCTTTTTTGCGCTGGCGATGTTGGCCAAAGTGAAACTCCTGAAAATCGGGGGTGTTCTTGAAGGGCGCGGAGTATGGCCACGAGCCTGCGGTTTGTCAACGGATTCGGGACGCGAAGCGGCTGAAAAGGCAGGAAAAACGTGGGCGCCACGCGGCGTCTGCGGCTAAACTGCGGCGCCTCCATGTCCAAGTCCCTCCTCAAGTCGTCCGGTGTCGTCGGGTTCATGACCCTGCTATCACGCGTGCTCGGCTTCGGGCGGGACGTGCTGTTCGCGGTGGCGTTTGGCGCCGGCGCCGGCATGGACGCGTTTCTGATCGCGCTCAAGATCCCCAATTTCGGCCGGCGCATGTTCGCGGAGGGGGCTTTCTCCCAAGCGTTCGTGCCGGTATTCACCGAAGCCAAGGCCACCCAGGATCACGCGGACGTACGTGATCTGCTTGCCGTGGTGATGGGCACCCTGGGGGGTGTGCTGGCGCTGATCACCCTGGCGGGCTGCCTGGCAGCGCCTTGGTTGTTGTGGCTGTTTGCGCCGGGGTTTGGCGCCGACCCCGGCAAGCACGCGCTGGGTACCGAGCTGCTGCGCTGGACATTTCCTTATCTGATGTTCATCTCGCTGACGGCGATGCTGTCCGGCGTGCTGAACAGCTATGGCCGCTTCGCGGTACCAGCGTTTACGCCGGTGCTGCTCAATCTCTGCCTGATCGCCGCGGCCCTGATACAGCCTGATTCGGTGCAGGCGCTGGCCTACGCCGTGTTTGCTGCCGGTCTGTTGCAGCTGTCGTTTCAATTGCCCTGGGTCTGGCGGCTGCGCCTGTTGCCGCGACCGCGCTGGGGTTGGCGCGATAGCCGCGTTCGTCGAATCATTGGCCTGATGCTGCCGGTCATGATCGGTTCTTCGGTCGCCCAGGTCAGTCTGCTGCTGGACTCGGCGCTGGCATCGCTGCTGGGCAATGGTTCGGTCAGCTGGCTCTACTATGCCGATCGCCTGATGGAGTTCCCCCTGGGCATCTTCAGCATTGCCATCGGCACGGTGATACTGCCGGCGCTGGCGACCCAGTTCGCGACCAAATCTGAAGCGCAGTTCTCGGCCACGCTTGATTGGGGCCTGCGCACCATGCTGATCATCGGCGTGCCCGCCGCCCTGGGCCTGGTGCTGTTCGCCGGGCCGCTGGTCGCAACGCTGTTCGGGCATGGTCAGTTCGGCGCCGATGACGTGCGCATGACCACCTACGCGCTGTGGGCCTATGGCTTCGGGTTTCTCGGGTTCTCGCTGGTCAAGGTGCTGGTGCCGGGATTCTTCGCGCGCCAGGAAACGCGGGTGCCGATGCGCTACGCCATCATTTCCCTGTGCTGCGGGATGACACTGAGCCTGAGCTTCTTTGCATTCGCGCAGTTGACCGAGTTTCAGGCGCCGCATGCGGGTCTGGCAGCCGCGACGTCTACCTCGGCCTGGATCAATGCCCTGTTGCTGCTGCGGCGGCTGCGGCGCGATGGCATCTACGCGCCGGGAGCTGGATGGCTGGGCTTTGGTTTGCGGCTGGCAGCGGCAAGCGTGGTGTTGGTGGCCGTCGTGCTATGGCTGGCCGGTCCGCTGGAGGCCTGGCTGGCGGCGCCGGCGCTGGACCGGGGCCTGCGCGTGGTTGGCATTGTCTGCGGTGCCGGCGCTGCGTATTTCGCTACGCTGTGGCTCATGGGCATGCGCCCACGTCATTTCCGGAGACAGTAATGCGCCTCGTGCGTGGTCTGCATAACGCCCATCCCGAGCCACAGGGCGCGGTGGTGACGATCGGCAATTTCGACGGCCTGCATCGTGGCCATCAGGCCTTGATCAGCCGGGCACTGGAGCAGGCGCAGATGCTGGGTGCCGACACCGTGATGCTCAGTTTCGAGCCGACCTCGCGCGAGTTCTTCTGCCCGGAGCAGGCCCCGGGTCGCGTGGATACCCTGCGTGGCAAGCTCTATCAGTTGGCTGCATTTGGTGTGGACCGGCTGGTGCTGCAACGCTTCAACCGAAGCTTTGCGGAGTGGGCGGCCGACGATTTTGTGCGTGACGGCCTGATAGGACATCTGGGCATGCGCGGACTGGTGGTTGGAGACGACTTCCGCTTCGGCGCACAGCGTGCCGGCGATCTCGACCTGCTGCACGACCTGGGTGACACCTACGGATTCTTTGTGGAGAGTGTGCCAGCCGTGGCTGTGGAGGCGTTGCGCTGCAGCTCGACTGCGCTGCGGGCAGCGCTGGCGGAACCGGATCTCGATCAGGTGCGGACCTTGCTCGGGCGACCGTACCGGCTGGTGGGGCGTGTACGCCGCGGTCTGCAGTTGGGGCGCAAGCTGGGAATGCCAACTGCCAATATCGTCCTGCGCCATCCGCCAGCCCTGAGGCTCGGGGTCTATGCCGTGACCGCGCGCTTGCGGAGTGAACGGGCCAAGCCGGCATGGCAGGGCGTGGCCAACGTCGGCGTGCGGCCGACGCTGGGCCTGCGCCAGATCCTGCTGGAAACCCATCTGTTTGACGCCGCGCCTGACCTCTACGGCGCCGAGCTGGTCGTGGAATTCCAGACGTTCCTGCGGCCTGAGCAGCGTTTTGACTCGGTCGACGCCCTGGCCGCGCAGATGCAGCGCGACAAGCAGGCGGCGTTGGCCTTTTTCCGCAGCGCAACAGATAATTAGCGACTCCTTTTCAATCACCTGCGAGTCGCCCTTCGATTGCGATCTGCGGGTCGCAAAGTCGACGTTAACGTGACCGATCAGCCTGATTACAAGCGTACCCTCAACCTGCCCGACACCGCCTTTGCGATGCAGGCGAATCTGTCCAAGCGCGAGCCGGAGATGCTCGCCCGCTGGGAGCAGGAGGATCTGTACGCGGCAGTGCAGGCGGCGACGCAGGGCAAGCCCGCATTCTGGTTCGTCGACGGGCCGCCCTATGCCAATGGCGACATCCATATCGGCCACGCCGTCAACAAGGTTCTCAAGGACATCGTCGTCAAGGCGGCGCGGCTGGACGGCTACCATGCGCCGTTCGTGCCGGGTTGGGATTGTCACGGCTTGCCGATCGAACTTCAGGTCGAGAAAAAGTACGGCAAGGTTGGCGACAAGCTGGATGCGCCTGCGTTTCGCGCCAAGTGCCGCGAGTACGCCGGCGAGCAGATCGCACGCCAGCGCGAGGACTTCAAGCGACTCGGCGTGCTCGCCGATTGGGAGCGGCCGTACCTGACGATGCAGCCCGCCTTTGAGGCCGAGCAGTTGCGCGTGCTGTCGCGGATCGTCGAGAACGGACATCTGGTGCGCGGCTTCAAGCCGGTGCACTGGTGTCTGGACTGCGGCTCGTCGCTGGCGGAGGCGGAGGTCGAGTACGAGGACAAGCAGTCAAGCGCGATCGATGTCGCGTTCTCCGCAAGCGATGCGGCTGACGTCCTGCGCCGATTCGGATTGTCGCCGGGCGCGGATGCGGCGCCTATCGGTTTCGTGATCTGGACCACCACGCCGTGGACACTGCCCGCCAATCAGGCGGTGTGCGTCAATGCCGAGCTGGAGTACGCGCTGGTCAGCAGTGGCGGGCGCCAGCTGGTGCTCGCAGCCGAACTGGTCGCGGCAGTAAGCAAGCGGCTGGGTATCGAGGCCACGGTGCTGGCCACCGCCAAAGGGACGGCGCTGGAGGGTGCCGTGCTTCGGCATCCGTTTGCCGGGCGCACGGTGCCCGTCATCAGCGGTGAGCATGTCACCTTGGACGCGGGCACCGGCCTCGTCCATACCGCACCGGCGCATGGCGTTGACGACTACATCGTGGGGCGACGCTACGCACTGCCGGTGGACAATCCCGTGGGCAGTAATGGTGTGTTCACGGCCGCTACGCCCGTGGTCGGCGGCCTGCATGTGCGCAAGAGCGAGGACGGCATACTGGCGGCGCTGCAGTCTGCCGACGCGCTGTTGCACAAGGCAACGATCACGCACAGCTATCCGCATTGCTGGCGTCACAAGTCACCGCTGATCTTCAGGGCAACGCCGCAGTGGTTCATCTCGATGGACACCAAGGGGCTGCGCGCGGATGCGATCGCAGCGATCGCCGCGACCGACTGGATCCCCGCCTGGGGCGAGAGCCGCATCCGCGAAATGGTGGCGGGCCGGCCGGACTGGTGCATCTCCCGGCAGCGCTACTGGGGGGTGCCACTGGCACTGTTTGTTGACCGGGAGCAGCAGACGCCACATCCGCAGACGGCCAGCCTGTTGCGCGCGGTGGCCGACAAGGTTGCCGCCGAAGGCCTGGAGGCCTGGTAACGTTCGACTCCGGCCGACTGGAATGTAGACGAGGCACAGTACGAGAAGTGCACCGATACGCTGGATGTCTGGTTTGATTCCGGAGTGGTTCATCAATGCGCCTTCAGATCGGTCATCCCGGACGCCTTGCAGCACGGCCACGCCCCGCAGGCGGACATCTATCTTGAGGGGTCGGACCAGCACCGTGGCTGGTTCCAGTCGTCCTTGCTGACCAGTGTGGCGATGCAGGGCCGGGCGCCGTACAAGGCAGTGTTGACGCACGGTTTTACCGTGGACGAACAGGGCCGCAAGATGTCCAAGTCCATGGGCAATGTCGTGGCGCCGCAGCAGGTCACCAAGACACTGGGCGCCGACGTCTTGCGGCTATGGGTGGCAGCCTCGGACTATTCGGGCGAGATCGCCATCTC
Source organism: Solimonas sp. (assembly GCA_041612095.1). Taxonomy (GTDB): domain Bacteria; phylum Pseudomonadota; class Gammaproteobacteria; order Nevskiales; family Nevskiaceae; genus Solimonas. The sequence goes on along the minus strand of JBFJJW010000155.1, from coordinate 3,060 downwards.
GGACCAGCTGCTGGCGCGCATGGCCGACGCCTATCGCCGCATTCGCAATACCGCGCGCTATCTGCTCGGCAGCTTCAGCGGGTTTGATCCGATCGAGGACCGTGTCGCTGTGGACGACATGGTGGCTGTGGATCGCTGGGCGGTGGCGCAGGCGGCTCGACTTCAGGAGGACCTGCGCAAGGCTTACGCTGAGCGGCAGTTCCATCTCGTTTATCACCGGCTGCACAACTATTGTGTCAACGACTTGGGCGGGCTGTATCTCGATATCCTCAAGGATCGGCTATACACCTTGCCGAAGCAGTCGCCGGCGCGCCGCTCGGCACAGACCGCGCTGCTGCACATCGCCGAGGGCCTGGTTCGATGGATAGCGCCGATACTGTCGTTCACGGCAGATGAGATCTGGCGCATGCTGCCGGGAGATCGCGGGCAGTCGGTCTTTTCCCAGTCCTGGTACGTGTTTCCGCAGGCGACGGCCGATAGCGTCCAGTGGCAGCAGTTGCTTGCCGTACGCGAGCCGGTCAAGAAGGTCCTGGAGGACCTGCGCGCCAAGGGTGCCATTGGTTCGGGGCTGGCGGCCGAGGTGACCCTGTATGCAGACGACACCCTCGCGAGCGCATTGCGCACGGTAGGTGACGAATTGCGATTCTGGTTCATAACCTCGGGTGCTGAAGTGCGCGCCGATGCCGAGCGCACCCCCGAGGCGATCGAAACCCGGCTTGATGGTGGCGAGACCTTGTGGATAGCGGCGAGCGCGAGTCAGCACGCGAAGTGCGGCCGTTGCTGGCATCTGAGAGCGGACGTCGGCGCACATCTGCGCCATCCGACGCTGTGTGGGCGTTGTGCCGAGAATGTCGATGGTGCGGGCGAAACGCGGAGTTACATCTAAATGTCTTTCCAGTACAAGAATGTCTATTGGCTGTGGATCACTGCATTGGTGATCGTGCTGGATCAGATCACCAAGCAGCTGGTCGTGCGCTACCTGGACTGGTTTGACGTACGCCCCCTGATCCCGCACCTCAACCTGGTTCACCTGAAAAACACCGGGGCTGCATTCTCGATGTTCTCCAACGCGTCGCCGGTATTCTTCGTGCTGCTCGCAGTGGCGGTCAGCATTGGAATTCTATGGTGGCTGCGCCGAAATCCTCGTGGGCAGACGCTGGTGGCACTGGCGTTGACGCTGATCATGGGCGGCGCATTGGGCAATGTGATCGATCGGGTGACGCGCGGACACGTGGTCGACTTCATCGATTTCTATGTGGGCAGCTGGCACTTCGCCGCATTCAACGTCGCTGATATGGCGATCTCCGCCGGCGCTGCGCTGCTGGTGCTGGACATGCTGCTGGAATGGAAGCGCGAGAAGGCCCAGAAGGGGAACGCCTGATGCAGATTCTGCTGGCCAATCCGCGTGGCTTCTGCGCGGGCGTGGACCGAGCGATCGAGATTGTCGAGCGCGCACTGGAAGCGCTGGGCGCTCCGATCTACGTTCGCCACGAGGTGGTCCATAACCGCTTCGTGGTCGAGAATCTGCGTGCCAAGGGTGCGGTGTTTGTCGAGGAGGTAGACGAGATTCCGGATGGCGCCACCTGCATTTTTTCTGCGCATGGCGTTTCGCAGGCGGTGCGCGAGGCGGCCGACCAGCGCGGGCTCACGGTATTCGATGCAACCTGCCCGCTGGTGACGAAGGTGCACATCGAGGTCCAGCGCTATTCACGCGAAGGCTGCGAGGTGATCCTGATCGGGCACGCGGGCCATCCCGAGGTGGAGGGCACCATGGGTCAGTTCGATCCGGCCTTTGGCGGTTCGATTCATCTGGTGGAGACTCCCGCTGATGTCGAGCGACTGGCAATACGCAATCCGGAGCGCATGGCCTACGTCACGCAGACCACCTTGTCGGTAGACGACACCTCGCGGGTCATCGATGCGCTGAGGCAACGATTCCCGCAGATACTGGGGCCGCGCAAGGACGATATCTGCTATGCCACACAGAATCGTCAGGACGCGGTCAAGGAGCTGGCGTCTCGCTGCGATGTCCTGTTGGTGGTGGGCTCGCGCAACAGCTCGAACTCCAATCGCTTGCGCGAGCTCGCGGAAAGCTGTGGCACAGCCGCCTACTTGATCGACGGCGCTCAGGACATCCAGGCTGAGTGGGTTAGCGGTCAGGCGCGGGTCGGGGTAACGGCTGGGGCGTCGGCGCCGGAGGTTCTGGTGCGCGAGGTGGTCGAACGTCTCAAGCAGCTAGGCGGCGTCGCGGCGACCGAAGTTCCGGGGCGTCCGGAGCATGTCGTTTTCTCGTTGCCGCCGGCCTTGCGGCGCGCGATGCGCGGCAGCGATTCCACTGAAACCTGAGTGATGCCATTGCGGCCCAGCGCCGGGTAAGCCGTCGTGATCGCGGACGAGAATACGGATGTGGTTGTGGTCGGTGGCGGCATTATCGGCCTGGCTACCGCATGGGAGCTGCAGCGGCGTGGCGCCGCCGTGACCGTGGTCGAGCGCGATCGCCTCGGGCGGGGAGCCTCCTGGTCCGGGGGTGGCTTGCTCAGTCCGCTGCCGCCGGATAGCTGCCCCGAAAGCCTGCGCCCGTTGCTGGCCGATAGCCTGGAACGCTACCCCGCGTGGTGTGCGGAGTTGGCAGGGCGCTCGGGCATTGACCCGGAGTATTGGCGGTGCGGCGGACGTTACCTGCGGACGCAAGGGGATGAGCTGCTGCCGGATCTGGCTCAGGTCCGGAATCCGCGATTGCTCAAGGCGCTGATAGCGGCACTGCGCGACGCGGGCGTTCGCTTGCTGGAAGGCCATGAGGTCATTGGCTGGCAACGCGCCGGGGATCGCCTGGTGGGCGTGCACACCGCGCAGGCAAGCATACCGTGCGCCCAGGCGCTGCTCGCCGCGGGAGCGTGGTCGAAATCGCTGGGTGCTCGCGATATCCACCCGGTCAAGGGGCAGATGCTGTTGTTTCGATTGCCCGCGGGCGCGGTCACCGAAGTGAGAATCAGCGAAGAGGGGTATGTCATCCCGCGGCGTGACGGCCACATTCTGGTTGGCAGCACGCTGGAGCATGTG
>JBFJJW010000154.1:0-7807 GCA_041612095.1 Solimonas sp. | reverse complement strand
CCGGCCACGCACATGCGGAAGTGCTGGCCCTGGCAGAGGCCGGCGCGCGCGCGCGCGGTGCGGATGTGTTTGTCAGCCTCGAGCCCTGCGCCCACCACGGCCGCACACCACCTTGTATAGACGCCTTGCTGGGCGCGGGCGTGGGTCGCGTGTGGGTGGCAATGCAGGACCCCAATCCCAAGGTGGCAGGCCGGGGCATTGCCGCTCTGCGCGCTGGTGGAATCGAGGTGGACGTGGGCTTGATGGCCGCAGAGGCGTTGCGGATCAACCGCGGCTTTGTCTCGCGCATGGCCCGCGGCAGACCCTTTGTCACGCTGAAGGCGGGCATCAGCCTCGATGCACGTACGGCGATGAGCAGCGGCGAGAGCCAGTGGATCACCGGGGCCGATGCGCGCGCTGACGTGCACCGTCTGCGCGCAGATGCCGGAGCGGTGCTAACCGGATCAGGCACCGTTTTGGCTGACGACCCCCAACTGAGCGTCCGCGGGCTCGAGGCATCTGCGCGCGAACCCGATCGCATCGTGGTGGACACCCGGATGCGAGTACCGATATCGGCCCGAGTCTGGGCAGACGGAGCGGCGCGACGCCTGTGGCTGGTCGGTGGGCCACCGACGCAGTGCCCGAAGGGTGTTGAGGCAGTCACGGCAGCGACGACCGAAGCGGGACATCTGGATCTGGCCGAGGCGTTGCGAGCCCTGGCCGAGCGCGAGATCAACGCGGTGCTGCTGGAATGCGGCCCACAGCTGGCGGGCGCCTTCCTGCAACAGGGACTGGTAGACGAGATTGTTGCCTACATCGCACCGATGCTGCTGGGGCATGATGCGCGGCCTTTGGCCCTGCTGCCGGGGATGGAGCGGCTCTCGCAAGCCCTGCACCTGCAGTGGCAGGACGTGCGCCAGATAGGGCGCGATCTGCGAGTGACTGCCGTACCGATTCCGGCCTGAGGGCGACGAACATGTTCACCGGCATCATTGAAGCGATTGGCACGCTGGTTTCAATCGAGACTCTTGGCGGGGACCAGCGCATGACGTTCTCCGCTCCCGGCCTTCTTGACGGCTCGCGGCTGGGTGACAGCATCGCCACCAGCGGTGTCTGCCTGACTGCGGTGAAGCTGACGGCGGATACCTTTACTGCCGATCTGTCGATCGAGACCCTGCAGGCGACGACTGCAGCCCGGTGGGCCGTGGGGCAGTCAGTGAATCTGGAGCGTGCACTGACTCCGGCCAAGCCACTGGGCGGACATATGGTGAGCGGCCATGTCGACGGCGTCGGTCGCCTCCTCGAGAAGTTCGAGGATGCGCGTTCCTGGCGTCTGGTATTCGAGTGCCCCGAGGACCTCAAGCGTTATGTGGCACGCAAGGGATCGATCTGCATCGACGGCATCAGCCTGACGGTCAACGAAGTGTCGGCAAACCGCTTCGGCGTTAACATCGTTCCGCATACGGCCCAGCATACGACGCTGGGAACATTGGTTGTCGGCGACACCGTGAATCTGGAGGTGGACGTGATTGCACGTTATCTGGAGCGGTTGCTGGCCGAAAGAGAGCACGCATGAACAGCAAGGTTTCAACGATAGGCGAGGCACGCAGCAGCCGGCTGGACTCGGCCGAGGACATCATCGCCGACATCAAGGCGGGCAAGATGGTGATCCTGATGGACGATGAGGATCGCGAGAACGAGGGCGACCTGGTCATGGCCGCCTCGATGGTGCGGCCGGAAGATATCAACTTCATGGCGCGCTACGGCCGCGGCCTGATATGTCTGACGCTGACCCAGGACCACTGCCGTCAGCTGCGGCTGCCGCAGATGGTGTCGCGCAACGAAGAGAGCCACAAGACGGCATTCACGGTATCGATCGAGGCCGCGAGCGGCGTGACCACGGGCATTTCGGCGCATGACCGCGCGCATACCGTGCGTACTGCGGTGAAGGCGGATGCCCGGCCGGAGGATCTGGTGCAGCCCGGCCATGTGTTTCCGCTGATGGCGCAGCCGGGGGGGGTGTTGACTCGCGCCGGACATACCGAGGCCGGCTGCGATCTCGCCCGCCTGGCGGGCCTGACCCCGGCTGCGGTAATCGTGGAGATCCTCAACGAGGATGGCACGATGGCGCGGCGCCCCGATCTCGAGACCTTTGCGCGCGAGCACGGCCTCAAGCTGGGGACGATTGCCGATCTGATCCGCTACCGACTGGACAATGAACATACGGTTGAACGGGTGGCTGAAACCCACGTCAACACCGAGTTCGGCGAATTTCGATTGGTGACCTACCAGGACACGATCGATAACACCATTCATCTGGCCATGGTCCGCGGCGCCATCAGCGGCACCACGCCGACGCTGGTTCGTGTCCACCTACGCAACATGCTGCAGGACGTGCTGGGCGTGCAGCACGGTGATTTTGCTTGGCCGCTGCGCATGGCGATGAAGCGCATTGCCGACGAGGGCGCCGGTGTAGTCGTGGTGCTGCGCAAGCCGGAGCCTCCGCGCGAGCTGGTTCAGCAGATCGTCTCGTTGAACCAGAGTGTGCCGGATGAGCCGCAGGTGCATGACCAGCGACCGATGCTGCGCACCTACGGGATTGGCGCGCAGATCCTGTTTGACCTTGGTGTGCGCAAGATGCGCGTGCTCTCGGCGCCCAAGCGCATGCAGGGCATCTCGGGTTTTGGCCTGGAAGTCGTTGAGTACGTTGCCCCCAAAGAATGAGCACTCGAAAGAAGGCTGTGAAGCGCGCGCCGTCGGGATTGCCGGCCGATGCCAAGACCGGATATGCAGCGCCCGATGCGCCGCGACCCGGTGAGTTTTCCAAGCTGCGCATCGCGCTGCTGGCGACACGCTGGAACGTCGATCTGGTGGATGCCTTGCTGCGCGGCGCCCGCGAGTGCTTGAGGGATTGGGGGGTGCCTGAGGCGCGCATCGTCGAGTTCCGTGCGCCCGGTGCCTACGAGTTGCCGCTGGCCAGTCTCAAGCTGCTCCGCGACGGTCGCTACGACGGCGTGGTGACGCTGGGCGCCGTGATACGCGGCGACACACCGCATTTCGATTTTGTCGCCGGCGAGTGCGCGCGCGGCCTGATGGATGTGCAATTGCAGACCCGCAAGCCGGTCGGCTTCGGTGTGCTGACCGTCAATACCGTGCAGCAGGCCGTCGACCGCGCTGGCCCGGGCCCTGGCAACAAGGGCTACGAAGCTGCCGCCGCCATGCTGGAAATGATTCGTCTGGAACGCAAGCTGAAATGAGCGATAGCCCCGAAGCAGTGCATAACCCGCAGCAGGGCCGTCGTGGCTTGGCGCGCCGCCTGACGATGCAGGCCCTGTATCAGTGGCTGGTCAACGAGAGTTCACCAGAGGGCCTGCTGCGCCAGTTTCGCGAACAGGAAGAGGGGCTCGGCCGCGCCGACCCCGCATATTTCGAGGAGTTGCTGCGTGGCTGTGTCGACAACGCCGGAGAGCTGACCATTGCCCTCACTCCGCATCTGGATCGGCCGCTGAAGCAACTGGATCCGGTGGAGCATGCGGTACTGCTGTTGGGCGCCTATGAGCTGCAGTTTCGGCCCGATGTGCCGTGGAAGGTCGTGGTCAACGAGTCGGTCAATCTCGCCAAGCTGTTCGGTGCGGAGGACGGCTACAAGTTCATCAATGGCGTGCTCGACAAGATGGCTCACGCCACGCGTCTGACCGAGATCAAGGCGGGGCGTTGAGCGCCAATGGATGAGTTTGATCTCATCCGGCAATACTTCGCGGCGCTGACGCCGCCTCGCGCCGATGTGCCGCTCGGCATCGGCGACGATGCCGCGATCCTGCAGCCCCGGGCCGGCTACGAGATCGTGTTGTCCACCGATACCTTGATCGCCGGTCGCCACTTTCCGCCCGCTACCGCTGCGGCTGATGTCGGATGGAAGGCGTTGGCGGTCAATCTGTCGGATCTGGCTGCCATGGGCGCCGAGCCCTGGGCGTTCACGCTGGCCCTGACCCTGCCCGAGGCTGATACCCAGTGGCTTAGAGATTTTGCTTCTGGCCTGGGCGGGTTGGCGCACGCGGCCGGCATCGCGCTGGTGGGTGGCGACACCACACGCGGTGAGTTGAGCATCACGATCACCGTGCTGGGCCAGGCTCCGGCGGGGCAGGCGCTGCGCCGTAGCGGCGCCCGGCCCGGTGACCTGCTGTGTGTGACCGGTACGCTCGGGGATGCTGCACTGGCGCTGCAGCGGCTGCAGTCGGGTACGGCACCGCCACCGGCGCTGCGCGCCCGGCTTGACCGACCCACGCCGCGCTGGGAGGCGGGCTGCGTCCTGCGCGGGCTGGCCCATGCTGCGATCGATCTCTCCGACGGCTTGCGGGGCGACCTGCAGCACCTGCTGCAGGCCAGCGGCGTCGGCGCCGATCTGCGGCCGGATCAGCTTCCGGCTTCGGCTGAATTTCTGGCGCAGCTGCGGCCAGCGGATGATCGTGTAGGGCTGCAGATCAGTGGCGGTGACGACTATGAGCTGTGTCTGAGCCTGCCGCCGCAGCACTGGGAGCGGGCTGTTGCTGCCTGCGCGCCGCTGCCGTTGACCCTGATCGGGCGCGTCACCGCAGACCCAGGGCTGCGCCTGCGCTCATCCACGGGGGCTATCATGACCAGCGAATCCTCTGCCTACCGCCATTTCTGATGACCACGACCGCGCCGATCCCCAAGCCTCCACGTGAACTGATACTGGGTACGGCCGAGCATCTGCTGGCCTTTGGCTTCGGCGCGGGTCTGTCGCCGAAAGCGCCGGGTACGGTCGGCACCTTGGTGGGCCTGCCATTGTTCGCGGTGTTGTGTCCGCTGCAGTGGCCGGCCTATCTGGCAGCGACGCTGCTGCTGTTCGTTGCAGGGTGCTGGATCTGCGGCGAAAGCGCGCGCCTGCTCGGGGTGCACGACCACGGCGGCATCGTCTTTGATGAAATCGTTGGCTTTCTGCTGGCGGCCGCACCGCTGGTGGTGTGGCGGCCGGGCACTGCGGGGGGCTGGGCCGCGGGTTTGCTGGCGGCGTTTCTGCTGTTTCGTCTGTTCGATATCTGGAAGCCCTGGCCGATACGCTGGCTGGACCGGCATGTTCATGGCGGGCTGGGCATCATGCTCGACGATCTGCTGGCTGCTGCTTTCGCGGCGGTGCCGCTTGCGGCGGCGCTGCGCTATTACGCTGTCAGCGTCGCGTAATCGACATTCTTCTTGTAATCACGCTCGCCGGCACACATCCTCGGCAGCGCTTTTTATCGCGGCTTGAAGCTGCGACCAATCTGATTACTCAAGAGAGGGCATCCCGATGAAGACCGTGCGCATAGGCGGCGCTTCCGCGTTCTGGGGCGATACCAACACGGCGGCTGCGCAGCTGGTGGAGAAGGGGCGGATCGACTATCTGGTCTTCGACTACCTGGCCGAGATCACGATGTCGATCCTTGCCGCAAAGCGCATGCGTAACGTCAATGACGGCTACGCAACGGATTTTGTCGAGCACGTCATGGCGGGCCTGTTGCCGCAGCTGAAGGCCGGCAAGATCAAGGTGGTCGCCAATGCAGGCGGCGTCAATCCATTGGCCTGCAAGCAGGCACTGGAAGCGCTGGCGGCCAAGCTGGAGATCCCGCTCAAGGTCGCGGTGGTGCTCGGTGACGACCTGCTTCCACGCAGGAAGGAATTCTCCGACTGCCTCGAGTTCGACAGTGGCGCGCCCCAGCCGCCGATGTTTGTTTCGATGAACGCCTATCTGGGCGCAGTGCCGATTGCCCGAGCGCTGGATGCCGGCGCTGAGGTGGTGATCACCGGGCGCTGCGTGGATTCGGCCGTGGTGCTGGGGCCCCTGATGCACGAGTTCGGCTGGGCCGAGGACGACTACGACGCGCTTGCAGCCGGTTCGATCGCCGGCCACATCATTGAATGCGGGGCGCAGTGTACCGGCGGCAATTTCACCGATTGGGAGTTGGTGCGTGACGGCTACGCCGACATGGGCTTCCCGATCGTCGAAGTGGAGGCCAGCGGTGAGTTCGTGGTCACCAAGCCCGAGGGCACCGGCGGCCTGGTGACCCCTCACACGGTACTGGAGCAGATGCTCTACGAGATCGGCGATCCGCGCGCGTATCTGTTGCCGGACGTCAGCTGCGACTTCACTGAGGTCAAGCTGGCTCAGGTCGGCGAGCATCAGGTGCGGGTCAGCGGCTGTCGCGGGTCTGCGCCGACGGCCACGTACAAGGTCAGCGCGACCTATCCGGCCGGCATGCGCTGCGCCGCGCTGTTCATGATCGGCGGCATAGATGCCGCGAAGAAGGGGCGCGCTTCTGCCAGCGCCATTGTCGAGAAAGTGCGCCGCCAGCTGCTGTCGCAGCAGCTGGGCGATTTCACCGGGGTCGATATTCACTGCATTGGCGCAGAGGAAAGCTATGGCCCCCATGCGCGCGCAGCCGCCGCCGCGACGCGTGAGGTGGTGGTCAAGATCGCCGTACAGCATCCAAACCCCAAGGCGCTGAAGCTGTTTGCGCGGGAGATCGCGCAGGCCGCGACCGGCATGGCGCCGGGATTCACCGGCTACTTCGGCGGTGGCCGCCCCGAGCCACACATGATTCCCAAGCTCTATTCCATGCTGGTGCCCAAGGATCGGCTGGTCATCGAGGTGGTGGCGGGTGAGCAGCGCTTCGAGGTCGCCGTGCCGACCGCTGGCGGGCACTGCCCGCCCGCGCCCGAACCTGTGCACCTGCCGGTGGTGGCGATTGACGCCGGCGTCACGGTGCCGTTGATCAAGCTGGCGCTGGCGCGCTCCGGCGACAAGGGCGACCACGCCAACATCGGGGTGATAGCACGCAAACCCGAGTACTTGCCCTATATCGAGGCGGCGTTGTCGACCTCTGCGCTTAGTCGCTACTTCGCTCATGTGCTGCAAGGGGGCGCGCAGGGCAGGGTGGAACGTTGGCGGCTGCCGGGCAGCGATGCCCTGAATTTCCTGCTGCATCACGCGCTGGGTAGCGGTGGCGCGGCCTCGCTGCGGACCGATCCGCAGGGCAAGGCCTTTGCGCAAATGTTGCTCGATTTTCCAGTGCCGGTCGCAAAAAGCCTTGCGAATCAGCTGTGAGCCCCTGCGATCGGACGCTGCTCCTTGACTGTTCCGACATCGCCTAGCTGACGCCAAGGCGCTGCGAGCCGTGCTGCAGTGCACTACAATGCGACTCCCTTTTTCACACCCAGCCGGTTCCGTTGCTGCGGGGCCGCCAGGAAACGCACGCTATGTCCCTAGAACGTGATGTGATGGAGTACGACGTCCTCGTCGTCGGCGGTGGCCCAGCGGGCCTGTCGGCAGCGATCCGTCTCAAGCAGAAGGCCGCCGAGGCGGGCAAGGACATCAGCGTTTGCCTTGTAGAGAAGGGCTCCGAGATCGGTGCTCACATCCTCTCCGGTGCCGTGCTTGAGCCGCGTGCGCTCGACGAACTGATTCCGGACTGGAAGGCCAGGGGTGCGCCGCTGAACGTGGCGGTTACCGGCGACGATGTCTACTTCTTCCGCAGCGCTACGGCGGCCGTCAAGATGCCCGGCCTGTTTGTGCCCAAGCCGATGCATAACGAAGGCAACTATGTCGTGTCGCTCGGTAACGTCTGCCGCTGGCTCGGTCAGCAGGCCGAGGAGCTGGGCGTCGAGATCTACCCGGGCTTCGCCGCGCAGCACGCGATTATCGAAGACGGCGTGGTCAAGGGCGTGACCATCGGCGACATGGGCATCGACATCAAGGGCGAGCACAAGGCCGATTTCGCGCCTGGCATGGAGCTGCGCGCCAAGTACACGCTGTTTGCCGAAGGCTGCCGTG
>JBFJJW010000153.1:0-7865 GCA_041612095.1 Solimonas sp. | reverse complement strand
CGGTGAAGCTCTCTCCGCAGCCGCAGTGGGCCTTGGCCTGCGGGTTCAGGAACTTGAAGGACGCGTTGAGGCCCTGCTTCTGGAAGTCCAGCACCAGACCCTCCAGCAGCGGCAAATGCTCGCGCCGGACCACGACTTTGGCGCCAAACTGCTCGAACACCGCGTCCTGGGGCTCAGCGGCATCGGCGTAGTCCAGTGTGTAGGCGTAGCCGGAACACCCGGATTTCTTGACCCCGACACGCAACCCGACACCAGTGCCACGCTGGTGGAGCTGATGCTGGATGCGGCGCGCGGCCGGTTCGGTCAACTGGATGCTCATGGCGACGACTTCAGATGTGGCAACAAGGCAAGGGCGACATCTTCGCCCAGAAGAGCACAATGGGCCTTGTGCTCGGGTATTTCAAGCGCTGAGCGGATCTCCGCCGCCGTTGGCGGCACGAACGGTCCAGGCTGCTGCAGGCGCTCGGCCAGCCACTGGCCGACGGCAATCGCCACCGGGCAGCCATACGCCTGGAATCTCGCGTGCTGCACCCGTCCCTGCGCCATCTTCACGCTGAGTCGCAACAGCGCATGCGCTGCCGGGCTGCCGGCCTCGACCTGCACGACGTCGCTGCCACTGAGCCGCCCACCGCAATCCGGTGCCTGAAAGCGCGCCCAAACCGGCGCCGGATAGCCATGAACATTGGCCAGCGCGCTCATGCCGGCACCCAGTCAGGGGACAACTCGCGCAGGAAGCGCACGGCGGCCATGACCTGATCCGCCGCGGCATCGATCTGCTCCACACGGGTACTGCGGCCCAGCGAGAAGCGCAGCGAGGAGCCGGCCAGCTCGTCGCTGCGGCCCAGCGCACGCAGCACGTAGGACGGCTCGCGCGTGGCCGACGAGCAGGCCGATCCACTCGACACCGCCAGCGACGGCAGCATCGCGCGCAGCGACTCGCCTTCCGCGCCCTCGAAGCTGACATTGAGCAGGGCGGCCACGGTGTGCTCGGCGCCGCCATTGCGGTGAATCCGCGGCAGCTCGCTGAGGCGCGCCCACAGGCGGTCTCGCAGTTCGCGCAGCCTCTCGGCCTCGGCAGGCAGCAGCGCCTGGGCCAACCGACAGGCCTCGCCCATCCCCACCAGCTGATGCGTGGCCAGAGTGCCCGAGCGCATGCCCTGCTCATGCCCGCCGCCGTGCAGCTGCGGCGCCAGGCGCGCGCGCGGACGCTTGCGCACGAACAATGCGCCCGCACCCTTGGGGCCGTAGCACTTGTGGGCGGACAGCGACAGCAGATCGATGGGCAGCTGGGCAAGGTCTATCGGCAGTCGCCCCGCCGCCTGCACCGCGTCTACATGAAACAGGATGCCGCGGGCGCGCAGCTGCGGCGCCAGGGCCTCCACCGGATTGATGACACCGGTTTCGTTGTTGACCCACATCAGCGATACCAGAACCGTGTCCGGCTGCAGCGCGTCCAGAACGGCTTGGCCGGAAACGCGACCGTCGGCATCCGGATTCAGGTAGCTGACCCGCGCGCCGCGGGTTTCCAGGTAGCGGCAGGTATCAAGCACGGCCTTGTGCTCGATGCGGCTGGTCACGATGTGCGCACGCGTCTGGCCGCGAAACTCCAGCGCGCCCTTGATCGCCAGGTTGTTGGATTCGGTGGCGCCCGAGGTCCAGACGACCTCCTCGGCCGCGGCGCCTATCAGCGCTGCAACCTGCGCGCGCGCCTGCTCTACGGCGCGGCGTGCACTGAGCCCCAACGCATGCTCGGAGGCCGGATTACCGTAGCCATCTTCGCTGCCCAACCAGGGCAACATGGCCTCGCGCACCTGCGGGTCCAGCGGGGTTGTGGCCGCATGATCGAGATAGATCATGCCGCACGCTGGCCGGCGAAGGGTTTCAGGGCCTCGACGAAGCGATCAACCTCCGCCGCCGTATTGTCCTTGCCCAGGCTGACGCGGATGGCACCCTTGGCCACTTCGCGGCCGATGCCCATGCCCAGCAGCACGTGGCTGGGCTCGCCCTTGCCGCTGGCACAGGCCGAGCCACTGGAGACGGCGAAGCCCTTGCGATCCAGTTGCATCAGCAAGGCCTCGCCGTCGTAACCGCTCAGCGCGAACTGCAGCGTGTTGGGCAGGCGCTCTGCGTCCTCTCCGAAGATGCGGATACCGCGCAGTGCGCGCAGACCCTGACTCAGTTGATCACGCAACCGGACCACATGCTGCGCCCGCGCGTCCAGCTCCTGCAGGGCCAGCTCCGCGGCGACGCCGAAGCCGACGATGCTGGCCACGTTTTCAGTGCCGCCGCGCAGGCCGCGTTCCTGCGCGCCGCCATGGTGCAACGGTTCGATGTCGACCTCGGCGGTGTAGATCAGCGCACCGACGCCCTTGGGGCCGTAGATCTTGTGGCTCGACAGGCTCATCAGGTCGGCGCCCAGTGCGACAAAGTCCACCGGTATCTTGCCTGCCGCCTGTACCGCGTCCACGTGCAGCCAGGCCCCGGCGGCATGGACCTGCGCCGCGGCGCGCGGCAGATCCTGAATCACGCCGGTTTCGTTATTGGCGCGCATCAGCGACACCATGCGCACCGGCCCGGCTGCGAGCTGACGCGCGAACGCAGTCCAGTCGATCAAGCCCTGTGCATCGACGGCAACCGTTTCGACTCCCCAGCCCGAAGCACGCAAGGCCTCTGCCGCCTCCATGACCGCAGGATGCTCGGTGGCCCCGTAAAGGATGCGGCTGGTCGTGGCCGCTGCCGCAGCGACGCCCTTGAGTGCCAGATTGTTCGACTCCGTGCCGCCGGAGGTCCACAGCACATGGGCAAACTCCGCGCCGACCAGCGCCGCAACCTGGGCACGCGCGGCCTCGATGGCATCGCGCGCCGCGCGGCCATAGCGGTGCAGTGAGCTGGCATTCCCGTACGGCCCCTGCAGGTAGGGCAGCATCGCGTCGAGCACGCGCGGATCCAGCTGCGTGGTCGCGTTATGGTCGAGGTAGACCGGCACGCGCTATTCCTGCTCGGGCCGCAGACGATTGCTCGCCAGCGAATCCAGCGCCGGCCCCGCCTCCTTGCAAAAATCCGGTAGCTCCAGCTTGGAGAGTTCCAGTTCCGGCATGCGCGAATCCATCTGGTGCAGTAGCCGGCAAACCTTGACCAGTTGTTCGTCCATGCGGTGTACGTGATCGAACATGGTGGAGATCGCATTGGCGACCGGATCCGGCATGTCGCGCGAAAGACCGTAGGCATCAAAGCCCATCTTCTTGGCAACGGCGGCGACCGCCGCGGACGGCTCGGCCGCCTCCTGCACCACCCGCGCCGGTATGCCAACCACGGTCGCACCCGGCGGCACCGCCTTGATCACCACGGAATTGGATCCCACCCGCGCACCATCTCCCACCGTGAACGGTCCGAGGATCTTGGCGCCGGCACCGACCACGACCTTGTTGCCCAGGGTCGGATGGCGCTTGCCCTTGTTCCAGCTGACGCCGCCCAGCGTGACGCCGTGATACAGGGTGACGTCATCGCCGATCTCGGCGGTTTCTCCGATGACCACTCCCATGCCGTGGTCAATGAAGAAGCGCCGGCCGATGCGCGCGCCCGGGTGAATTTCGATACCGGTCAGCCACCGGACCAGATTGGAGTTCATCCGCCCCAGCCAGCGCAGACGGTGGGTCCAGAGCCAATGGCTGATCCGATGCCCCCACAGCGCATGCAGGCCCGGATAGCAGGTGAGCACTTCCCAGGTCGTGCGCGCTGCGGGGTCGCGCTCGAATACGCTGGCAATGTCTTCACGAATGCTGGCGAACATGCGGATCTCGGTAGGATTGAGAGGCCCGGAGGACGGGGAACGGCATTGTAGACCGATTTAGTCCTGTTTAGATCCCTTGACGCTCTGAACGGCCACATCCTGCGCCCTATCAGCCTCGTCTGGCAGCGGCACGCGCCGCCCTTTGGGCTTTTCGAATGAGGTCAGGATGCCGCGCAGGATGTTGAGCTCGTTCCGGTCAGGGCTGGCGCGGTTGAAGAAGGTGCGCAGACGGCGCATCAGATTGCGTGGGTTGGCGGGGTCGAGAAAGCCGGTGGACAGCAGCAGTCGCTGCAGGTGCTCGTAGAAGCGCTCCATATCCTCGACCGCCGGCGGCGCGTACCAGGCATGATCCTTCTTGGCGCTCACGGTCGGCACCTCCGGATAGGCCGCACGGCGCAGCTCGTAGGCCAGCACCTGTACCGCCTGCGAAAGGTTCAGGGACGAATAGCCCGGATTGGTCGGAATCATCAGCGCGGCGTGGCAGCGCTCCAGCTCCTCATTGGTCAGTCCCGTGCGTTCGCACCCGAACACCAGCGCCACCGGCGCCACGGCAGCCCGCTCCACCGCCTTGGCGGCACCGGCCCAGGGCGTCAGCGGCTCATCGCCAAGGTGTCGCGGTCGCGCCGACGACGCCACCACCCAACCGCAGTCGGCCACCGCCTCCTCCAGCGTCGCAACTACGCGCGCCGCGTCCAGCACCCCCTCGGCGTGTGCGGCAGAGGCCCGTGCCTGAGGATGGGGATAGCGCTCGGGATTAACCAGCACCAGATCCTTCAGTCCCATGTTCAGCATCGCGCGCGCAGACGCGCCGATATTGCCCGGATGCTGGGTGGAGACGAGAACAATACGGATATTGGCGAGCGGGTCGCCGACGGAAGCGGAGGTCATGCGTGATATTATGCCCGCCTCGTTGTCGCTCCTTTCCCTCGATCCTCGCTGCTTCCCGGGCCAACCATGCACCCGCTGGTCAATATCGCTGTCACGGCCGCGCGCGCCGCCGGAAACTTCATCATGCGCCACTACGACCGGGCCGATCAGCTCGCAGTGGAGCGCAAGGCACGCAACGATTTCGTGACGCAGATCGACCGCGGCGCCGAAAGCGAGATCATCCGCACGATCCGCAAGGCCTATCCCCAACATGCGATTCTGGCCGAGGAAAGCGGCGAACTGGCGGGCGACTCCGAAGTCACCTGGATCATCGACCCGCTGGACGGCACCACCAATTTCCTGCATCGCCTGCCGCACTTTGCGGTATCGATCGGCATTCAGGTCAAGGGCAAGCTCGAGCATGGCGTGATCTACGCCCCCTGCACCCAGGATCTCTACACCGCATCCAAGGGCAGCGGCGCCTTGCTGAACAATCGCAAGCTGCGCGTCAGCACCTGCAAGGAGCTGGATTCGGCACTGATCGGTACCGGCGTTCCGCTACGCGAGGAATACCTGGAACGTTACCTGCCGATGCTGCGCAACATCGCGGCCAATACCGCTGGCGTTCGCCGTGCGGGTGCCGCCTCGCTGGACCTCGCCTACCTCGCTGCCGGCCGACTCGACGGCTTCTGGGAGTTCAATCTCAAGCCCTGGGATATGGCCGCAGGCATCGTGCTGGTGCAGGAAGCCGGTGGCGTGGTTCGCGAGCTGGATGGCGAGCCCGACGTGCTCCGTACCGGCAACATCCTGGCGTCCACCATCCGCCTGATCGACGAGCTGGCCCCGCTGCTGCCGCGGCAGCGCCGCGAAGCCTGATCCGAATGGTGCTCGCGACGGGCACCGCGCATTGGGTAAGCTTCGGCCCTGAGATTGCCGTCCTTGCAGCGGCAACCGTTTACTGCGGATTCGGGGGCTACGCGGCTTGAGCAATACTCTGCTGATTACGGGTGGTGCCGGTTTCATCGGATCCGCACTGATTCGTCACCTGCTGGCGAACAGCGACTATCGCATCGTCAATATCGACAAGCTGACCTACGCAGCCAGCCTGGATGCGCTGGAAAACGCCGCGGAAAACCCGCGCTACGCCTTCGTCAAGGCCGACATCTGCGATGCCGCTGCGATGGCAGGCGTGTTTGCCAGGCACCAGCCCGACGGCGTGATCCACCTTGCGGCGGAATCCCACGTGGACCGTTCGATAGACGGGCCGGCGGACTTCGTTCAGACCAATATCGTCGGCACCTTCCAGCTGCTGGAGGCCGCACTCGCCTACTGGCAGGGACTACCGAGCGCGCGTCGCGAGCGGTTCCGCTTTCACCACGTCTCCACCGACGAGGTGTACGGCAGCCTGGGCACCAGCGGCTATTTCACTGAAGCCACGCCGTACGCACCGAACTCCCCGTACTCGGCGAGCAAGGCCAGTTCCGATCACCTGGTGCGCGCCTGGCACCACACCTACGGCCTGCCGGTCGTGGTCACCAACTGCTCCAACAACTACGGGCCCTACCAGTTTCCGGAAAAGCTCATACCGCTGATGATTCTCAACGCGGTTGCCGGCAAGGCCTTGCCGGTCTACGGTGCTGGCGACAACGTGCGCGACTGGCTCTATGTGGAAGACCATGCCCGCGCACTGCAGCTGGTCTATGAGCGGGGCGGGACCGGTCAGCAGTACAACATTGGCGGCCATAACGAACTGCGCAATATCGACCTGGTGCACCTGCTGTGCGACTTGCTTGACCAGCGGCGTCCGCGAGCCGGTGGCCAGCCGCATCGTGAGCTGATTACCCATGTGGCCGACCGCAAGGGGCACGACCAGCGCTATGCGATCGATGCCGGCAAACTGCAGCTTGAGCTGGGCTGGGCGCCGAAGGAAACCTTTGAAAGCGGCATCCGCAAGACGCTCGACTGGTATCTCGCCCACCTCGACTGGTGCCGCGGCTTGCAGGGCTACCAGCAGGAAAGACTCGGCATGAGGAGGGCTTGAACGCGTGACCAAGGCCATGAAGGGCATCATCCTCGCGGGCGGCAGCGGCACGCGCCTGTACCCAGCTACGCAAGCCGTGTCGAAGCAGCTGCTGCCGGTGTATGACAAGCCGATGATCTACTACCCGCTGAGCACGCTGATGCTGGCGGGCATACGCGACATCCTGATCATCTCGACCCCGCAGGACACGCCGCGCTTCGAGCAGCTGCTGGGCGATGGCGCGCGCTGGGGCATCCGCCTGTCGTACCAGGTGCAGCCCAGTCCCGATGGTCTGGCGCAAGCGTTCATTCTTGGCGAGGACTTCATCGCCGGCGAGCGCTGCGCGCTGGTGCTGGGTGACAACCTGTTCTACGGCCACGACATCGTGCCGATGCTGCGCCGTGCGGCCAATCGCGAGACCGGTGCCACGGTATTCGCCTATCCAGTGCAGGACCCGGAGCGCTACGGCGTGGTGGCCTTTGATGCGCAGGGCAAGGTGCTCTCGATCGAGGAAAAGCCCAAGGCCCCGAAGTCGCGCTACGCCGTCACCGGGCTGTACTTCTACGATGCCGATGTCGTCAAACTGGCCAAGCAGGTCCAGCCATCGGCGCGTGGCGAGCTTGAGATTACCGATCTGAATGGCCTCTACCTGCGGCGCGGCGACCTCAACGTGGAGTCGATGGGTCGCGGCATGGCCTGGCTGGATACCGGCACGCATGACTCGCTGCTGGAAGCCGGCGCCTTCATCCAGACTCTGGAGAAGCGCCAGGGCCTGAAGATCGCCTGCCCGGAAGAAGTGGCCTATCGCAGCGGCTTCATCGACAGCCAGCAGCTGCGGAGCCTGGCAACACCGCTGATGAAGAGCGGTTATGGCGACTACCTGATCCGGGTATTGGAAGAACCCAGCTTCTAGGAGATGCAAGTGCAAGCGATCGCGACAGCCTTGCCCGGCGTACTGATTCTCGAGCCCAAGGTGTTCGGCGACGAGCGCGGCTTCTTCATGGAGACCTATAGCGCCAAGCAGTTCGCCGAACTGACCGGCTGCGGCAGCGCCATGGTGCAGGACAACCACTCGCGCTCGGTACGCGGCGTGCTGCGCGGCCTGCACTACCAGCTGCCGCCCATGGCGCAGGGCAAGCTGGTGCGTGCGGTGGTCGGCGAAATCTTCGACGTCGCGGTCGATATCCG
>JBFJJW010000152.1:0-7877 GCA_041612095.1 Solimonas sp. | reverse complement strand
GGGCTAGCCTGCACCAAGCCGGTAGAATCCGTCCATGCGTTTCGATACCCCCGATCTCACCCCCCTCGTCGCCGACCTGAACCCCGCCCAGAAGGCGGCCGTTACCGCGCCACCCGAGCATCGCCTGGTGCTGGCCGGCGCCGGCTCCGGCAAGACCCGCGTGCTCACGCACCGCGTAGCCTGGCTGATTGCCGCCGAGGGCCTGTCGCCACTTTCGGTGCTGGCGGTGACCTTCACCAACAAGGCGGCCAACGAGATGCGCGGCCGCATCGAGCAACTGGTTGATGTGCCGATCCGCGCAATGTGGGTCGGCACCTTCCACGGTATTGCCCACCGCATGCTGCGCTATCACTGGAAGGAAGCGGGTCTGTCGCAGAACTTCCAGATACTGGACGCCGATGATCAGGTGCGGCTGGTCAAGCGCACGATCAAGTCGCTGCAAATGGACGAGGAGCAGTGGCCGGCCAAGACCGTCACCGGCTGGATCAATGCGCAAAAGGAAGAAGCGCGGCGACCACGGCATTTCGGCGAGCACAGTGATTTCAGTCAGCGACAGATGGTGCGGATCTATGCCGCCTATCAGCAGACCTGCGAACGGCAGGGCGTGGTCGACTTCTCCGAACTGCTGCTGCGCGCCTTCGAGCTATGCCGCGACAATGCCGAGTTGCAGGCGCACTACCGCAGCCGCTTCCGCCATATTCTGGTGGACGAATTCCAGGACACCAACAAGCTGCAGTACGACTGGCTGCGCCTGCTGGCTGGCCCCAAGGGCATCATGTTCGCGGTCGGCGACGATGATCAGTCGATCTACAGCTGGCGCGGTGCGCGCGTCGACAACATGCTCAAGCTCTCGGAGGACTATCCGGGCTGCGAAGTGATACGCCTGGAGCAGAACTACCGCTCCACCGGCACCATCCTCAAGGCTGCCAACGGCCTGATTGCGCGCAATGGCTCGCGCCTCGGCAAGAATCTGTGGACCGATGGCAACGAGGGCGAGGCGATCCAGCTCTACGCCGCCTTCAACGAGTACGACGAATCCGAATTCGTCATCAATCGCATCAAGGAGCATCTGGACGGCCGCTGCGCGCATCGCGATCTGGCCGTGCTCTATCGCACCAGCGCACAGTCGCGCGTGCTGGAGGAGACGCTGATCCGTGCGCGGCTGCCGTACCGCATCTATGGCGGCTTGCGCTTCTTCGAGCGCATGGAAGTCAAGGATGCGCTGGCGTGGCTGCGCCTGCTGCATAACCGCGATGACGACGTGAGCTTCGAGCGCGCGGTGGGCACCCCCAGTCGGGGCATCGGTGCGACTACGCTGGAGAAGTTGCGCGCCCACGCCCGCGCGCACAATGGCTCGCTGTGGTCGGCAACCCTTGAGATGGGTCCGGCGCTGGCGCGCGCGGCCAATGCCTTGTAGCAGTTTCAAGACTTGATTGAAGCGCTGGCGGCGGACGCAGCAACCCTGCCGCTGAGCAAGGCCACTGAGCTGGTGATCGAGCGTTCAGGCCTGCGTGACCACTACCGCAAGCAGAAAGGTGAGCAAGCCGAGGGGCGCCTGGAGAATCTCGACGAGCTGGTCAGCGCCGCGCGCAGCTTTGAAACCCAACCCGCTGTGCCGGCGAGCGATGACGCGCTGCCCGAGATGGACCCGCTGACGGCGTTTCTGACCCACGCCGCGCTGGAGGCCGGCGAGCAGCAGGCCGGGCCGGGCGAGGACTGCGTGCAGCTGATGACGCTGCACGCCGCCAAGGGTCTGGAGTTTCCTGTGGTGTTCATGGTCGGCGTTGAAGAGGGCCTGTTCCCCAGCCGCCGCAGCATGGAAGAGGGCAATCTCGAGGAAGAGCGGCGTCTGTGCTACGTCGGCATCACGCGCGCGCGCCAGCGCCTGTACATGAGCTACGCCGAGCTGCGGCGGGTACACGGCGTCGAGCAGCTCGGCTCACCCTCGCAGTTCCTCAAGGAGATTCCGCCGGAATGTCTGGTCGAGACCAGGCCGCGCGCCAACATCGTGCGTCCGGCTTTTGCGCAGCGGGACTGGAATCGCAGCGGCACACAGGAGCCACGCGTGGTCTATGGCGAACGCCGCGGCGACTACACCCCCACACAGCGCCCGCAACTCGGCAACAGCTTCGCGCGTGAAGAGGGGCCCGGCGGACTGCGGCTAGGGCAGCAGGTACGTCACGAGAAGTTCGGTGAAGGCACGGTGCTGGCATTTGATGGCGACGGTGACCGCACCCGCATCGAGGTCCGCTTCAAGTCCAGCGGCACCAAGTGGCTGATGCTGAGCTACGCCAACCTGCAGGGACAGTAACCCGGCCGGCCACGCCGCCGGGTACAGTAGGGCCGGGTGTTGCTGGCAGGGCACCCGCTATCTACAACTCGCCAGGGGAGTGGTCATGAACTTCGCAGAAGTGTTCACCAAGGATTTCCTGCTGACCTACGAGGGGCGCTTCAGCCGCTCGCAGTACTGGGCTTATGTGCTGGTGTATGTCGGCGTGGCGATCGTGCTCGGTTTGATCAGTGACACCCCGCTTGCCGTGGTCGCCGCCTGACGTGACGGCCCGCTGTCGCGTGTCGCGATGACGGGTCTGGTTCCGGAGGCGCTGGTCGCCCTGGCCCTTGCCCTGGCGCTGGGCCTGCGCTGGCTGTTGCGGGCACGCGCGCCGCGACCGCGCTGGCCACTGCCGGCGGACTGGCGCGAGCAACTCTGGCAGACGGTGCCGCAGGCCGCGCTGGTGCCCCAGGCACTGCGGCCCCTGTATGAGCGGCAGGTCGAAATCTTCCTGACCGAGAAGCGCTTTGTCGGCTGCAACGGTCTCGTCGTCGAAGATGCGATGCGGGTTGCGGTAGCCGGCCTTGCCTGCCTGTTGATTCTGCGCCCAGCCGCCGCGGTGTTTCCGGCCCTGCACAGCGTCCTGCTGTACCCGGACGCGTTTCTGGTGATGCACGATGAGCCCGACGAACTGGGCCTGGTATCCGACCACCCCGTCGAGCAGATCGGCGAGTCCTGGCAGGATGACCGCGTTGTGCTCTCCTGGGCCGATGTGCAGGCCGCATTGGCCGGCGACGAGGTCAACGTCGTGGCGCACGAGTTTGCACACCAGCTCGATGATGAAACACCGGAAACTGAAGGCGCTCCCGCGCTCGCGGACTACAGCCAATGGTCTGCGGTGATGGCACGCGAGTTCGAGCGCCTGCAGCGCCATCGCCGGCCGCCGGTACTGGACGCCTACGGTGCCGAAAGTCCCGGCGAGTTCTTCGGCGTTGTGACCGAGGCCTTCTTCCAGCGCGGCCCCAAACTGCGGCAGCATCATGCCGAGCTGTATCAGCTGCTGCGCGACTACTATCGCCTGGAGACCGCCGCCCTGAATCCGTGGCAGGCTTTGCAGGCCACCGCGAACGAGCCTGTCCATGAGTGATCCTGCCGAGGAGTTGTTTGCGCTGATACGCGCAGGAAACAAGATCGAAGCGATCAAGCGCCTGCGCGAGCTCAGCGGCGTCGACCTCAGGGCTGCAAAGGATGCGGTCGAGCGTATGGATACGCTGCCGTCAACCCGCCAGGCACTGCAGCAGCTTTCGGCAGCTCGCTTTGCCGCGCGCCCGGTGCCCGGCGCGGCGCTGCCGCCGGAGGTGGTGGCATTGGCGCGCGCCGGTCAGCGCCTGCAGGCGATCAAGCGTCTGCGCGAACTTCGAGGCGGCGGACTCAAGGACGCGAAGCTGGCGATCGACGCGGCCGTGCCGCCGCCACCTGCGAGCGGTGCCGCCCGCGTGCTGCGGGTGGTCGTGGCGCTGGTGCTGCTGGTGCTGGGCTATCTGCTGCTGCGCTAACGCAGCTTTACCACCAGCGCGCTGATGCCGTTCTCTTCCAGCCGCGCCATCGTGTTCTGTACCTGGTTCCAGTCGTTGATGGGGCCGACACGCACGCGATAGAAAGTTTCACGGCCATCGATGGTCACGCTCTCGATGCGCGACTCTATGCCGATCAGCGCAAGACTGGCCTTCTGGCGATCGGCCTCCGCCTTGGAGCGGAACGACGCGACCTGAATCAGGAAGCTGCCGGTGCCGGTGTCCACGGTAGAAGGCGGTGTGGCGGCCTTGACCTCCTCGCGGGGAATCACCACTTCCTGGCCCTTGAGAATCTCGTAGAACGTGAAGCGTTCCTTCTCCTTCGGCGGCAGGGGAATCGGCGCCGGTTTGCCGCCCTTGCGTGTGGCCGTGGCGGCCGCAGGCACGGCCTCCACCGCGCCGCCAGTGGCGCCGGGCAGGGCGCCGACCGGCCGCTGGATGTACACCAGCGCAGCAATCGCCAAGCCTACGGACAATCCGGCCGCCAGCCAGATCCAGCCCGGCATGCCGCCACCCGATTTGCTGGCCTTGCTGCGCGCCTGACTGCGATTGCTGGAACGCTGTGCGTAATCACGAGCCACTACATTTTCTCCGGTGCGCTGACACCCAGTATCTGCAGGCCGTTGCGGATGACCTGCGCAGTGGCCTGAATCAAGGCCAGGCGCGCGGCCTGCAACTCGGCATCATCATCCAGCAGAAAGCGATGCTGGTTGTAATAGCTGTGCAGCGCCTCGGCCAGATCCTTGAGGAAGAACACCAGCGTATGCGGGGTGTACGCGCCGGCGGCCTTCTGCAGGGTTTCCGGATACCGCGTCAGCAGCGTGAGCAGCTCCTTCTCGTGCTCGTTGTCCAGCCGATGCAGCGCAGCCGTGCCGGCTTCCACGGTCCAGGTGCCGCCCTTTTCCTGCAGCTGCTCGAGCACGCGGCAGATGCGCGCATGCGCGTACTGCACGTAGAACACCGGATTGTCGTTGGACTGCGAGCGCGCCAGATCGATATCGAATTCCAGATGCTGATCGTGCGAGCGCATCAGGTAGAAGAAGCGCGTCGCGTCAGTGCCGGCCTCGTCGATCAGATCCTGCAGCGTGACGAAGTTGCCGCTGCGCTTGCCCATGCGCCCGGACGACAGCGTCACGAACTGGATCAACTGCACGTTCAGTGCGTCCTTGCGCCCGGTCAGCGCCTCGATCGCGGCGCGCACACGCGCGATGTAGCCGTGGTGATCCGCGCCCCAGACGTCCATCAGCGTCGACCAGCCACGGTCGAGCTTGTCGACGTGATAGGCCAGGTCGTTGCAATAGTAGGTGGCCGCGCCGTCCGCCTTGATCAGCACGCGATCCTTCTCGTCGCCCATGCGCTCGGTACGCATCCACAGCGCGCCGTCCTTCTCATAGGTCAGGCCCTTCTCGGCCAGACGTGCCAGCGCCTTCTGCACAAAGCCGCTATCCACCAGCGCGCGTTCGGAAGTCCATTGGTCGAACTCGACCTGGAACGACTGCAAGGTCTGGCGAATGGTCGCCAGCTGATCGTCCAGCGCGGTGCGCTGCACGGTGGCGTAATGCGGCCCCAGCAGCTCACGGCTGCGCTCGATGACGGCGTCCAGATACCGTTCCTGCCCGGCCTTGGCTTCCGCCTTCTGCTTCTCGCTGGCATCGTCTTCCGCACGCGGGTCTGGCGGCAGGCCCTGCAGTACCACAGCCGCGGGTTTGTGCAGAGCATCGCCGTGCGTGGCGCGCAGGCGTTCCGCAGTGCGCAGGATGTAGTCGGCGGGATAAGCACGCTGTGGCAGCTCTATTGCCTCGCCCCCGGCCTGCAGATAACGCAGCCACACGCTGACGGCCAGCGCATCGACCTGACGGCCGGCATCGTTGATGTAGTACTCGCGCCACACGGTCCAGCCGGTGGCCGCCAGCAGCTTGCTGATCGAATCGCCGTAGGCCGCGCCGCGGCCGTGGCCTACATGCATCGGCCCCGTAGGGTTGGCGGAAACAAACTCCACCATGATGCGGCCCTTGGTTCCGGAGTCGTCGCGGCCATAGGCAGCGCCCTGTTCCAGCACCTGTGCCACCACGTTCTGGAAGGCGTCGCGGCTGACAAAGAAGTTGATGAAGCCGGGGCCGGCGATCTCGACCTTGCTGACCTGCGCATGTGCCGGCAGATGACGCGCCAGGATTTCCGCCACCGCACGCGGCGGCTTGCCCAGCGGCTTGGCCAGTTGCAGCGCGAGATTGGTCTGGAAATCACCAAACTTGGGATCCTTGGTTGCATCCAGCTGTATGGCGGGCGCCGCCTCAGCGCCATGCTCCGCAAGCGTGCGCGCCAACGCCGTCGCCAACAGTTCCTGTAGTTGCTCTTTCATCGGGGGTTCACGACTAACCGCAAAGGGCGGAATTCTACCCGGTATGACCGCGTAGGCCGCGCCGGGTGCGGGCCGAACAGCGGGCCGCCACTGCCTACATCAGGTCCGCGGGATCAACATCCACCGACCAGCGCACACCGCGGGCTTCGGGCAGCGCGCCCATCAGTGAAACCTGGGCGGCAAGCGCCCGGTGCAGCGCCGCGCGGCTGGAGGACTGCAACAGCAGTTGCGCCCGCACATAGCCGGCGCGGCGCTCCATGCCCGAGGGGATCGGGGTCATTGCCATCACGCTTGGTGATTCGGCGAATCGCGGCGCGGCGGCCCGCAGAAAGCGCAGCGCCGCACCCGATTGCCTGGACTCGGCCCGCAGCAACGCGAGATGACTGTACGGCGGCAGGCCGGTCATCTCGCGCTCCGCCAGCAGCGCATCGCACAGCGCGCCGTAGCCCTGTGTGACCAGGGTTTTCAGCAGCGGATGCTCGGGTTCGTGGGTCTGCAGCCAGACCTCGCCCGGGTTGTCGGCACGCCCGGCGCGGCCGGACACCTGGGTCACCAGTTGCCCCATGCGTTCGATGGCGCGGAAGTCAGCGCCGTACAACGCCTGATCGGCGGAGACAATGCCCACCAGCGACAGGCCCGGAAAATCGTGGCCCTTGGCCAGAATCTGGGTGCCGACCAGGATGTGTATGCGGCGCGCGCGGATATCCTCCAGCAGCGCCGCGAGCTTGGCCGGCGTCGCCACCCGATCGGAATCAAAGCGCTCAACCCGATGGCGCGGAAACCGGTTGGCCAGTGCCTGCTCAATGCGCTCCGTGCCTTGCCCCACCGGGGTCAGTTCACCGGCATCGCAAGACGGACACTGGCGCGGCGCACTGTGCTGCGCGCCGCAGTGGTGGCAGATCAGCAGGCCGCGCGCACGGTGCAGCGTCATCCGCGCATCGCATTCGGTGCAGGGCGCGGTCCAGCCGCAGCCGTGGCACAACAGCAACGGCGCGTAGCCGCGGCGGTTGATGAACAGCAGCGCCTGGCCGTCGCTGTCGACACAGCGCTCAACCGCTTTCAGCAGCGGCGCCGACAGGCCGTGATCCAGTTTCTGCCCGCGCACATCCAGCAAGCGGATCTTGGGCGGTGCCCGGTTCTGTACGCGCTGGCTCAGACGCAGATGCTGATAGCGCCCAGCGCGCGCATTGTGCAGCGTCTCCAGTGCCGGGGTCGCGCTGCCGAGGACCACCGCAATGCCCAGCTTCTGCGCGCGCACCACCGCCACATCACGGGCGGAATAACGGAAGCCGTCCTGCTGCTTGTAGCTGGCCTCGTGCTCCTCATCGACGATGATCAGACCCAGCCGCGTGAACGGCACGAATACCGCGGAGCGCGTACCCACCACAACCCGCGCCGATCCCTCGCGCGCCGCCAGCCAGGCCTGCTCGCGGGCGCGGTCACCCAGACCGGAATGAAAGCCGACCACCCCATCGCCCAGCCGCTCGCGAAAGCGATCCAGCAGCTGCGGCGTCAGGCTGATTTCCGGCGCCAGCACCAGCGCCTGCCGATCCTGTGCCAGTTGTGCCTCGATCAGGCGCAGATACAGCTCGGTCTTGCCGCTGCCGGTCACGCCCTCAAGCAGCGTCGGCGCAAACCCGGCGGCGTGGGCGCTGAGCGCGCTCAGCGCAGC
>JBFJJW010000151.1:0-8020 GCA_041612095.1 Solimonas sp. | reverse complement strand
CGGGCCATTCCCTACCGGCGTGCGCCAAAATGAAGCATTAACCGTGCCAGGGGTTTGCCCCCAGGTCACGGTCAAGGATGGGCCCCCGCCATGGAATGGGCGGGCGCGACAATCGGGCGGCGTATGCTAGCCCAAACCACCCGGCGTCGGGGCACAAAAGCGCGTTGATATACTCGCGCACTTCGCGCCACCGCCCTTGACCACCTGATGACGTTCCAGGACCTGATACTCACGCTGCAGACCTTTTGGGCCCGCCAGGGCTGCGTGCTGGTGCAACCCATGGACATGGAGATGGGCGCCGGCACCTTCCACTGGGCAACATTCCTGCGCGCCCTGGGCCCAGAGCCCTGGAACACGGCGTATGTACAGCCGAGCCGCCGGCCCACCGATGGCCGCTACGGCGAGAACCCCAACCGCCTGCAGCACTACTATCAGTTCCAGGTACTGATGAAGCCCAGCCCGGCCAACATCCAGCAGCTGTATCTGGATTCGCTCAAGGCACTGGGCTTCGACACGTTGACGCATGACATCCGCTTCGTTGAGGACAACTGGGAGTCCCCCACACTCGGCGCCTGGGGTCTGGGTTGGGAGGTCTGGCTCAATGGCATGGAAGTCACCCAGTTCACCTACTTCCAGCAGGTCGGCGGCATCGAGTGCAAGCCGGTAGCCGGCGAAATCACCTACGGTCTGGAACGTCTGGCGATGTACATCCAGAAGAAGGAAAGCGTCTACGACCTGGTCTGGTCCGACACCGGGGGGCGCATCGTCACCTACGGCGACGTCTACCATCAGAACGAGGTGGAACAAAGCGCCTACAACTTTGAACACGCGGATACCACCACGCTGTTCGAGCGCTTCAATCGCGCCGAGGGCGAGTGTCAGCATCTGCTGGGGCTGGACACACCGCTACCACTACCCGCATACGAGCGCACCGTTCAGGCCAGCCACGCCTTCAATCTGCTGGATGCCCGCGGCGCCATCAGCGTCACTGAACGCCAGGCCTACATCCTGAGGGTGCGCACCCTGGCGCGCGGCTGCGCCGAGGCGTACTACGCGGCGCGCGAAGCCCTGGGCTTTCCGCTGCTGGGCACTGCCTCAAAGGCGGCGTGATGCAGTTGATCGGCATGCTGGACTCGCCCTATGTGCGGCGTGTTGCCGTCAGCATGCACCTGCTGGGATTTGAGTTCGAGCATCACAGCTGGTCGGTGGGCAAGGATCAAGCTGCGATTCGTCGTCACAATCCGCTGGGCCGTGTACCCGCACTGATCCTTGACGATGGCGAAACGCTGGTGGAATCAGCCGCCATCCTCGATTACCTCGACGAGCGCGCCGGCCCCGAGAACGCCCTGCTGCCAGCGCAAGGTGCGCCGCCGCGGAAGGCGCTGCAGCTGATGGCGATCGCGACCGGCGCGGCCGACAAGGGTGTGTCGCAGCTATACGAGCGCGCGTTTCGCCCGGAGGACAAGCGTCATGCGCCCTGGGTCGAACGTTGTCGCGGCCAGATGGAGGACGCCTTGCAGGCGTTGGACGCCGAGGCCGGCGCGGCTGACAGCGAATGGCTGCTGGGCACCCGGTGGGCGCAGGCAGACATCACGGTCACAGCGGTTGCAAGCTTTCTGCATGAAGCGCTGACGCTGGACCGCGCCCGCTATCCGGCCCTGATGCAACGCGTTGCGCGCGCCGAAGCGCTGACCGCGTTCGGCCTTTACCGCCTGCCGTTTTTTACTCCGCAAGCCTGATCGCGGCGCCGTGCCTGCGCCAGGATCAGGCCCAGGTCAGGCGCCGTGATCCTTGAGCCAGTCACCGGCCAGCTTGCGGGCGTACTCCGCCGCAGTACGGTCGTAGGTCGGGCGGTAGTCGGCGTTGAAGCCATGATTGACGCCGGGAAACACCAGCAGCTCCGAACCGGAAACCCCCTGGGCGAGCCGCTCCCTCATCTGCTGCACCACGTCCTGCGGGATATAGGTATCCAGCCCCGCGTACAGCCCCAGCACCGGCACCTTGAGTGCCTCCGCGATATCCAGCGGGTCCTTGGGCTTGATCGCTGAGGTCATGCCGCTGAGCAGGCCATAGTAGGCAACGCCGGCCTTGATCGCGAAGTTGTGGGCAGCGTACAGCCACACCGTGCGCCCGCCCCAGCAGTAGCCGACGATGCCCGCACGCGCCGCGTCCACCGACCCGCTGGCCCTGGCATAGGCCAGCGTCGCATCGAGATCAGCCATGACCTGAGCATCCGGCACCTTGGACACCACCTCCGAGAGAATGGTGTTGATATCCGTCATCTTCGATACATCGCCCTGCCGCGCAAACATCTCGGGTGCAATGGCGTAGTAGCCCTGCTTGGCATAGCGCCGACAGACATCCTTGATGTGCTCATGCACACCAAAAATCTCCTGTATCACCAGCAGCACCGGCAGGTTCTTGCCGGCAGCCGGCATCGCGCGATAGGCGGGAAGGGCTCCTCCGTTCACAGGCACGCTGACCGCGCCCGCGGTCAGGCCCTTGGCATCGGTGTGAATCGCCTGCGCCTGCACGGCCCCTGAGGCCAGTGCAAAGCCACTGGCAAGCGAGGTGACGATGAACTCACGACGGCTCAGGCCCGAAGCGGCAGCGGCCGGCGCGGCTAGATTCAGCGGGCGCAGGCCGTAGTTGATGGCATCCATGCGGTTGTTCTCCGAGTGGGTCTCAGGCCAGGCTGAGTTGCACGTCCACGTTGCCGCGGGTGGCATTGGAATAGGGGCAGACCACGTGCGCGGCTTCGATCAATGCCTGCGCCTGCGCGCGATCCATGCCCGGAACATTGATCTTCAGCGCCGCCGTGATCGCAAATCCCGTAGACGTGGGGCCAATGCCGACGCTGGCATCGATCGAGGTCTCGGCGGGCAATGTCAGCTTCTGCTTGCCCGCCACAAACTTCAGCGCCCCCAGAAAGCAGGCCGAGTAGCCGGCTGCAAACAGTTGCTCCGGATTGGTGCCACCGACGCCGGGGCCGCCCATTTCCTTGGGCACCACAAGCTTCACATCCAATGCGCCGTCAGAGGAGCGGGATTGACCCTCGCGCCCACCCCTGGAGGTGGCGTGGGCGGTGTAAACAATCTTGCTGGGCTGTTCCATCGGGGACTCCGGTTGATTTGGGGGGTTGAACCACCGGTCCGCGCGCCACCCGGCTTGAAGTGGCGCACGAACACTTCGGGCATCAGCTCAGATCGTAACGGTCCAGATTCATGACCTTGGTCCAGGCCGCAACGAACTCATGCACGAAGGTTTCCTGGGCGTCGGCGGCGGCATAGACCTCCGCCAGCGCGCGCAGTTGGGAGTTGGAGCCGAACACCAGATCGGTCACGGTTGCGGTCCACTTCAGCTTACCGCTGGATCGATCATGCCCCTCCAGCACGCCTTCGGCGTTCGCCGACTTCCGCCACTGGGTTCTCATGTCGAGCAGATTCACGAAGAAGTCGTTGGTCAGGACCTCGGGCCGCTGCGTGAAGACGCCATGCTGGGTGCCGCCCACATTGGCATTGAGCGCACGCATGCCGCCAATCAGCACCGTCATTTCCGGCGCGGTCAGCGTCATCAGGTTGGCGCGGTCGATCAACAGCTCCGCAGCCCGGGCCTCGTAGCCCTTGCGGGCGTAGTTGCGGAAGCCATCCGAGGTCGGTTCCAGCACTGCGAAAGCCTCGACGTCGGTCTGCTCCTGCAGGGCGTCGGTACGGCCAGGCGTGAACGGAACCGCGACCGCGTGGCCCGCCTTCTTCGCCGCTTGCTCGACAGCCACGCAGCCACCCAGGACGATCAGGTCCGCCAGCGATACCTTCTTGTCGCCAGACTGTGCCTCGTTGAACTCACGCTGTATCCCTTCCAGCGCCTGCAGCACCTTTGCCAGCGCGGCCGGCTGGTTGACTGCCCACTCCTTCTGCGGGGCCAGTCGGATGCGCGCGCCGTTGGCGCCTCCACGCTTGTCGCTATGCCGATAGGTGGCCGCCGAGGCCCATGCGGTCGTCACCAACTGCGACACCGATAGCCCCGAGGCAAGAATCTTGGCCTTGAGTGCGGCGACCTCCGCCTTCCCGATCAGCTCATGATCGACAGCGGGAACGGGGTCCTGCCAGATCAGCGACGCCTTCGGCACCAGAGGTCCCAGATATCGGGTTACCGGGCCCATGTCGCGATGGGTCAGCTTGTACCAGGCGCGCGCAAAGGCATCGGCAAAGGCCTTGGGATTCTGCTGGTAATGGCGGGAGATCTTCTCGTAGGCCGGGTCCATGCGCAGCGCGAGGTCCGCGGTGGACATCATCGGCGCATGGCGCTTGGACGGGTCATGTGCATCCGGCACGGTCCCCTGTGCATCGGCATCCTTCGGCGTCCACTGGTGCGCCCCGGCGGGACTCTTGGTCAGCGTCCACTCGTACTTGAACAGCACGTCGAAGTAGTCGTTGTCCCAGCGTATCGGGTTGGGCGTCCACGCGCCTTCCAGACCGCTGGTGATGGTATGCGCGCCATTGCCGGTGCCCAGGCTGTTCTTCCAACCGAACCCTTGATCCTCAAGGTCCGCACCCTCGGGCTCGGGGCCCACATACTGGCCGGGATCTCCCGCGCCGTGGCACTTGCCGAAGGTGTGGCCGCCGGCCACCAGCGCGACGGTCTCCTCATCGTTCATCGCCATGCGTGCGAACGTTTCGCGGCTATCGCGGGCCGAGGCGACCGGATCGGGCTTGCCGTTGGGGCCTTCGGGATTCACATAGATCAACCCCATCTGTACCGCGCCCAGCGGATTGTCCAGCTCGCGATCGCCGCTGTAGCGTTGGTCGCCCAACCATTCGGCCTCGGGCCCCCAGTCGATGTCGTCCTCCGGCTCCCAGACATCCTCGCGGCCGCCGGCAAAGCCAAAGGTCTTGAAGCCCATGGACTCCAGGGCGACGTTCCCGGCCAGCACCATCAGATCCGCCCACGACAGCGCACGTCCGTATTTCTGCTTGATCGGCCACAGCAGGCGACGCGCCTTGTCGAGATTGCCATTGTCGGGCCAGCTGTTGAGGGGCGCGAATCGCTGGGTGCCGGAACCGGCACCGCCACGGCCATCGGCGATGCGATAGGTGCCTGCACTATGCCAGGCCATGCGGATGAAGAACGGGCCGTAATGCCCGTAGTCCGCCGGCCACCAGTCCTGCGAATCCGTCATCAGCGCGTGCAAATCCTTGATCACTGCATGGAGGTCCAGACGCTTGAAGGCCTCGGCGTAGTTGAACGCCTGACCCAAGGGATTGGACAACTCGGAATGCTGGTGCTGGATTTTCAGATTGAGTTGGTTGGGCCACCACTTCGCGTTGGTGGTCGCGCCGGCCACTGCTTGCCTGCGGTTGCCGCCCGAGAACGGGCACTTCGCTTCAGTTGACATGGATGTCTCCTTCCTTTGCTTGCACTTTACGCCCGATCAGGCGCGGGGCAACGCCCCGGGACAACAGCTTCAGATTGTTGGGCCGTTGCTTCACCCCATCCCGACAGGGCATGGGTGCAGACGGCGCCGCGGGGTCCGGACCCAAGCTCGGCAGCCTTCAGCGGCCACCTCGCACTGCGGTCAGCCACCATCTTCCAGCCGCGCGGTCAATTAATCCAATTAATTTAATTCTGCACTTCGATGCTGTGTGACTATCATCTTGCCGCAGCTCACCCTGCTCAGTACGCACGCCCCTAGACCAAGGATGCCGGGCTCATTTGGCGATCCGACGCGCTTCACGGAAAATGGCCGGCCTTTTGCCTTTGCCCCTCCCGATAGAACCGTTCATGGCTGCCCACCCGCTCCTGCTTGAAATCGGCACCGAAGATCTGCCGGCACGCTACGTGACCGCCCTGGCCGGCGCGCTGCATGACGGAGTCAGCGAGGGGCTGCGCAAGCGGCAAATCCCGTTTGGCGCACAGAGCGAGACGTTTGCAACGCCGCGCCGCATTGCCGTCTGCATTCCTGAGGTCGCGGCACAGCAACCCGATCAGCAGATCGAGCGCACCGGACCGGCGCTGAAGGCGGCGCTGAAGGACGGCCAGCCGACGGCTGCAGGCCTGGGTTTTGCCAAGTCCTGTGGCGTAGCGTTCAGCGAACTCGGGGAAAAGGACGGCAAGCTGCACTACGCCCACCGCGCGCCGGGCCGAGCAACCGCCGAGCTGCTGCCGGAGATATTCGAGGAAACGCTCAAGGGCATGGACGCGTTGGTGCCCAAGCGCATGCGCTGGGGCGAGGGCGAGGAAACCTTTGTGCGCCCGGTGCAATGGCTGCTATGCCTGCTGGGGACAGAAGTCGTCCCTTTGCAGCGCTTTGGCCTCAGCGCAGGTCGCGTCACGTATGGCCACCGCTTTCACGCCCCCGCCGCGATCACTCTGGATGCGCCTGCGGCGTACGCATCCGCCCTGCGGCGCGCCCATGTCTGGGCCGAGCCCGCCGCCCGCAAGCAGGAAATCCGCCGACAGATCGAAGGCGAAGCCCGGCGCCTGGGCGGCCACGCGCGGATCGCCGAAGCGTTGCTTGACGAGGTCACCGCCCTGGTCGAGTGGCCGGTGGCGATTGCCGGACATTTCGAAGACAGCTATCTGGAACTGCCGCCAGAGGTGATTGTCGCCACCGTCGAAACCAATCAGCGGTACTTCACCGTGTTCAGGGATGCCCCGCTGAGCCAGCTGACCTCGGCATTCATCACAGTCGCCAACATCGAATCGCGCGACGTCGCCCAGGTCATTACCGGTAACGAGCGTGTCGTGCGGCCGCGCCTGAGCGACGCCCTGTTCTTCTGGCGGCAGGACCTGAAGCAGCCACTCGCTGCATATGGAGAGCAACTGGCAAGCGTCACGTTCCAGAAGGAGCTCGGCAGCATCGGCGCCAAGGTCGGGCGCATCACCACGCTGGCCGCGCAGATTGCGAGAACGCTCAACGCGGATGTTGCTGCGGTCGAGCGCGCCGCGACGCTTGCGAAGAATGATCTGGTCACCAAGATGGTGTTCGAGTTCCCCGAGCTGCAAGGCGTGATGGGCGGTTACTACGCGCAGAAATCCGGCGAGACCGCCGCGGTCGCCACCGCCGTCCGCGAGCACTATCTGCCCACGCAGCAGGGCACGTCGATCCCCGCCACGCTCGAAGGCCAGATCGTGGCCCTGGCCGACAAGCTCGATACCCTGGCCGGCATTTTCGCCATTGGCCAGAAACCGACCGCCAGCAAGGACCCTTACGCGCTGCGCCGTGCCGCTTTGGGTGTGCTGCGCATCTGTCTCGAGGCGCGGCTGCCACTGGATCTGCACTCGCTGTTCAAAGCGGCGCTGGAACCGCAACCCGCGGGCAAGCGCGATGCAGCCGTTCTAGGCGAGCTCACGGATTTCGCAATGGACCGACTGCGTGCGTATCTGGTCGGGCAGGCCGTCGATGGCCGCGAGATTGGCACTGAAGTGTTTGAGTCGGTGAAGGCCATGGGCATATCGCAGCCGCTGGATTTCCAGCACCGCCTGCTGGCGGTACATCACTTCGTCGCGCTACCGGCCGCCCCCAATCTCGCCGCGGCCAATAAGCGCATCCGCAATATTCTCAAGCAAGCAGACTCGGGCGTGGCACCACTCGAATCCCGCCTGCTGACGCACGACGCCGAGCGCGCCCTGTACATCAAGTTGCAGGAACTCGAGTCACTGAATGCCAGGACGGCGGACTACACCGCGCAGCTGGTCAACCTCGCTGAACTGCGTGAGCCGGTGGACGCATTCTTCGACGCTGTGATGGTCAACGACCCCGAACTGGCGATCCGCGCCAACCGACTGGCCCTGCTGTCACGCCTGGATACGCTATGTCGTTCGGTAGCCGATCTGGCACAACTGCCCGGGTAAGCCGGGCACGCGCTAAAGTGCGGCCATGAAAATCGTCATACTCGACCGCGACGGCGTCATCAACGAGGACTCACCGGACTACATCAAATCCCCGGCCGAATGGCTGCCGGTCCACGGCAGCCTCGAGGCGATCGCCAAGCTGTGCCAGGCCGGATTTCGGGTGTTT
>JBFJJW010000150.1:0-8095 GCA_041612095.1 Solimonas sp. | reverse complement strand
TATGGCTGTGCGCCGTCTGTTTATCCCGGGGTTTTGTGTCATGTCGAAAGTCTGTCAGGTCACCGGCAAGCGGCCGTTGGTCGGCAATACGGTGTCTCATGCCAACAACAGGCACCGTCGCCGTTTTGAGCCGAATCTGCACACGCACCGCTACTGGGTCGAGGCGGAGAAGCGTTTTGTGACGCTGCGCCTGTCCGCGCACGGCATGCGCATCATTGACAAGCGCGGCCTTGAAGTCGTGCTGTCCGAGCTTCGTGCTCGTGG
Organism: Solimonas sp.; assembly: GCA_041612095.1. Taxonomy (GTDB): domain Bacteria; phylum Pseudomonadota; class Gammaproteobacteria; order Nevskiales; family Nevskiaceae; genus Solimonas. The sequence goes on along the minus strand of JBFJJW010000150.1, from coordinate 7,831 downwards.
CGAGAAGGTGTAAGGGTCATGGCGAAGAAAAAAGACGTCGAGAAGATCAAGCTGGTGTCAACTGCGGACACGGGCTATTACTACACCACGACCAAGAATCGTAAGAACACGCCGGACAAGTTCCTGTTCAAGAAGTACGACCCCGTCGTGCGCAAGCACGTCGAGTTCAAGGAAGCCAAGATCAAGTAGTTCGGTTGCCGGGGCGATGGCCGACTAGGCTGCCGACCCGCTTCCACGCTGCAGGTACAACGGCTGCAGACGACGCCACCCTTGCGGGTGGCGTCGTCGTTTGTGGGGCGCTCTGCGCTGAGCGCGTGGGTAGGCCGTGCCGTAATCTGCAATGGAACTGGATCAGGATGAGGTCATGACCGAAGTCGCGGAAGCACATCCTCATCACCGACACCTGGAGCAGGCGCGGGCGCAGGTCATTGAACTGCTGTCGCGGCAGGCGATCGAGAAGGAGTTGTTGCAGCGCTCGGAGAATCGCAACCAGGATGTGGTGGCGCAGCTGGTTGAGCGCCAGCATCAGGCTGCGTTGCAGCAGCGCATGGCGCATTTCCATCCGGCCGACATCGCGTTCGTGCTCGAGAGCCTGGCGCCGGAGCCGCGAGCGGCCGCCTGGGGGCTGGTGGCCCCCGAACGACGCGGCGCTGTGCTGCTGGAGACCGCCGAGGCGGTCAGGCGATCGCTGGTTACCGGGATGCGGTCGGAGGAACTCTCCTCACTGATGCGCACGCTGGATTCGGAAGACATTGCCGACCTGATCGGTGGTCTGCCCGAGGAGCAGCGGCAAGCCATGCTGGAAGGACTGGATCGCGCCGACCAGGCGGAAGTGCGCTCGGTGCTGATGTTTCCGGACGGCACGGTCGGCGCGATGATGGATCTCGATTTCGTCGCGGTACGCGAGGACGCGACGCTGGAGGCGGTTCAACGGCTGCTGCGTCGGAAAAAGAAGTTGCCCAGACATAGCAACGAACTGATCGTGGTTGATCGCAACAACGCGCTGCAGGGTGTGCTAACTCTGGATGCGCTGCTGCTGGGCGAGCCGGAGGCTGAGGTGGCGACGGTGATGGCGCGGCGTCCGGAATACTTCTATACGGACGATCTCGCGCGCGATGCCGTCGACGCGTTCGAGAAGTACGACCTGATCTCCGCGCCGGTGGTCAATCTGCATCATCAGGTTGTCGGCCGCATCACGGTGGATGCGGTAGTGGATGAGATCAACGAGCGCGCACAGAGCGAGGCCTTGCGGCAAGTGGGCCTGACCGAGGCGGACGAGGATCTGTTTGCCCCTGTGCTGCAAAGCGCCCGCCGCCGCTGGCCGTGGCTGGCGATCAATCTGGCGACTGCCTTCATGGCGTCCCGCGTCATCGGCGCGTTTGAGGACGTGATCGCAGGCCTGGTTGCCCTTGCGGCGCTGATGCCGATCGTCGCCAGCATCGGCGGCAACACCGGAAACCAGTCGGTTGCGCTGGTGGTTCGAGGGCTGGCCACCAAGCAGCTGGGGACCGCCCAGCTGCGGCAGATTCTGGCACGCGAACTGTCGATCAACGCCTTCAACGGATTGATCTGGGGGGCGGTACTCGGGCTTGCGACCCTGTTGCTGTATCAGAATCCGAAGCTGGCTGCGGTAATTGCCGGCGCCTTGATGCTGAACTTGATTGCGGCGGCGCTCGTCGGCGTGTTGGCGCCGGTGCTGCTGCATCGGTTCGACCGCGACCCGGCGATGGGCTCCAGCGTCATTCTCACGGCCACGACCGACAGCATGGGATTCTTCATCTTCCTGGGCCTTGCCGCGTTGTTCCTGGTGTAACGTCGCCGCATTGAGCCATACATGGGCATCTTCTAGAGTTCGCGCACGATGACTGCTTTGACCAACATACAGAACGGCCTTGCCGATCGGCTGATAGCAGCGGGTTCGCTGTTTCATCAGCGTGGCTGGGTGCCCGCCACCGGGGGAAACTTTTCCGCTCGGCTGTCCGATGCGCGCATGCTGATTACGGCATCGGGCTGCCACAAGGGTGAGCTGAGCCGCGCCGAGTTTCTGGAGGCGGATATGGACGGTGCTCCCGTCGCCAGTGTCCGCAAGGCCTCCTACGAAACCCTGCTTCACTGTCAGCTATACCGCATGGATCCGGCGATCGGCAGCGTGCTGCATACGCATTCGGTGGCCAATACCGTGCTGTCGATGCAGGGCGTGCATATCGAGCTGCGCGGCTACGAACTCTTGAAACTGCTGCCGGGGATCACCACTCACGATACATCGGTGATGGTGCCCGTGTTCGAGAACGATCAGGACATCCCGCGGCTGGCCGCCGCGGTGGACGCCTACCTGAAACGCGAGCCCACCGCCCCGGCCTACGTCATTGCCGGACATGGCTTGTACGCCTGGGGCGCGGATGTGGCACAAGCGCGCTGGCGTGTCGAGGCACTGGAGTTCATGTTTGAGTGCGAGCTGCGCTCGCGTCTGCTGAAGAGGGGAGTGGAATGACCACGTTGACAGTCTGCGCCGATGACGATGCGGCGACCGTATTGGGCCGTTACCACGAGTACGCGGATATTCGCGATCAACTCGCAGCCGTCGGAGTTGAGTTCGAGCGCTGGGATGCTTCGCGCCCGCTGGATGCCACGGCGGGCCCTGAGGAGGTGATCGCCGCCTATCAGGACGCCATCGCTCTGCTGAACAAGCGCTATGGTTTTGTCAGCATCGATGTGGTGGCGATGCAGCCGGATGATCCGGAACTCGAAGCCAAGCGCGGCAAGTTTCTGGCCGAACACACGCATGACGACTTCGAGACCCGATTCTTTGTGGATGGTGCCGGCATGTTCTATATCCGCTCTGGCGGCCGGGTTTACATGACCGAATGCACGCGCGGCGACCTGATCAATCTTCCCGCGAACACGACGCACTGGTTCGACATGGGGCCGAAGCCTTACTTCAAGGCCATACGCTTCTTCCGGATCCCCGAGGGTTGGGTCGGAAAGTTCACGGGTGACCCGATCGCTGATCGCTTTCCTCGCTACGAGGCTGCGCGGTGATCCGCGCGATCGTCACCGATATCGAGGGCACGACGTCGTCAATCGACTTTGTGCATCAGACGCTGTTTCCCTACGCCAAGGCCCATGTGCGTGCGTTTCTCAGGGAGCAGAGCGGCAACGACGAGGTGCAGCACCTGTTGGATGATGTCGAGAAGCTGGTCGGTGCCGATCTGTCGATAGACGAGGCCGCCGACGTGCTTGAGCAGTGGATGGATGAGGACAAAAAACTCACCCCGCTGAAGGCGCTGCAGGGATTGATCTGGAAGATCGGGTACGAGGCCGGAGCGCTCAAGGGCCATGTCTACGCCGATACGCCGGAGTACCTGCGGCGCTGGCATGCGCAGGGCATGGCGTTGTATGTCTACTCCTCCGGCTCGGTAGCCGCGCAGAAACTGATCTTCGGCCACAGCGACGCCGGAGATCTGACCCCACTGTTCTCGGGTTACTTCGACACCCGCATCGGCGGCAAGCGCGAAGCAAGTGCTTACCAGCGCATCCTGCAGGCGCTCAAGCTGCCCGGCGAGCAGGTGCTGTTTCTGTCCGATATTGGCGAGGAGCTGGATGCCGCGCGCGCAGCCGGCCTTCGCACCTGTCAACTTCTCCGGGATGAAAAGGCGGTAGCGGCGCCCGGGCACCCTCAGGCGCGCGACTTCTCTCAGGTCAGCCTGGCGCAGCCGGCCAACTGACGGCCGCGATCCGGGCTGGTCGGATCATACGGCCTCGCCAGGCTTTCCGGAGTTCAGCGCTGCATGCCCAGCTTGCGTGGCCAGTCATAGTCGGCGCGGCCGACCACCAGAAAGCCCGGATTGAGCAACGACTCCTTCTGGTTGTACCGCAGCGGCAGCAACTCCGGTGTCTGCAGGACCCGCCCCCCAGCCTGCTCGACAACGCACTGGCCGGCTGCGGTGTCCCATTCCGAGGTGGGGCCGGTACGCGGGTATAGGTCGGCCTCGCCGCAGGCGACCTGGCAGAACTTCAGCGACGATCCGCGGCTGACGGCATCATGCGGGGGCGCATTGGCCAGCAGGGCCTCCAGCGCGGCGTCGCGGTGAGACTTGCTGACGACAAACGCCGGTTGCGCAGGTACTTCTCGCGTGTGGATGACCTCGCGCTGCGCGGCCTGCCAGCGAAATGCGCCGAGCCCGGCGGCAGCCGCGTAAGTCTGTTCCAGCGCGGGCGCATGAACGACGCCGAGCGTTGCAACGCCATCTTCGATTAGCGCAATGTTGACCGTGAACTCACCGTTGCGCTTGATGAACTCCTTGGTTCCATCGAGCGGGTCTACCAGCCAGTAGCGTGTCCAGTTGCGCCGGACGGCATACGGGATGTCCGCAGCCTCTTCCGAGAGCACTGGGATATCCGGTGTCAGGGCCTGCAACTCGGCCACGATATGCCGGTGCGCCGCCAGATCGGCCTGGGTCAGCGGTGAATCGTCGTCCTTGCGGCTGACATCGAAATCCGCGGAGCGATACACCGTCATGATGTGGTCGCCAGCCGAGCAGGCAATAGCGCGGACTGCTTCAAAAAGTTCGTTGGTGTGTGTCATAGGGGCCGTATCATACGGTTCCTATGACATATTCAGTGAACTGGCCTGCCGTTGAGTGGGTGCTGCTCGATATGGACGGCACGGTGCTGGATCTGGCCTACGACAACTACTTCTGGCGCGAACTGGTGCCGCAACGCTATGCGGCGTTGCAGGGCATCGAGCTGGAGCACGCGCGTGCCGAGCTGGCACCGAAGTTCGCGGCGGTCCAGCACACGCTGCCGTGGTATTGCACCGACTACTGGAGTCGGACCACGGGGCTCAACATGGCCGCGCTCAAGCATGAGGTTCGCCACCGCATCGGTGTGCTTCCGGGAGTGGAGAGATTCCTTGCAACGGTGCGTGCCTCGGGGCGCCAGCTCTGGCTGGCCACCAACGCGCACCCTGACAGCTGGCGGCTGAAGCTCGCGCATACCGGACTGGCGGCGCAGTTCGATCGCATCGTCTGCTCGCACGATTTCGGTGCCCCCAAGGAGAGTGCCGAGTTCTGGTCCGCGCTACATGCGAGCCATCCGTTTGATCGGACGCGCACGCTGTTCGTCGACGATAGCGCGCCGGTGCTCGCGGCAGCGCGTCAGTTTGGCATTGCCCAGGTCGTGGGGCTGCGCCAACCCGATAGCAGTCAGCCGGAGCGCGATCTCCCCGGTTTCGACAGCGCCAAGCTGCTGGCGGACTTGACCCCCGGCGCGGATGGCGTCAGGAGTGAGACAGCGTAGCGGCGGGTGCCGGTGCGGGTGATCGGCGCTGCTCGACCTTGATCGTGCCTGCGGGGCTGCTTTCGATCCATTTCCGCACGCGGCTGGCGTCGCCGTAGCGCGTCAGTTTTCCGCTTGAATCAAGGAAGATCATCGCCAGTGGGCGATCCCGCAAGGTGGTCTGCATGACGAGGCATCGCCCCGCCTCGTTGGTAAAGCCGGTCTTCTGCAGGCCGATTTCCCAATCCGTGGACGACGCGCGCAACAGGCGATTGCTGGTGCCGAAGGTCAGCGGTTGCCGTGCGGGGCGGACCACATGCTGCTTCTGCGTCGAGTAGGCGCGGATCAGCGGCTGTTGATAGGCGGCATCCACGAGCTTCAGCAAATCGCGAGCGGTTGATACGTTGCGGCTGGAGAGCCCGTTGGCGTCTTGGTAGTGGGTCATCGTCATGCCCAGGGACCGGGCGCGCGCATTCATCGCGTTGACGAAGGCGGGCAGGCCGCCGGGATAGTGCCGGCCCAGTGCCGACGCCGCCCGATTCTCCGACGACATCAGCGCCAGCAGCAGCATGTCGTCCCGGCTCAGCTTGCTGCCGACGGCCAACCGCGAATAGGTGTTCTTTTCGCGGTCCAGGTCGGCCGCGGTGATCTGCAGGGTCTCGTCCAGCGGCAGCCCGGCTTCGACCACGACCAGCGCAGTCATCAGCTTGGTCAGCGAGGCAATCGGCAGCACGGCGTCGATGTTCTTGGCAACCAGCAGCTCGCCGGACACCTGATCGGCTACCAGTGCCACGCTGGAGCGCAAAGCCAAGGCGTCGGGCGTCTCGCGCAATCCGAGTTGCTGCCCCACCGACGGCGGCGCCTGCACATTGGCCTTCTTCGCCTTCTTGACCTTCTTCTGCTGGGGTTGGGCGGTGGATTTCTTGCTGGTGCCCGAGGTGGCGACCTGACTGCTGCTGGCGCCAGGGGCAGCCATCGCCGGCAGCGATGCCGTCGCGCTCAAACCCGCTAGCGCCAGAGCGAGGAGGCAGATGCGGGTGCGGAGGCCTAGCCCTGATCCGGCCGAAAGAACCATCGCCTGAGGTGCTCCAGTGAGTGCGACTGATGCGCGAATATGCCGCGCAGCGCGGGCCTGACGCAAGCTCAGCGGCGGCGCGGTGGCGGTTTGCGGCCGCGACCGCCGCCACCACCGCCGCCGAAGTGGCGACGCGGTAACGGCGGTGGCGCGACAAAGTCGGTGGCAATCAGCGCGTGGCCGTTCTCCAGCGGTGGAATACGTGCACCGATGTATTTCTCGATCTCCGGCAGCGAGTACACCCAGGTTTCGCAGCACAGTGAAATGGCATCGCCGCTGGCGCCTGCGCGCGCGGTGCGGCCGATGCGGTGGACGTAGTCTTCCGCGTCCTGCGGCAGGTCGTAGTTGACCACCAGATCCACGCCGGGGATGTGCAGGCCACGCGCAGCCACATCGGTGGCCACGAGTATCGGTAGCTTGCCGGAAACGAACTCCTCGAGCAGACGCATGCGCGTGCCCTGCGCAACGTCCCCGGACAGTACGCTGGCCTGGAAGCCGTTCAGCTTCAGCCCGCGCTCCAGCTGCTCCGCCTCCCGCTTGGTATTGATGAACACCAGAGAGCGCGCGGCCTGCTTGTTGCGCAGCAGGCCGATCAGCATCGGCAGCTTTTCGTCATTGGCTACGTGCACCATGGCCTGGGTGACGCGCTCGGCCGTGACCTGCTCGGGTTCGATCTCGATCTTCTGCGGGCTGTTCATGTGCTCGTAGGCCAGCTCCAGCACCCGGTGGGACAGCGTTGCCGAGAACAGGTAGTTCTTGCGCTTGACCGGCGCCGGCATCTTGCGAATCAGGTAGCGGATGTCGTCGATGAAGCCCAGATCGAACATGCGATCGGCCTCGTCCAGCACCAGGACCTCGATCTGCTTCAGGTGATAGGTGCCCTGCTTGAAATAGTCGATCAGACGTCCCGGGGTGCCGATCAGGATGTCGACCCCGTCCTCTATGCTGCTGCGCTGCTGCTCATAGCCGGCGCCGCCGTAGCAGACGGTCATGCGCAGGCCGGTCGCGGCGCCCAGGCCCAGCGCGTCCTTGTGGATCTGAACGGCGAGCTCGCGAGTGGGGGCCAGGATGAAGGCGCGCGGCTGCCGGCTGTCGTCTGCGGGGGCACGCGGATGTGCCAGCAGGTGGTTCATGGTCGCCAGCAGGAAGGCGGCGGACTTGCCGGTGCCGGTCTGCGCCTGCCCGGCCAGATCCTCGCCACGCAACGCCAGGGGAAGGGTCGCGGCCTGGATCGGGGTGCAATGGGAGTAGCCCAGTTTCTCGAGCCCGGCGTGCAGGCTGGGATGCAGGGGGAGGTCCGCAAAGCGGACGTCTGAAAGATGGTCGGGTTGCATGGTAGTTTGCTGCTGGAATCCGGCGGCGCTTGCAAGCGGCGGTCAATTCGGCTGAAATACAGCCATCAAGGGCTGGGCGGCGACGAAAGCAGCACGCCGCAATTCTTTCAGCCGCGCGATTCCCCATCGTTCAATTCATTCTAAC
>JBFJJW010000149.1:0-8165 GCA_041612095.1 Solimonas sp. | reverse complement strand
GCGCGCAGCCGCGGTCGTAGAACACGACAGGAATGACTTCGGCTTCGTCAGCGTAGAACGCTGCGCCGTCGGGGCCGGAGGCGGACGGATAGCGGAACGGATCACCGGCGCACTGTTCGCCCCAGGTGGTACACAGCGGCGTCAGCGGCGTGTTGCCGGACGGCAGCAGCAGCCAACTCGGGTCACCGAGCGCGCGTTGATTCCACTCCAGCGTGTTGGCCAGCGTCTGCTCCTGCCAGCGCTGGACGAAGTCCGGATTCAGCAGCTGTTCGGTAGGGGCTTCGGTTGTTCTTGCAACATTGAGCAGATCGCGTTCGGTCCACTCAGCCGAAGGGAATTCCGGCCCTTCCGGAATTGCCCATGCGCTGCATGCCGCCAGCAACCATGCGCCGCCGAGTGCTGCGTGTTTCATTGCGTTCCCCAGAAAGTATTGCGCCAAGTCTAGTTGGCAGCTTTGCCTCGCTGCCTGGGGCCAGACTATCGCGAATATTGGCGAAACGTAATGCTGCGGCACGCGGCAGGTGCCATTGCGCGCGCGCTCAGCAGCGGAGTTGCGGTGCCGGCGGCATCCGGCCCCTGGGCCCTTGCGTAATCAGGGATCAGCGGCGCGAACAGCGCGCCGCGCTGCGCGCAGGCTAGTCATTTCGGGTGATGCTGCCACTACCGAATTCTGTGAAAAAGGCTGCGAAATGACAGGCTGGCTGCCCGCGTGCCCGGCCGACCGATCCGAACCCAAGGAGAATGCAGTGCCAACCACCAGCCCCAAGACCGTCCCGCTCGTCAGTCCCGAAGTGCTGGTGCAGCGCGCCCGCGACATGGTGCCCAGGCTCAAGGAGCGCACCGCCCAAACCGAGGCGGATCGCAAGGTGCCGGACGCGACCGTTGCCGAAATGAAGGAAGCCGGCTTTTTCGACATCCTCAAGCCCAAGCAATACGGCGGCTACGAGATGGACCCGCAGGTGTTCTACGACGTCTGCATGACGCTGGCCGAGGGTTGCATGTCGACTGCCTGGATTTACGGCGTGATCGGTGTGCACAACTGGCAGATCGCCTTGTTCGATCCCAAGGCCGCAGCCGATGTATGGGGCTCAGGCGATCATTCGGTGCTGATCGCCTCGACCTACATGCCCAAGGGCCAGGTCACACCGGTAGAGGGCGGCTTCAGGTTCAGCGGTCGCTGGGGGTTCTCCAGCGGCATCGATCATTGTGACTGGGTGTTTCTGGGTGGCCTGATCTTCAACCAGGGCCAGCCGCCCGAGTACCGCACCTTCCTGTTGCCGAAGTCGGATTTTGAAGTCATCGACACCTGGCACGTCATGGGCCTCAAGGGCACCGGCTCCAAGGACATCGTGGTCAAGGACGTGTTCGTGCCGGAGTACCGCACGCACAAGGCCAGTGACGGCTTCATGGGCACCAACCCGGGGCGCGACACGTTCACTTCAGACCTCTACAAGCTGCCGTTTGGCCAGATCTTCGTGCGCGCGGTGTCCTCGGCGGCGATAGGCGGCCTGCAGGGTGCGCTGGATACCTTCCTCGACTTCGCCAAGGTGCGGGTCGGCGATATGGGCAACAAGACGTCTGAGCAGGCACCGGCGCAGCTGGCGGCGGCGGAAACCGCGGTCGCGATCGATGAGATGAAGCTGGTGCTGCATCGCAACTTCGATGTGCTGATGACCAAGATCCGCAACAAGCAGCCGCTGGACGATATCCCGCAGCGCCTGCTGTTCCGGCACCAGGCTTCGCAGGTCGTGGAGCGCAGCGCGCGCCACGCCTACCAGCTGCTGTCGGCCTGTGGTGGCCGCGGCATCTTCACGGACTTCCCGTTGCATCGCTACATGCTCGACATCATGGCGGCGCGTGGCCACTACGCGAACAACCCCGAGCAGTTCGGCCGCAACTTCGGCGGCGTGCTGCTGGGCCGCGAGAACACCGACTTCTTCATCTAGGTCGGCACCAAGCAACGACCCTCTCCCTTGCGCGGGGAGGGGGTAATTCATTTCCGGGGAAGGCTATGGGCGTCAACGAATCCAAGCAGTGGGATCAGGAATACGACGTTGTCGTCGTAGGCTCCGGTGGCGGCGGCATGACCACCGCGCTGGTGGCCCACGGGCATGGCCTGAAGGCGGTCGTGGTCGAGAAGTCGGACAAGTACGGCGGCACCAGCGCGGTCTCCGGTGGCGGCATCTGGATACCCTGCAACGATGACATTGCCCGCACCGGCGGCAGCGACTCGTTCGATGAGGCGTTGACCTACCTGAAGGGCCTGATCGGCAATGAAGTGCCGCAGGAGCGTCTCGAGGCATACCTGAGAAACGCGCCGGAGATGGTGCGCTATCTGCGCAATACCTTCGACGTGCGTTACAGCAACGTGCCGAAGTACCCGGACTACTATCCGAACCATCCAGGCGGCAAGGAAGGCTGGCGCTCGATGCAGCCAGAGGCCTTCGACGCCGCGCTGCTGGGCGCGGAATTCGACCATCAGCGGGAGTCCTTCAAGGGCACGTTGCTGATGGGCCGCATCGCCATGGACCAGATCGAGGCGCATACGCTGTTCTCGCGCGGGTCGGGTTGGGTGTGGCTGACGCTCAAGATGCTGCTGAAGTACTGGCTGGACTTCAGCTGGCGGCGCAAGACGCACCGCGATCGCCGGCAGGTGCTCGGGCAGGGCATGGTCGCCGCGTTGCGTTATGCGATGCTGAAGAACAATGTGCCGCTGCAGCTCAGTACGGGTCTGGACTCGCTGATCGAGGTCGACGGGCGGGTTGTCGGCGTCTGCGTCAAACACAACGGCAAGCTCCTGCGCTATCGCGCTCGCCGCGGCGTGGTGCTGGCCTGTGGCGGGTTCGAGTCCAACCAGCAGATGCGCGAGCAGTACCTGCAGGCCCCAACCAGGGTGGAGTGGACGGCGGCCCCGCCGATCAACCACGGCGATGGCATCCGTGCTGGCCAGGCGCTGGGCGCGGCCACACGGCACATGGATCTGACCTGGGGCTCGCCGACGGTGCGCAAACCCGGTGCGGCCCAGCAGATTACGCTGTTTGTCGAGCGCGGCATGCCGGGCTGTGTTGCGGTCAACAGCAAGGGGCAGCGTTTCGTCAACGAGGCGGCGGCGTACCCTGATTTCCGCAATGCGATGTACGCCGATGATGCCAAGGGCAATGGCACCGTACCGTGCTGGCTCGTGTTCGACGCCACGTTCCGCTACAAGTACCCGATGGGCATCTTCCTGCCGGGGCAGATCGAGCCCGACTCCAAGCTGCCGAAGGACTGGCTCGACAATGTCTACTATCGCGCCGACAGCATCGATGCGCTGGCCGCCAAGATCGGCGTGGATGCTTTGGGCCTGACCCAGACCATCGAGAAGATGAACGGCTACGCCAAGACCGGCGTGGACCTCGAGTTTCACAAGGGCGAAACCGCGATCGACCGCTACTACAGCGATCCCAGCGTGAAACCGAATACCTGTCTGGGGCCGATCATCAAACCACCGTTCTACGCGGTGAAGATGGACGCGGGTGAAATCGGAACCAAGGGCGGCTTGCTGACGGACGGGCATGCGCGTGTGCTGCGCGAGGACGGCAGCGTGATCGCGGGGCTCTACGCCACCGGCAATACCTCAGCCGCGGTCATGGGCCCGACCTATGCCGGCGCGGGCTCGACGCTGGGGCCGGCGATGACCTTCGGCTATGTCGCGGTGCGGGACATGGCGGCGGCCAGCAGCGACAGCAAGCCGGTCAAGGCCGCGGCCTGAGATCGCCCGACGGCGAGGCCGCGCGGCCTCGGCTGCGCCGAGGCCCGTCGGTCAGTGGTGGTGCTGCGCGTGTGACGAGGTGGCTGCAGGGCTAGAATCCAGCCCTCCCCATGGCCGGAGTCGAACCGATGCGTACTTCACTGAGAGTGCTGACGCTGCTCGTGGCTTCAGGCGCAGGCGCCTGCGCGGGAGACTGGCAGGGTGAGGCAGGGCGCATCCTGCAGCAGGTGGTGCAGCAGCCCGGTACGCAGGCGGCGCTGAGCGACAGCGAAATCGTCAGCGGCCTGCGTGAGGCCCTGGCGCAGGGCACGACCCGCGCAATCAATCAGCTGGGCGCCAGCGACGGCTTCTGGAAGAACGCGGCGGTGCGCGTGCCCCTGCCATCGCCGCTGTCTGGCGCCGAGAAGACCTTGCGGCAGTTCGGAATGGGCGCGCGCGTGGATGAGTTTCACCTCACCCTGAACCGGGCGGCAGAGCGCGCCGTGCCGCAGGTTGCCAACATCTTCGGCGATGCTGTGCGACAGATGAGCCTGCAAGACGCGCGCGGCATTCTCGCGGGCCCTCAGGATGCGGCAACGCGCTACTTCCAGCGGGTGTCCACGGATTCGCTGCGGCAGAAGGTCCTGCCGATCGTGCAGAACGCGACTGCCGGCGTCGGCGTCACCCAGAGCTACAAGAATCTGACCGCACAGGCAGGCCCCTTTCTGCAGTTGGCCGGCAAAAGCACCCCGGACTTGGACGTGTTCGTGACCGACAAGGCGTTGGAGGGTCTGTTTGTCGCCATCGCCGAAGAGGAGGTCCGAATTCGCCAGAATCCGGCTGCGCGTGGCAGCGAGATTCTCCAGCGCGTGTTCGGTGTCCGCTGAGTCCGGGAAGGCGACATTAGCAATGCGGCCAGTTCACCCGAGCGCACTCTCTGATGAATCTGCGTGATCTGGCCTTGATCCTTTGCCGCCTGCTGGCGGTCTACCTTGCGGTGCTTGCGCTGGCGGCACTGCCGGCCGCCGCAGCGACCCTGGGGCGCGGAGCGGTCTATGGCCTGCCTCCGCTGATCTACACGGTGTCGGCAGTGACGCTCTGGTTTGCCGCACCGTGGCTGGGGCGGCGCATGGCGCGTGGCGGGCGGGCGAGTCAGCTGCGGCGCGCGGAAGGCGAGGCGCTGCTACGCGCGACATTCATCGCCACCGGCGTGCTGATCCTGGTGGCCAGCCTGGATAGCGTGGTTGAACTCGCGTTAGCGCTGCTGTCACCAGCGAACTGGACGGCTGCGTGCCTGCTTGGCGGCGCAGTGGTTGTGCAGTGGTCTGCAGGCATGGGCGCAATGCTGGCAGCGCGATCGCTGGCCGCTCGCCTGTCTGCCCATGTGCAGCGTGATCCTGTGCCCACACGCGCTGCGCCGCGAAACCCGGAAGAAGCCAGCGCCGCGCGCCTAGTTGGCGACCTAGTCAGTGCGGCCGGCGAGCTCGGCGTGCGCCGCCTCACCGACCTGGCGCAGTCCATCCGTACTGAAGCCGAGGATGTCGCCAAGCGTGTCGTGCGCAGTTCGCTGGATGCGGTCATTGCCGCAGTCGAGCAGCGACGACCTGACTTCAGTGGGTCGACGGCAGCTGACGGCACGGTGACCATCGTGTTCAGCGACATGGAAGGCTTCACCGCAATGACGCAACGCCTCGGCGATCATGCGGCGCATCAGGTCATCAAGGCCCATAACCACATCGTACGGCGCGCGGTTCGGAAACATGGCGGACAGGAGGTGGAACTGCAGGGTGATGGTTTCCTGCTGGCGTTCCCCGACCCGGCGCAGGCCCTGCTATGTGCCGCCGCCATCCAACGCCAGTGCGCCGAGTACAGTCGTCGTCACCCACAGGAGCCAATCCGCGTGCGCATCGGTCTGCACTGCGGCACTCCGATCAAGGAGCGCGATCGGTTCTTCGGGATCACCGTGATACTCGCTGCGCGCATCGCGTCGATGGCCGCAGGTGGGGAGGTCCTGGTGTCCGATGCCATGCATCAGGTGCTGGCGGGCGACGAGCGCTTCGTCTTCGCCGAGCAGCGTGAGGCCGAACTCAAGGGCTTGAGCGGTCGCCATCGCATGCACCGGCTCGACTGGGTTGACTGAAGTTCGGTCGGCTGTACTCGGTTAGTGAACGCGAGGAATGTCGACTGGTTGGCAAACCCGCTCGATTGAGTTGCGTCTAGGTTTGTAGCCTAGGCAGCGCACGCAATCGGGGGACACGATGAACAAGCGAATGGACGCGATCGGTTGCTGCAGCGGTTGGCTCGCGGCGCTGGTGGTCTTCTTGCTGACGGCGTGCAGTGACGATGCGGGTGTATCGGTCGGCAGGAAACCGGTTGTTGAGTTTCAAAGCACAGTCTCCGGCCCGACGACGCTGCCCGCCAACTGCCGCGAGCGTGTATCGGAAAGCTTTCCGCAGCTGGCGATGGATCCAATCGACCCGCGTCGGATCAGCGCGCTCTACTTTCAGGATGGGACGCTCGCAGCTGTCGGTGCGTCGTCTGGCGACGCGGGGAGAAGCTGGGCGCGGGCGCCCGTCAGCGACGCTAGCCACTGCGCCGGGGGGCCGGAGGAGCGCCAGGTGCTGGTCAACCCCTTGTTCGCTCAGGGTCCCGACGGCCGCGTGTACTACGGCAATTCGTTTGGCAAGGTGGTGGCGCATACCGCGACCGACGCCGCAGGAGGTTGGAGTGCCGGCAAGTCACCGGGGAAAGAGTCCAACGAGGATGGCTCCGAGAATCTCAATTTGCTGCCGGATACCGTGATCCCTAGCAGGGTGCAGGCAGTTTGGACGCATATGGATTACCCGGCACCACCACCGTTTCCGGTGTTTACGTCTACCGAATTGCGAACGGCAGTCTCGCTGGATGGCGCAACCTCGTTTCAGGCGCCGCAGCTTGCGGCGCGTTCGCCGCTCGGGCACTTCATCATCAACAGCCGTCTAGCGCGGACCAGCGACGGTGCGATGCTCGTCTGCTACGACAGCGTGCCGGCGCTGCTGCTCGCGAATGCGTTCACCGGCGCACGTACGTCATTCGAAGTGCGCTGCACGCGTTCGCTTGACGGCGTCATCTGGACTGAGCCGGTGCGCGCAGGTGTGTCTCAGTTCCTGCCACTGGCTGATCCGGAAGGGCGCGAGCCCGATGGCGCGCGTCCTGGCGAGATCGCCTTGTCAGCGAAATTCGATCTGGCGACTGGCCCGGACGGCGTGGCGATCCTTGTCCATGCCGACCTGGATGATGCCGGCCGTGGGTTGATACGGATGGCGAAGTCCACCGACAACGGCATCAGTTGGACCGACTCGCTTCCGGTCATCGAGCGCAGCGCGCCCCTGTTCATGCCGGCGGCTGCCATTGCGCAGGACGGTACGCTTGGATTGTTCTGGTACGACTGGACGCAGGATCAACCCGGTGACGCCGGCTTGTCGACAACAGCGTGGTTTGCGGCTTCTTACGATGGCGGTGAGCACTGGTCCGAAGTGCCGCTCTCTGGGCCCTTCGATCTGCGAGCCGCCTACGACCCGGACTTGCGCTACGACGGCGGCGCGCTAGGCACCTATCAGGACCTGGCTGCAGGTGCGGGGGGCTTTGGCGCCGTGTTCACGGTGGGGCCGCCGCTGGCCGTGGACGGCCGGACCGACGTGGTGTTCACATCGGTTCGCTAGCGCTGAGCGCCGCTACGGTAAGCGTCAGTCGTCGACCAGGACCTGACCTGGAAACAGCACGTCGGTAAAGCCGAACTGGCGCAGATCGCGGATGCGCGTGGGGTAGAGGATGCCGTCCAGGTGATCGCACTCGTGCTGTACCACGCGAGCATGGAAGCCGGAGACCTCCCGGGAGATCACCCCGCCGCGTTGATCAAAACCGCTGTAATGCAGGCGGGTGTAGCGCGGCACCAGCCCGCGCATGCCCGGCACGCTGAGGCAGCCTTCCCAGGCTTCGTCCTGCTCGGGTCCCAGCGGCGTCAGTACCGGGTTGCACAGGACCGTGAACGGCACCGACTCCGCCTGCGGATAGCGCAGATTGTGCTCCACTCCGAAGATGACGATTCGTAGCGGCACGCCGATCTGCGGTGCGGCCAGGCCGGCACCATGCGCGGCGCTCATGGTGTCGCACATGTCCTGCACCAGAGCCACCAGCTCTGGCGTGTCGAACTGCTCTACGGGCTGGGCGGTCTGGAGCAGACGCGCATCGCCCATGCGGAGGATTTCCCGGATCACGTCACGAAGTTTAACCGGCGCGCGCCCAGGAAACCTGGGCCGATGATCGGTGCGATGTGCGGGCGCTCGCTGGCGTCACGAACAGCTTGGATGAAGGCATCGTATGGCGCGAAGCCGCTGGCGACACGAACAGCGTGAGTCACGCACCCGGGCACGTTCGGGTTAGGCGTCCGTGAAGT
>JBFJJW010000148.1:0-8226 GCA_041612095.1 Solimonas sp. | reverse complement strand
GAGGGCACCGAGCGCCCGGAGCGCATCAACTGGGTAACGGGCATGGACTTCGACCCGACATTGCGCCGACTGGCCCTGACCACGTTGACCCAGGCCCATATCTACACACGTGCCGAAGGCGAGTCGTGGGTACACGCCCTGCAACGCACGCCACAGACCCTGGACTTGCCGACCGAAGCACAGACCGAGGCCATCACCTGGCGCGCCGATGGCCGCGCGCTGCTGCTGACGTCCGAAGGCTCACCCACCCCTGCCACTTGGCTGAGCCTGCCGGACTGAAGATCGCCGCACCTGAACCACGAGCCCGGTATCGCGGCTTGTCGCGCTGTATCCTGAGCGCTTCTCAAGCCGTTCCCGGAGAACGCCGTGTCCTCAGGACAACCGTGGCTGTACGCGAGCGTGGCCCTGCTGTGCTGTGCCTGCGCCACTCTCAGTGAAAACGAGTGCCGCGGTGGCGACTGGCGTCAGATCGGTTACCAGGACGGACTGCGCGGCCACGCCATGTCGCGCCTCGTCGAACACCAGAACAGCTGCGCCGAACACGGGGTCGGCGCGGATACCACAGCCTGGAAGCTGGGCTATGTGGAAGGTCAGGCGCGCTACTGCACGGCCAGCAACGGTTATCTGGAAGGGCGCCTGGGCCGCGCCTATGCCGAGGTCTGCCCGCCGGAAACCGATGATGCGTTTCGCCCAGCCTATGCCGATGGCAGGCGCACCGCTGACATGCTTGCAGCGTTGGAGTCGACCGCCCGGCAACTCGACGCGCTCGAGTCGGTACTGGCGGAGGACGACCGCCGCAGTCAGTTTTACCTCGATGCGGCACGCAGCGGGCGCAAGCCGGTCGACGGCCCGCAGTTGATGGGCCGCGACGAGCGCAGGCGCGCCGAGCATGACTACGAGGATCTGCGGCACCACTACCGTCATCTGCGCGAGAATCTGGAGCGCAGGGATGACGAGCTCAGCGCGCGCTACGCGGTGGAGCCGCTGCTCACGCAGCGCTACGACTAAGCCGCGCCGGCCTCGGGACAGCGGCGGTTGGCGTCGATTCCTAGTGTGCCCATCCCTCGCTATGGTGCAGTATCGAGCCCACCGGCACGGCGACCTAGGCCGCGCCGCGCACCACTAGAACCATAAAGGGAGACCGCATGACCCCAGACCCCATCACCACGGTCGTTATGCCGATTGCGCTTGGCGTGATCATGCTGGGCCTGGGCCTTGGCCTGCGCATCGCCGACTTCACCCGCATCCTGATCTATCCCAAGGCAGTCATCATTGGCCTCAGCTGCCAGGTGCTGCTGCTGCCGGCAATCTGCTTCGTGATCGCCACCGGCTTTGGCCTGCCGCCGGAGCTCGCGGTCGGCATGATGCTGCTGGCGGCCTCACCCGGCGGCACCAGCGCCAATCTCTACAGCCATCTGGCCAATGGCGACGTCGCGCTCAATATCACCCTGACGGCGATCAATTCCGTGCTCGCCATTCTCACGCTGCCGATCATCGTCAACCTGTCTCTGGAGCACTTCATGGGCGAAGGCAAGGCGCTGCCCTTGCAGTTCACCAAGGTGCTGCAGGTGTTCATGATCGTGCTGGGCCCGGTGGCGCTGGGCATGTTGATCAACGCCAAGCTGCCGCGGATCGCGGCGCGGCTGAACAAGCCGGTCAAGATTCTCTCGGTGGTCTTTCTGGCAACGGTCATCGCCATCGCGATCTTCAAGGATCGCGGCAGGATCAGCGGCTACGTGCAACTGGTAGGCGCAGCCTGCCTGACCTTCAACCTGCTGAGTCTCGCCGTGGGTTACTGGGTGCCGCGGCTGCTGCGCATGGACAAGCGCCAGTCGATCGCGATCGGCATGGAGATCGGCATCCACAACGGCACGCTGGCCATCGCCGTCGCGCTGTCTCCGATGATGCTGAACAATTCGACGATGGCCGTACCGGCCGCGGTCTACGGTGTGCTGATGTTCTTTACGGCTGCAGCGTTCGGCTGGTGGGTCAACCGTCGCAAACCCGCCGCTGTCGCCAGCTGATCGTCCCTGTCGCTGCAGGTAGCGAGCTACCGCAAACGGACGTGGCACCGAATCGGGGCTGCGTCCGTAATTGTGTCTTCACAGAGCGCGGACACAATAGCTTCACAAAGGACTGAGGAAGACTCATGCGCGTAGCAACCATTGTGCTGGCCAGCCTGATGCTGGTCGCCTGCGGCAAGAGCGGATCACCAGGCACCCCGCAGACTGGCGGCGGCGACAGCAAGACCGTGCGTTTCGTGGCCTTCGGCGACGCCGGCACCGGTTCCGAGCGGCAGATTGCCGTCGGCGAGGCCATGGCAGCGGTGTGCAAGGCGCGCGGCTGCGACTTCGCGCTGGAACTGGGCGACAACTTCTACCTGTCCGGCGTGACCAGCACCGACGACGAGCAGTTCCAGTCGAAGTTCGAGGTGCCCTACAAGAATCTGGCCGGGCCGATCTACGTGACGCTGGGCAACCACGACAACAGCCAGGGCCCTGGCGAGGGCTCCGACAATAGCCGTGGCGACTATCAGGTGGATTATCACTACCTGCAGGGCCGCAATTCCGAGAAGTGGCGCCTGCCCGCGCGCTACTACAACTTCACCGCAGCCGACGGTCTGGCCGAGTTCTACTCGCTGGATTCCAATCCCTTGACCGCAATCGTTCCCGATCTGAACCCGACCTGGAACTGGATTACCTACGGCGCTGCACAGCAGGAATGGCTGACCGAGGCGCTGAAGACCTCAAAGGCAAAATGGAAGATCGCGTTTGCGCATCACCCTTACCGCTCAAACGGCTTGCACGGCAACGCCGGCAACTACGACGGCATCCCCGAGGCACTGCCGATCACCAGCAACGGCAGTCCGTGGAAGCAGTTTCTCGAACAAACCATCTGTGCCGAAGGCGTGGACATCTTCTTCCAGGGCCATGACCACGACCTGGAGTGGATCAAGCCGGTGGAAAGCTGCGGCAAGACCCACTTCATCGTCTCCGGCGCGGCCGAAGGCCCGCGGCCATTCGGCAATCCCACGCGCAATGACACCTACTGGCAGGTGGACAACACGCTCGGATTCTTCTGGTTCGAGCTCTCGGAAACGCAGATGCGCGGCGCCGGCTTCACGCTGGACGCCGACATGAAACTGCCGCTGGAAGATGGGCAGCCCAAGCCGGCGTTCGAGCAGACGCTAAGCAAGCCGTAGCCATGACGGGTCGTACCGGCATGCGCCGCCGGTCTAGGCGGCGTGTGTCGGCGCCTTGTACGCCGAGATGTCGCGAATCAGATCTTCGCCGCTGAGCTGAGTGGCGTTCTTGCCGCCGAGGAAACTGGTCAGGCCGGCCTTGTCGTAATGCGCCTTGATGCGGTTGCTCATCAGGCCGATGTATTCAAGGTTCGGGATCAGACGCAGGAACATCAGGTGCCGGAAGGCCGCCATGGACGGCGCATTCAGCACCACCTCGTTCCAGTCCTTGAGCGTGATCTGGCCCTCGAACCACTCGTAGTACAGCTCGTGCGAGAGAAAGCGGTTGCGCATCAGCAGCGCGACCTCGTAGGCCCAGTCCTCGCGTTCGCGCTTCTCCGAGTCCGAAAGCTCCTTCGAAATATGCTCGCGCAGTGCCAGCACGCCATAGTGCACGTGCCGCGCCTCATCCTGGATGACGTACTTGAGCAACTGCTTGAGCAGTGGCTCCTTGGTGAAGTTGTACATGGTGCCGAAGGCGCCCAGCGCCAGCCCCTCGACCATGATCTGCATGCCAAGAAACTTCACGTCCCAGCGCGAATCGGTCAACAGGTCGTCCAGAATCACGAACAGGTTGTCATTGACCGCGTAAACCTTCTGCATCTTGGTGTCCAGGTACCGAAGGAACACTTCGAGATGCCGGCCCTCGTCCATGACCTGCGTTGCACCGTACAGCTTGCCATCCAGCCATTGCACGCTCTCTGTGACCTGCGCTGCGGCATACAGTGCGCCCTGTTCGCCATGCATGAACTGCGACAAGGTCCAGCTCGCCAGATCATTGGCGAAGCGCAGCTTCTCCTTCTCGTTGAGCTTGATGCCCTTGGCGGCCAGCCCCTCGAACGGCGGATAGTCCAGCGGCATCACCGCGGTGTCCGGGTTCTCCTGATCCACCGACGTGCTCCAGTCGAGATCGCGATCCCCGTTCCACTGGTTGGCGACCGCGCGCCGGTACAGGTCGTACATCTCCGGGAACTCGCCCTGGTAAGTCAGATCGAAATGGGCCGCGTGGCTCGCCGCCATCGGCACCGCATCGCCATTGCGGCCACGCCCCAGCACCAGCCCGCGCATGACCGAAGGCGCCATGCTCGCCGCAACCTTGAGGTTGCCGACCGAAGACATCACCCGCAGATTGTCGAGCGTGGTGTAGATACTGTTCTGAGCCTTCGGCGGCAGACCCGCGAGCATGCGATCCATGGTGATCATTTACGTGTACTCCTGACTAGGCATCGACGGTCAGCGGACCGGTGGCACAGGCGGAGCAGGCCAGCGTCCAGCCACCGGCTCGCTCCACGTCTGAAAGGCAGTTCGGCTCGTTCAGCAAGGTATGTCCTTTGAGCACCTTGACCTTGCAATGGCCGCAGCCGCCAACGGTGCAACTGAATTCCAGCTTCAGACCGGCACGCAGGCCCGCGTCGAGGATCGACTCGCCTGGCTGCTGCGCGACGGTGCGCCCGCTGCGCTTGAACACGATGTCCTGTGCCGTGGTTGGCCGCGGCTGCACTCGCGGTGCCGCCAGGAAGCGCTCACGGCGCACACGATCCGGCGGAAACCCCGCTGCACGCAGTGCGAAGGCACCGCTATCCATCAGCCCCTTGGGGCCGCACAGGTAGGCCAGCGCCTGCGGCTCGGGTTGCAGCGCGCGTACCAGCGCAGCCGCGTCCGGGCGTGGACTGCGACCGGTCCACAACAGGGTCAGATGGAAGTTGGGATGGCGCGCCGCCATCTGCTCCAGGCGTTCGCCGAAGATGGCCTGCGCCGGGCCGCGATTGACGTAGGCCAGTCGAATCGCGCGCTGCGGGTTCTGCGCCAGCGCCGTCTCGATCAGGCTCATCACGGGTGTGATGCCGGAGCCCCCGGCGAGAAACAGCAAGGGTGCGTCGGCCTGCTGCGGCAGAACAAAGTCGCCGCTGGGGCCCAGCACCGGATAGCGGTCCCCGGCCTTGAGCGTTTTCAGTACATGCTGCGACACGCGCCCATCCGGCAGCGCCTTAATGGTGCAGGCCAGGCGCTGGCCCTCGGCGCTGGAGATCGAAAACGCACGGCGCAGACTCTCGCCGCCGACGTCAAAGCAATGCGTCAGATATTGGCCTGCCCGAAACGGGATCGGCCGGCCATCTTCGGATTCCAGCAGCAGCGTTACGGTGTCATCAGTCTCGGGCCGGATCTCGGTGACGCGCACCATGCGTGCGGCAGCCGGCGCATGCAGACTCCAGCGCCGGGCCGGACCATTGGGGCGCGGCAGAATCAGGCGGCGCTTGCCGGTTCTGGGGGGAGGTGACGGGGCGTTCATGCGCTTCCTTTGTAAGAACTCCTTCCGCGCCGACTATGCGTGCCGCAAGGCCCGTGGTCAAACCCCGAGCCGCGGCGCGCGGCGGGCCTGAGCGCGCCTGAAAATCCATCTTGCTCAGCACCTTGTGCGCAGGCTCCGCAACTTGGCCCTGCTTTTGCGTAAGCGCTACTGAACGTCCGTTCATATCCTCACTTGCAGGAGCTGCCGCGATGCCTGGCTTGCGTACCCCGCTGTTGCTGCTCATGGCACTGACCCCAGCGCCGGCATTCGCCGGCACGCTGGAGGCGCCGGCGGACATCGCCTGGACGATCACCGCCGCGGCCCTGGTGTTCTTCATGCAGTCGGGCTTTGCACTGCTGGAAGGCGGCATGTCGCGCGCCAAGAACGCGATCAACGTGATCATGAAGAACTACGCCGACATGTGTTACGGCGTGATCGCCTTCTGGCTGGTCGGCTACGGCCTGATGTTCGGCAACAACAGCGGCTGGTTCGGCAGCAGTCACTTTCTGCCAACCCTCGATCAGAACTCGGACGCGGTGTTCTTCATCTTCCAACTGATGTTCGCAGCCACTGCGGCCACGATCGTCTCTGGCGCTGTCGCCGAACGCATGCGTTTCACACCCTACGTCATCAGTTCAATGATCGTGACCGGCTTGATCTATCCGCTCTACGGCGCCTGGGCCTGGGGCAGCTACTACGAGGGCGAAGGCTGGCTGCGCAGCATGGGCTTCGTCGACTTTGCCGGTTCCTCGGTGGTGCATTCCATCGGCGGCTGGTGCGCGCTGGCCGGCGTCATCGCGCTGGGCCCGCGGCTCGGGCGCTTTGCGGCCGACGGTCGCGCGCGCGCCATTCCGGGGCATAACCTGCCGATGGTCGCGCTCGGCGGCTTCATCCTCTGGCTCGGCTGGTTCGGCTTCAACGGCGGCTCGACGCTGGCGGCAAGCCCGGAGGTCGGCATCATCGCCGTCAACACGCATCTTGCAGGGGCGACCGGCTTCGCCGCCGCACTGATGACGCAACGGCTGCTGCGTCAACCGATCCTGATGAGCCTGGGCGTAAACGGGGCCATCGGCGGCCTGGTCGCGATCACCGCACCCTGCGCCACGGTAACGCCGGCCTTCGCGCTGCTGATCGGCGCCATCGGCGGCGCGATCAGCGTGCTCGGCGCGTCGCTTCTGGAGCGCTTGCAGCTGGATGACGCCGTCGGTGCGATTCCCGTGCATGGCTTCTGCGGCGCCTGGGGCACGCTGGCCGCGGGCCTGTTCTACAAGGGCGACCTGTTCAACCTCGACCGCATCGTCGTGCAGCTGATCGGCATTTCCACGGCATTCCTGTGGGCCTTCCCCACCGCATTTCTGGTGTTCTGGATACTGAAGAAGACCATCGGTCTGCGCGCCAGCAGCCTGCACGAGCAACGTGGCCTGGACTTCACCGAGCACGCCGAAATCGGCTATCCGGAGTTCCAGAACGATCTGACCCACGGCGGCAAGTCCTGAGCCTGACCCATGAGCACACAAGCCACCGACATCGCGCGTCGTCGCAGGGCCCTGCACGTCGGGCTGACCGGCGCCCTCGACGAAGCCCAGGTCCTGGTCGCACTGCGCCTTTGGGATCAGGCCTTCGCGCAGCAGCGGCCGGGCGCCATCATCGAATTCGTCGCCCAGCTTTCTTCGCAACTCGGCCTGCCACCGAAGCAGCGCCACGAGATGCGCATGGGGATCTATCAGGCTCTGCTCAGGTACGACGCCGGCCGCGAGCCGATACCGGAAACGCGCCCTGCCGGCGCACGCGGCGCCACCAACGCAGTCGCCTCGCTGCCGGCAACACCGCTGACCAGCGTTCGCGGCCCAGCTGAATACGCCGTGTTCCACGCGCTGCTGCAGCAACTGATGGATGGCCTGCTGCGCATCGAGGCATTGGCCCGCCATGATGTGATTCAATCCCTGCAGCAACAGCAGGGCCGCAGCGTTCTCAGCTCCGACCTGCACAGCGCGCTGATCCAGTGGGTGCGGGACGACTCGGGGCTGGGGGCCTACGCTGCCGAGCCGGCCGAGGTGCTGAGTGATGCCGTGCACGCGCTGTATGTTGCGCTCTGCGTGGCGGTAGGGCCGGTAGCAACCGACCAGCTGCTGGCCCGTGCGGTACGCGCCGCCGAGGGCCTGCCCGAAGCGGCGCGCTTCAAGCCCCAGCGCTTGCTCTAGCCGGTCGCGCGCAGGACAAAGTACAAGGCTGCGTAGATGCGCGGCTCCAGCATCAGGCCCGCGGCCTGCTTCTCGGCCAGCCACGCATCGATGTTCGCCAGCGGCGCCAGATGCACAACGATGTTCTCGTCGCCGACACCGCCACCGCCGTGCACGCGCACAAGGTCGTGGACCCGGACCAGATGCAGCAGCTCGGACGTCAGGCCGGCCGCAACCGGCCCGGTGGCCAGCACCTCTGCGCGCGCACCGCGAAAACCGGTTTCCTCCTCCAGCTCGCGCAGCGCCGATGCGGTCACGCTCTCGCCGCGCAGGTGAGCCTCATCCCCAATCATGCCCGCTGGCAACTCCAGCGTGCGTGCATGCAGCGGTATGCGCTGCTGCTCCACCAGCACCAGTTCGCGCGCCGGCGTCACCGCGACGATGAATGCGGCGCCACTGGAGTTGACGCGGGTGACGTACTCCCAGCGCCCCTCACGCAGCAATCGCAGGAAGCG
>JBFJJW010000147.1:0-8227 GCA_041612095.1 Solimonas sp. | reverse complement strand
GCTTGCAGGTTACGGCCCCAGGGCGGAGGGCGTGCGGGCGCTGGTCCTGGGTGGAATCCCCGCCGATCTGGCGGCTCTGGCCGACAGCAGCATGGTGCAGGCCTTGATGGGCGGCACGATCAGCGAACTGGGCGCTGCGCGCTATCGCGCCGCTTCGCCGCTGCATCAGGTCCACACCGGCGCGCCGCCTACGTTCCTGTTTCATGCGCGCTGGGATCGGGTCGTGGCGCCGGAACAGGTGCTTGCGCTGCAGGCGGCGCTGGAGGGCGCCGCCGTGCCAAACGAGCTGCACTGGCTCGAGTGGCGGGGGCATGTGCTCGGCTTCTACTTCAACGCCGATGCCGTGGACGCGGCCCTGCGGTTTCTGGATCGCTGGCTCAAGGGGCCACCAGCCGCATCAACTGGCCGGTGATCCAGGCGCCGTAGGTGCCGACGGCATAGCCCAGCACCGCGAGCAATACGCCCACCGGCGCCAGCGACGGATGGAAGGCGCTGGCGACGACCGGCGCACTGGCGGCGCCGCCGATATTGGCCTGACTGCCGACCGCCATGTAGAACAGCGGCGCCTTGATCCACCACGCGACCAGCAACAGCAGGCCAGCGTGAACGCTGATCCAGGTGAGGCCGACACCGAACAGCGCCGGGTTGTTGAACAGCGCGCGCAGATCCATGTGCATGCCGATGCTGGCGACCAGCACGTACAGCAGCGCACTGCCGACCTTGGACGCGCCCGCGCCCTCAAGCTTCTTGGCGGGGGTGAACGACAGCAGCAAGCCGAAGGTGGTGGCCAGCACCACGATCCAGAAGAAGCTGCTGGTCAGCGACATGCGCTCGGCCCAGGCGCCGAAACCTGCGAACCCTGCAGCCAGCGGTTCCGCCAGCGCATGTGCAACAGCGGTGAAGCCGAAGGCGAGCGCCATGATGAAGATCAGATCGGCCAGCACCGGTATCCGCGCATGTTCCGCCTGGAAGCGCTCGACGCGCTCGCGCAGTTCGGTAATGGCGCGGGTATCGGCACCGCGACGACGGTCGATGGCCTCGCTGCGCGCGGCCAGATACAGCAGCACCGCCATCCACAGGTTGGCGACGAGGATATCGACCGCGACCATCGTCCCAAACAGTCCGTTGGGGATGTCGAACACCTCTTTCATCGCCGCCTGATTGGCGCCGCCGCCGATCCAGCTGCCGGCCACGGCCGTCATGCCGCGCCACACATCGCCGGAGACGACCTCGGGGGCGAACGCGCTCCAGATCAGGATCGCCAGCGGGCCGCCGAGGATGACGCCGGCCGTGCCGGTCAGAAACAGGATCAGCGCCTTGGGTCCCAGCTTGCGGATCGCTTGGAAGTCGATGCTCAAGGTCAGCAGGATCAGGGTCGCGGGCAGCAGATAGCGCGAACTGACGAAGTAGAGCTTCGAGTGCTCGCCATCGATGATGCCGAAGCTGTTGAACAATGCCGGGATGAAGTAGCACAGCAACAGTGCGGGAACGTAGCGGTAGAAGCCGCGCCAGAAGGGATGCGCGCTGCGCTCGGTCCAGAATACGGCGCCGAGGATCGCGCACAGGAGGCCGAGTACGACCGCGTCGTTGGTAATCAGAGCTGGGGAGTTCATCGCCGCATTGAACGCGGTTCGCGTTCACGCATCAAGCCACCCGCGCGACGGCCCAGGCTTCGATGTGCGTGGCACCGGCCTTGCGACAGACGCGCGCGAGTTCGTTGAGCGTGGCGCCGGTGGTCATTACATCATCCAGCAGCGCAACACTGCGCCCGGCCATGCCTGTGTCGGCGACGAAGGCGCCGCGCACGTTGCGGCGCCGTTGCGAGGCGCTGGTGCCGATCTGATCGGTGGTGGCGCGTATCCGCCTGACCGCATCGGGCCACAGGCGGATACGGCCGCTTGCGGCAATCGGGCGCGCGATTTCCAGCGCCTGGTTGTAGCCGCGACGGAACAGCCGCCGATGGTGCAGCGGCACCGGAATCAGCAGCTCCGGCCAGTGGTCGCGCGCGGCCAGTGCCGAGGCCATCAGTTCGCCGAGCATGCGCGCCTGCAGCAGGCGCGCATGATATTTCAGCCCATGAATGCTTTGGCGGATCGGTGATTCGAGGCGGAATGCGCACCACGCCGAATCAAAGTGCGGCGCGCGTGCGAGACAGGCAGGGCAGGGGCTTGGGTGAATCTGCGGCAGGGCGCAGCGCGGACAGGCGGGGTCGTTCCAGGGCAGTGCCGCATGGCAGTCCTTACATATGGGGAGGTCGGGTGTGGTGCAGCCGCAGTACTGGCAGCGCGCCGGCGCCAAGCCGTGCAGGAGCCCCGCCAGCCATTGGTCAACCATGACTGGCATGTTTCAGTTGACAGCGCTCATCGGCTCTAACACCCTATGGCCAATCAGCTTTCCGGGGACGCACGTTCGGAAAGCATGAATGAACATGTCAACAGACAATAAATAATCACACTTTCCGGGAATCCCGATGGCATCCGCAGAGCTCCGCTACGACTGGACCCGCGCCGAAGTGCAGGCCCTGTTTGATTTGCCGTTCAACGACCTGCTGTTCCAGGCGCAGACCGTGCACCGTCAGAACTTTGAGCCGAACCGCGTGCAGTTGTCCACGCTGTTGTCGATCAAGACCGGCGCCTGCCCTGAGGACTGCGCTTACTGTCCGCAGTCGGCGCGTTACGAGACCGGCCTGCAGAAGGAACCCCTGATGGATGTCGAGGCCGTGGTCAGTGCCGCGCGCGAAGCCAGGGCCAATGGCGCCACCCGCTTCTGCATGGGCGCCGCCTGGCGTGCGCCCAAGGATCGTGACCTGGACAAGGTCGAGGCGATGGTGCGCGAGGTCAAGCAACTGGGCCTCGAGACCTGCATGACGCTGGGCATGCTCAAGGCGCCGCAGGCGCAGCGCCTCGCAGACGCGGGCCTGGACTACTACAACCACAATCTGGATACCTCGCCGGAGTTCTACGGCAAGATCATCACGACGCGGACCTACCAGGATCGGCTGGATACGCTGTCCAATGTGCGCGCCGCCGGCATGAAGACCTGCTGCGGCGGCATCGTTGGCATGGGCGAGCAAGCCGAGGATCGCACCGAACTGCTGCGTCAGCTCGCAATCATGAATCCGCACCCGGAAAGCGTGCCCATCAACAATCTGGTTCAGGTCGAAGGCACGCCGTTGCACGGCGAGGCGGAACTGCATCCGCTGGAGTTCGTGCGCATGATCGCAGTCGCGCGCGTGCTGATGCCGAAGGCCTATGTGCGCCTGTCTGCGGGCCGCACCGCGATGAGCGAGGAGTTGCAGGCCCTGTGTTTCCTGGCCGGCGCGAACTCGGTGTTCTACGGCGAGAAGCTGCTGACCACGGAGAACCCGCAGAACCTGAAGGATCGCGCATTGTTTGCGCGCCTTGGTCTGCAGGCGGAAGGCGCGGCAACGGGCGAAGACGCCGTGGCGCCCGCGCCGCAGTCGCACAGGGGCTGCGCCCATCAGGCCGAGCGCAGCACAGCCTGAATCCGGAGCATGATCCCTGTGCATCTGCGGTGAGCGCATGAGCACGGCTCTGCGGACCGGCACGGAGGCTGATGCGAGTCCGCTGCAGTCGCGGATCGCGCGCGAGCTTGAGCGGGTGCGCGCCGCGCAGCTGTATCGCGTGCGGCGCGTCGTCGATGGCGGCCACGGTGCGTACCTGCACGTCGACGGCCGGGACTGCGTCAATTTCTGCAGCAACGACTATCTGGGGCTCGCAGCCGATCCGCGCATCTCCGCGGCAGCCTGCGCCGCACTGCCGGCGGGCACTGGCAGCGGTGCGGCCGCACTGGTGTCGGGCTACAACCGTGAGCATCAGGCGCTGGAGGAGGCGCTTGCGCAGTACCTGCAGCGTGAGCGCGTGCTGCTGTTCAGCACCGGGTGGGCAGCCAATCTCGGCGTGCTGCGGGGGCTGCTGACCAAATCCGACGTGCTGCTGGCAGACGAGCTCAATCATGCCTCGCTGATCGACGGCGGGCGGCTTTCCGGCGCCCGATACATTCGGGTGCCCCACGCGAACATCGAGGCATATGCGCGCGAGCTGGGCGCGCTGGCAGCTGCGCGGAGCGCCGCGTCAGATCCGCCGCTGACCCTGATGGCAGTGGACGGCATATTCAGCATGGATGGTGATGCCGCACCGTTGGCGCAGCTCACCCAGCTGTCGCAGCAGCACGCGGCCGTGCTGATGGTGGACGATGCCCACGGCTTTGGTGTGCTGGGTGCAGGCGGCCGCGGGGTGATCGAGCAGCTCGGCTTGCCGCCGCCGGCCATACAGGTTGGCACCCTGGGCAAGGCGCTGGGGTGCGCGGGTGCCTTTGTGGCCGGCGACGAGGATCTGATCGAGTTTCTGATCCAGCGCGCGCGCAGCTGGATATTCTCCACCGCGCCACCCCCGGCGATCGCTGCGGCTGCGCGCGCCGCGCTGGCGCTGACCGCGGGGGATGAGGGCCGGCAGCGCCGCACCGACCTGTTTGCCAACGTGCAGCGCTTTCGTTCCGGCTGCGTGCAGCAGGGCATCGCGCTTTCGGCGTCGGTCACGCCGATACAGCCTCTGGTGCTGGGTGGCGAGGGGCGCGCGCTGCGCCTGTCCCAATATCTGTTTGAACGGGGATTCTGGGTCGCGGCCATCCGCCCTCCGACCGTCCCGGCCGGCACTGCGCGATTGCGGATCACCCTGTCGGCCGCGCACAGCCCGGCGCAGATCGAACAGCTGATCGATCTGCTCGCGCAGGGACTGCGCGCGTGTCCATGAACCCGTCGGCTGCCACCCTGTTTGTGACGGGAACCGACACCGGTGTCGGCAAGACGCGCGTGGCCTGCGCCCTGATTGCATCAGCGCGTGCTCGAGGCGTTGATGCCTGTGGCTACAAGCCCGTGGCCAGCGGTTGCCAGCCTGGCGAACACGGCTTGCGCAATGAAGACGCCCTGGCCCTGCAGGCCGCCAGCGGTGGCGCGGAACCCTACGGCGCGATCAATCCCGTGGCGCTGGAACTGGCGATCGCGCCGCATCTTGCGGCCACGGCGGCCGGCGTCACCATAGATCCGGCCAGCCTGGATCAGGGCTATGAGCGGTTGCGACGGCAGCACGCGCTGATCGTGATCGAGGGCGCAGGCGGGTGGGAGGTGCCGCTCAACGATGAAACGCGGCTGGCCGACTGGGTGGCCGCGCATCAGTGGCCGGTGGTGCTGGTGGTTGGACTGCGTCTGGGGTGCATCAACCACGCCTTGCTCAGTGCGGAGGCGATCGCTCGCCGAGTGCCGCTGGTGGGCTGGATTGCCAATTGCCTGCCGCCACTGCAGCCCTACTGGCAGGAGAATCTCACGTCCTTGCAGCAGCGCATCGCGGCGCCGCTATGGGGGGTGGTGCATGAACATGCCAGTGGCGCTGAAGTCTGTCGCAGTCTGGATGCGGCGCCGTACCAGCGCTGGCTGGCGCGTGCGGGCACCGGTCCCAGCCATCTACGGCCCGCGCAAGGCCGGGTTGAAAACCGCGAGCCGGCGACGGGCGCGGCGGGCTCGGGCAACCAGTCCGGGGCGCAGAACGACAAAGTGGGCAAAGAATAGCCACTGGTTTCTTTGCGCCGCTTTCGGCCGATGCACTACAATTCCGCGGCTGCAAACCTGCCATCTGATCCGGCCCGCAGGCGTCCGCATCACGATCGGCGAGTGGCACCTAGCTCGGCGGGTGCCGGATATTCGGTTTATCGCGCGGCATGGAGCCTGCGCGCGGCAGTGCAAGCGGTCAGGCGTGTGCCTGAGAGAATTGTTGAAGCCGGGCTGGCCGTTCCAGTCAGGCGTTGCGGGCGCGGGTCCGCACAAGTTGCCTTTGGGAGAGTGATGATGTTGAAGAAGGGATGGCTGGCGCGCATCGCCGCAGGTACCGCACTGACGCTGGCCGCGTTTGCGGGCTGGGCGTACACCGAAACCAGCGGCGGCTACAACCTGCCCACAGGGGCGACCGAGATCAGCCGTGAGGTCTTCGACCTGCACATGCAGATCTTCTGGTGGTGTGTGGCCATCGGCACGGTGGTCTTCGGTGTAATGATCTGGTCGATCATCTTCCATCGCCGCTCCAAGAATCCGAAGCCGGCGGACTTCCATGAGTCGACAACAGTCGAGATTCTGTGGACCTCGGCGCCGTTTCTGATTCTGGTGCTGATGGCGGTGCCAGCTGCGGGCACCCTGATCCGCATGGAAGACACGCGCAACTCTGATATGACGGTGAAGGTCACTGGCTATCAGTGGAAGTGGCAGTACGAGTATCTCGGCGAAGACGTCAGCTTCTTCTCCACCCTGACCGCTGAATCGAACGCGGCGCGTCAGCTGAACTCCGGCATCGACGTCAATACCGTGCCGAACTATCTGGTGGACGTCGACAACCCGCTGGTCATTCCGGTTGGCAAGAAGGTCCGCTTCCTGGTGACCTCCAATGACGTGATTCATGCCTGGTGGGTGCCGGAACTGGCGTTGAAGAAGGACGCCATCCCCGGCTACGTCAACGAACTGTGGACCAAGATCGAGCAACCGGGCACCTACCGCGGTGTCTGCGCCGAGTTGTGCGGTCGCGATCATGGCTTCATGCCCATCGTCGTCAAGGCGGTCAGCGAGGAAGATTTCAACGCCTTCATTGCCGCGAAGAAAGGGGGCGTCGAAGTGGCCGCAGTGACGGCAACGACCGCCAGCGACGCCGCTCCGGTGGCGCCGGAAGCCGTGCCGACGGAAGTAGCCGCCGCTGAAGTGGCGCCGGCCGCCGCCAAGGCTCCGTCCAAGGACGAATTGATGAAGCAGGGCGAAGGCGTCTACAAGACCAACTGCGCGGCCTGTCATCAGGCCAGCGGCGCAGGCATGCCGCCGAGCTTCCCCTCGTTGCTGGGCAGCCCGGTGATCAAGGGGCCGGCCGCAGCACAGGTTGCGCAGGTGCTGAGCGGCAAGAACCTGATGCCACCGTTCAAGCATCTGTCGGACGACGATATTGCCGCAGTTGTTACCTATACCCGCAACAGCTGGGGCAATAGCGGCGACGCCGTATTGCCCTCTGCGGTTGCCGCTGCGCGCTAAATCAGCGCTCAGGATTTTGGTCCAGGATTCAGGAGTTTTATAGCCATGGCTCATCACGATCACGCCCACGACGCCGCGCACGGGCACGACGATCACGCACACGGCCCCGAGAAGGGGATCATGCGCTGGATCAAGACGACCAATCACAAGGACTTGGGAACGCTGTACCTGTTCTTCTCGTTCACCATGTTCTTCATCGGCGGCCTGATGTCGCTGGTGATCCGCGCCGAGTTGTGGATGCCGGGGCTGCAGTTCGTCGACCCCGAGTTCTTCAATCAGATGACGACGATGCATGCGCTGGTGATGATCTTCGGCGGTGTCATGCCGGGCTTCGTCGGCCTCGCCAACTGGATGGTGCCGATGATGATCGGCGCTTCGGATCTGGCCTTGCCGCGCGTCAACAACTGGGGCTTCTGGATTCTGCCTTTCGCCTTTGCGATGCTGATTGGCACGCTGTTCATGCCCGGCGGCGCACCGGCCGGCGGCTGGACCATGTACCCGCCGCTGGTGCTGCAGACCGGCACCGCCTTCCCGTTCCTGATCTTCGCCGTGCACTTGATGGGCATTTCGTCGATCACCGGCGCCATCAACGTCGTGGTCACGATTCTGAACATGCGCACCCCGGGCATGAGCCTGTTGAAGATGCCGCTGTTCGTCTGGACCTGGCTGATTACGGCCTACCTGCTGATCGCGGTGATGCCGGTGCTCGCTGGCGCGGTGACGATGCTGCTGACCGACAAGTACTTCCTGACCAGCTTCTTCTCGGCAGGTGGCGGCGGCGATCCGGTGATGTTCCAGCACATCTTCTGGTTCTTCGGGCATCCCGAGGTTTACATCATGATTCTGCCGGCGTTCGGTATCGTCAGCACGATCATTCCGACCTTCGCGCGCAAGCCGCTGTTCGGCTATGACTCGATGGTCTACGCCACCGCGTCGATTGCGTTCCTGTCGTTCATCGTCTGGGCGCACCACATGTTCACGGTGGGCATGCCGCTGGCTGGCGAGCTCTTCTTCATGTTCGCGACGATGCTGATTGCCGTGCCGACCGGCGTGAAGGTCTTCAACTGGGTGGCCACCATGTGGCGCGGCTCGATGACCTTCGAGACGCCGATGCTGTTCGCGCTCGCCTTCGTGTTCCTGTTCACGATC
>JBFJJW010000146.1:0-8238 GCA_041612095.1 Solimonas sp. | reverse complement strand
GCGCCGACGAAGTGGGCTTTGCCACCGCGCCACTGGTGGTGGAAGGCTGCATCATGCTGCGCAAATGCCACCTGAATACCTGCTCAGTGGGTGTGGCGACGCAGGACCCGGTGCTGCGCAAGAAGTTTGCCGGCAAGCCGGAGTACGTCGTCAACTACTTCTTCTTCGTTGCCGAAGAAGCGCGTCAGCTGATGGCGCAGCTGGGCATACGTACATTCGACGAGCTGATCGGGCGGGCCGACCTCCTGGATCAATCACGCGCGATCTCGCACTGGAAGGCCCAGGGCCTGGATTTCAGTCGAGTGTTCTATCGTCCCGAGTCGCCCGGCGGCATGCCGCTGTACCACACCGAAGAGCAGGACCACTCGCTCGACAAGGCGTTGGATCTCAAGCTCATCGCGCAGGCGCAGCCGGCACTGGAGAAGGGCGAGAAGGTGTCATTCATCTCGCCGGTCAAGAACATCAACCGTACCGTCGGCACCATGCTCTCGGCCGAGGTTGCCCGGCGCTACGGTCACGACGGCCTGCCGGACGACACCATCCACATCCAGCTGCAGGGCACTGCCGGTCAGTCTGCCGGCGCCTTCCTTGCGCATGGCATCACCCTGGACCTGGTGGGTGAGGGCAATGACTACGTCGGCAAGGGCCTGAGCGGCGGCCGCATCATCGTGCGCCCCAATACCGAGTTCCGTGGCTGGGCCGTCGACAACATCATTGTCGGCAACACGGTGCTGTATGGCGCCATCAATGGTGAAGCCTTCTTCAATGGCGTTGCCGGCGAGCGTTTCGCGGTGCGCAATTCCGGCGCCATCACCGTTGTCGAAGGCACCGGCGATCATGGGTGCGAATACATGACCGGCGGCACGGTCGTCGTGCTTGGCGAAACCGGCCGCAACTTCGCTGCCGGCATGTCCGGCGGCATTGCCTACGTCTATGACCCGAAGGGTGACTTTGCCAGCAAGTGCAATATGTCGATGGTCAAGCTGGAGCCGGTGCTGAGCGCGGCCGAGCAGGAAGGCAAGGTCGATCGCGCGGTCTGGCATCGGCCGCAGCGTGGCGCTCAGGGCGAGACCGACGACGCCATCCTCAAGCGCCTGATCGAACGCCACTTCAAGTACACCGGCAGCACGCGCGCGCGCAATCTGCTGGACGACTGGGCCAACGGCCGCAGCAAGTTCGTCAAGGTATTCCCGATCGAATACCGGCGCGCACTGACTGAGATCAGTGCCGCAGCAGAGGCTGCAGCCAACCCCAAGGAAACGGTCGCGGCCTAAGGCCCGGCACACAGGACTATTCAGAGGTAGCTATGGGTAAGGTCACCGGATTTCTCGAGTTCGAGCGGCAGAAGGAGTCGTATCTGCCGGTGCAGGCGCGCGTCAAGAACAACAGGGAGTTTGTTCTTGTGCTGGAGGATGACAAGGCAAAGAAGCAGGGCGCACGCTGTATGAACTGCGGCACGCCGTTCTGCATGACCGGCTGCCCGGTCAACAACATCATTCCGGACTGGAATGATCTGGTGTACACCGGTGCATATCAGTCGGCACTGGAGACGCTGCACTCCACCAACAACTTCCCGGAGTTCACCGGCCGCGTGTGCCCGGCACCGTGCGAGGCTGCGTGCACGCTGAACGTCAACAACGATCCGGTGGGCATCAAGTCGATCGAGCACTTCATCATCGAGAAGGGCTGGGAGAACGGCTGGGTGGTTCCGCAGCCGTCGGCAACCAGGACCGGCAAGAAGATTGCCGTGGTGGGTTCTGGCCCTGCCGGTCTGGCAGCCGCGCAGCAGTTGGCGCGTGTGGGTCACGACGTCACCCTGTTCGAGAAGAACGATCGCATCGGCGGCCTGCTGCGCTACGGCATCCCCGGCTTCAAGCTGGAGAAGTCGCACATCGATCGGCGCATCGAGCAGATGCAGGCCGAAGGCGTGACCTTCAGGACCGGCGTATTTGTCGGCAAGGACCCGCTGAAAGACATCAACAACTCCGCGAAGGAGACGATCTCTCCGGAGCAGCTGAAGAAGGACTTCGACGCGGTGCTGCTTACCGGTGGCGCCGAGCAGGGTCGCGACCTCCCCGTGCCGGGCCGCGAGCTCAAGGGCATCCATTTCGCGATGGAGTTCCTGCCGCAGCAGAACCAGATCGATGCGGGTGACAAGCTCAAGGATCAGCTGCGCGCGGATGGCAAGCATGTGGTGGTCATCGGCGGCGGCGACACGGGCTCCGATTGCGTGGGCACCAGCCGCCGTCACGGTGCCGCCAGCATCACCCAGTTCGAGCTGCTGCCGCAGCCGCCCGAGCAGGAGAACAAGCCGCTGGTCTGGCCCTACTGGCCGATCAAGCTGCGGACCTCGTCCTCGCATGAAGAAGGCTGCGAGCGCGATTGGTCCGTGGCCACCAAGCGCTTTGAAGGCAAGAACGGCAAGGTCGAGAAGCTGATCGCCTGCCGCGTCGAGTGGAAGGACGGCAAGATGCAGGAACTGCCGGACTCCGAATTCGAGATGAAGGCCGACCTCGTGCTGCTGGCCATGGGTTTCGTGTCGCCGGCATCGCCGGTGCTCGAGGCCTTCGGCGTCGAGAAGGATGCCCGCGGCAACGCCAAGGCGACCACCGACGGCGAAGGCTGTTACAAGACGTCCGTCGAAAAGGTGTTTGCGGCCGGCGACGTGCGCCGCGGCCAGTCGCTGGTGGTCTGGGCCATCCGTGAAGGCCGCCAGGCGGCGCGCGCGGTCGATGAGTACCTGATGGGGTCTTCCGACCTGCCGCGCTGACCTGCGCTGAGCGCGTCAGCAACAAGGCCCGCTTCGGCGGGCCTTGTTGCATCCATCGCCGAGACAGCACCGATGTTCCCCGGCCTTCTGGGGCCGGGCATCGCGCGACTGCGTGTCTGCGGCCCGCATGGCGCATGCAGGTGACCGCAGGTGGCGGTATTCGGTACTCTGTGACCCCCGGTCGATCAGGTGCATCACTGCAATGAAATTCTTTCTCGACACTGCCGACGTCAAGGAGCTGCGGGAAGCGGCCGCTTCCGGCCTCGTGGACGGTGTGACTACCAATCCCTCGTTGATCGCCAAGACCGGCCGCAAGCTTGATGAGGTCGTGCGCGAGATCGTCGAGATTGTCGACGGACCGATCAGTGTTGAGACCATCAGCGCCGATGCGCCGGGCATGATTCGCGAGGGCGAGAAGTTCTGCGCCATCCATCCCAACATCGTCGTCAAATGCCCGCTGACGCCTGAGGGCCTGAAGGCGACCAAGGCACTCACCAGCGCCGGCCACGCGGTCAACGTCACGCTGTGCTTTTCGCCGCTGCAGGCGCTGCTCGCAGCCAAGGCGGGGGCCACCTACATCTCGCCGTTCGTGGGGCGGCTGGACGATATCGGCCATGACGGCATGCTGCTGATCAACGAGATCGTGCAGGTCTATCGCAACTATGCCTTCGACACCCAGGTGCTCGCAGCCAGCTTGCGGCACCCGCTGCATGTGTTGCAGGCCGCCAAGTCCGGCGCCGATGTCGGCACGCTGCCGTACTCGGTGTTCCAGCAGCTGTTCAAGCACCCGCTGACCGACATCGGCCTGGAGAAGTTCATGGCCGACTGGAAGAAGGTGCCGCAGGGATAAGCCGGAAGCAATGCGCTTCAGCGCCTTGGCGCGCGCCGGCGGCTCAGTGCAGCATCACGTAAACCTGCATCTCGCCCACCAGGAAGCCGAGCGCGGCGCCGACCGCAATCAGGATCCACTCGTCTTCCTTGAACACCGGACGCAGCATGCCCTCGAATTCCTCCGAGGACAGCGCCTGCATCTTGGTGATCAGGGTGGTGCGGATGTCCATCGCATCCTCGGCGTATTCGTTGACGTGCTGCACCGCGTTGGGCAACTCCTTCATCAACGCAGCCGCGACCGCTTCCTTGATCTCGATGTAGTTGCGTGAGCCCACCGCCATCGCCACCAGCGGTCGGGCAACCCCCGCCTGCTCATCGACTGCGCGTTTGACATGGCGGTGGACCACCTCGGTCAGGCGGCCGGACAACGGGCCGTCGAGCAGCGCCTCCCAGAATTTCTGCGGCGTCAGGATCTGATCGGCAATCAGGTTGCCGTAGTCGTGGGCCACCTGCTGCTGGCGCGCCAGAAACAGGCCCTGCACCTTGAGGCCCAGCACCTTGCGCGGACGCAGAGGGCGAAACAGCATCTGCAGGGCCAGCCAGTCGCTGGTCAGGCCGACAAACAGACCGAACGCCGGTAGGATCCACGGCTCCTTGTAGAACACCCAGGTGATCATCTGGATCACGCCCAGGCCAAATCCGAAATAGAAGCCGGCGGTTCCGAAGAACTTGAACTCATGGCGACCGGTCTCCCAGAAGATCCGGTTCAACAGCTTCTTGTCACGCACCAGGTTGCTGGTGACCATGTGCTTGAGATCGAACAGGTTGTCGATGTTGTCGCGGATCTCCGCCATGATCTGCGCCACCGTTTCCGGTACATCGGCCTGCACCCGTTCCACGATGCGGCGCTTGACGAAGTCCGGCAGCGAGATCCACAGCCCCGGCCGGTAGCGTTCGGCCACGTCATGCGTGATGCGTTCCATCGCGTGGATCAGCGGTTGCTCGATCTCGTCCGCCACCCGCTGCGGATCAAGGCGCGTGAATACCTCACGCACCGAGATCAGCTTGGAGGTCATCGTCTCCACTGCAATGCCGGCCATCTTCTCGGCCTTGTGCGGCACGATGCCCTGCCAGCCCAGCCACGGCTTGATGCCGAAGAACTCGATGGGCCGGAACATCATCTGGATGGCCACCACCTTGGTGACATAGCCAATCACCGCACTGATCAGCGGCAGTGAAAGATAAAGCCAGTAGTTTTCCCGCAGATCGGCTGCAATGCTCTGCCAGTCCATATCGAGCCGCGCTCCCCACGTCTTTGTCGTTGTGATGGCATTGTGCCCAATGTCGCCGCAATGGACACGGCCGGAGCAGATCGGCTTACGGCTGCGCCCACGGATGGCTTAGCATGGCGTCATGAGCAAGCTCCGAGTTTTGATCGTGCTGACCCTGCTTGCGGCCGGTGTGGCCGCTGCGGCGTTGAGTCAGCGCGAGGACACGCGCACCGTGGCCGATGCACAGACCGGACTGCAGGTCACCGAGATCGCCACCGGCCTGGATCGCCCGTGGTCGCTGGCGTTTCTTCCCGACGGGCGCATGCTGGTGACCGAGAAGCCCGGCAGGCTGCGCATCGTCAGCGTGGCCGGCACGCTGGGTGCACCGCTGGCGGGCGTGCCCAAGGTCGATGGCAGGGGTCAGGGTGGGTTGCTGGACGTGGTGCTGGCGCCGGACTTCGCCGGCAGTCAACGCATCTATTTCAGCTACAGCGAGCCGCGCGGCGCAGCCAACGGCACCGCGGTTGCACACGCACGCCTCGGTGCCGAGGCCCTCACGGAGGTGACCGTCATCTTCCGGCAGCGACCGGATCAGGACAGCAGGCATCACTACGGTTCGCGTCTGGTCTTTGATCGCGACGGCCTGCTGTACGTGACACTGGGCGAACGCGGTGACAGCAAGGCGCTTGCGCAGGACCTCAGCGGCACCTTGGGCAAGATCGTGCGGCTGACAGCGGAAGGCCAGCCGGCGCCCGGCAATCCGTTTGTCGGGCGCGCTGATGCCGCCGCCGAGATCTGGTCCTATGGGCACCGCAACCCGCAAGGTGCGGCGCTGCATCCGCAGACCGGCCGCCTGTGGATACACGAGCACGGCCCGAAGGGGGGCGATGAGATCAATGTGCCGCAGGCGGGCCGCAACTATGGCTGGCCGGCGATCACCTATGGCAGGGGTTATGACGGCAGGTCGATCGGCACCGGCACGCGCCAGGACGGCATGAAGCAGCCGGCTTATTACTGGGTGCCTTCGATCGCGCCCAGCGGCATGGCCTTCTATACCGCCGAGCGCTTCCCGCAGTGGCAGGGCAATCTGTTTGTCGGCTCGCTGAAATTCGGTCTGCTGGTGCGCCTGCAGCTGGACGGAGAGAAGGTCGTACATGAGGAGCGCCTGCTGCAATCCCTGAACCGGCGCATACGCGATGTACGTCAGGGCCCCGACGGTTACCTTTATCTGCTCACGGACGACAGCAACGGCAGCATCTTGCGCGTCGGCCCGGGCACTCACTGATTCGCGCCCGCATGTCCGAACTCCTGCTATCCGCCGCCGCCGCACGCGTCATCTCCGCGCTGGTCGAGAAGTCCATCACCACGCCGGCCTATTACCCGATGACGGTCAACGGCCTGATGCTGGCAGCCAACCAGAAGAGCGCGCGCCATCCGGTCATGGCCCTGACCGAAGGTGAGGTCGGCGCGGCGCTCAATGAGCTGGAGGGGTTGAATCTGGTCAGCCGCGATACCTTCAGTGCGCGCGCGCAGAAGTGGCGGCATCAGTTTCTGCACCAGCTGCTGCTGCAGCCACAGACGCAGGCGGTACTGGTCACGCTGATGTTGCGCGGACCGCAGACCCTGGCCGAGCTGCGCGCGCATGCGGAGAATCTTGGCGGCCCGCGCGATCCGGAGGCGATGACGCGCGCGCTGCAGGACCTCGCCGATCGCGCCTATCCGCTGCTCGTGCAACTGCCGCGTGCCCCCGGACAGTCGGCGGTGCGTTACGCCCATACACTCTGTGGCGCGCCCGCCACCGCGGAGACCTATACGGCGGAGGCCGCGGTCGCCGCCGGCGCCAACACCCCGGGCACGGGCACGGCCACGACACCGAGCGCCGTAAGCAGCCTGCTGGCGCGCATCGAGGCGCTGGAGGCACGCGTGGCCGCGCTGGAGGGCGGAGCCCCCGCCGCGGACTGACGCAGGCGCCCGCTGGCGTATCATTCGCGCCCCTGTCGTTCGCCCCCGATCCGTGAAGCCGTTCGCTACGCTGCGTGCCCAATTTGAAGTCGTGCGTCCGCAACTGCTGTTGCGCGATGCCGAGCGGCTCGGGCAGCAACTGGGCCGCGCCCAACCGCAGCGCTTTGACAGTGCGCGTTTCCAGCGTGACGTCGAGCAGGCGCTGCTGCGCGCCGAGAACCGCGCCCGCCTGCGTCCACTGAGCATCGCCTATCCGGACGATCTGCCGGTGGTGCAGGCGCGTGAAACGCTGATGGACGCCATCAGCACGCATCAGGTCGTCGTCGTATGTGGCGAAACCGGATCCGGCAAGACCACGCAACTGCCCAAGCTGTGTCTGGAACTCGGGCGTGGCGTGCGCGGCCTGATCGGGCATACCCAGCCCCGACGTCTGGCCGCGCGCAGCGTGGCACAGCGCATTGCCAAGGAGCTGAACACAACGCTGGGCGAACTCGTCGGCTATGAAACGCGTTTTGATCGCCGCGTTACAGAGCGCTCGCTGGTCAAGCTGATGACCGATGGCATCCTGCTCGCGGAACTGTCACGCGACCATCGCCTGCTGGCCTACGACACCATCATCATCGACGAGGCGCACGAGCGCAGCCTCAACATCGACTTTCTGCTCGGTTGGCTGCGGCGGCTGTTGCCGCAGCGCCCCGATCTCAAGGTCATCGTCACCTCGGCAACGCTGGACCCTGAGCGCCTCTCGCGGCACTTCAGCGCAGCGGCCGTGATTGGTAAGCCCGCGCGCGGCGAAGATGGCGCGGCCACAGCGGCGCGCGAGGTGCCGATCCTGCAGGTGTCCGGGCGCACCTATCCGGTCGAGCAGCGCTACCGGCCGCCGGCCGACGACCTCGATCTGGAGGGCGCGATCGCTGGCGCCATCGACGAGCTGTGGCAGCGCGGGCCCGACGGTGATGTGCTGGTGTTTCTGCCGGGTGAACGTGAGATACGCGACAGCGCGCGCGTGCTGTCCGGGCGCTTTCCGCGCGCTGAAGTGTTGCCGCTGTACTCGCGCCTCGCCGCGACCGCACAGGACAAGGTATTCAATCCCGGCAAGGCGCCCCGCATCGTGCTGGCCACCAACGTCGCCGAGACCTCGGTGACCGTGCCCGGCATCCGCTATGTCGTCGATACCGGCATGGCGCGCCTCAACCGCTATGCGCCGCGCACCGGGGTGCAGCAGCTGCAGATCGAACCGATCTCGCAGGCAGCGGCCAATCAGCGCGCCGGTCGCTGCGGGCGCCTGGGCCCCGGCATCTGCGTACGCCTGTATGAAGAGCAGGACTTTCTCGCGCGGCCCGCATTCACTGAACCGGAAATACGCCGCTCCAATCTCGCCGGCGTGATCCTGCAGATGGCCTC
>JBFJJW010000145.1:0-8364 GCA_041612095.1 Solimonas sp. | reverse complement strand
GGCCGTCGCACATGAAGCCAGGCTACTTGCGGCTTTTGGCAGCCCAGTGGAGCTGATTGCGCTGTCACTATCAGGCCTCCTGTCCTACGTGGCCTGTGCTTATCTTCTATTCCCCGCGCTACTGAATGACGCCCTAGCTGCTATTGGCGGACGGGGCAAGCGCCCCCTCCTGACCAATCAGGATTGAGCATTTATGATCTTGTCGTACAAGGCGAGCCTCCGCCCTCACGCTGTATTAATCAGTCCACTCTCTGCGGCGACCACTCGATGACGCGAACGTTCACCATTAGCGACAGCACGCTGGTGTCGATCATCATTCCAGTATTTGACGACGCAGCCGGACTGGACGTCACATTGCGGTCGTTGAAGCAGTTGCCCAGCAGCGCTCGGGTTGAGGTGATTGTCTGCAGTGATGGCGGCCCGGATGCGATCTCCAGAGTGGCCTCGGAGTACGGTTGCAGGGAGGTGCGGTTACCTGAGAACAGGGGATCTTACGCGGCGCGGAACGCAGGCCTGAAGGCAGCAAACGGCGACGCAATTGCGTTCCTCGACGCTGACCAGACACTTTCACCCAGTTGGCTTTCGGCCGGGTTGCATGCGTTGCAGCAAGCGGACTATGTAGGAGGACGGGTAGTGATAGTCACGGGAGAACAGCCGGATCTTTGGACCCGGTATGAGAAAGCCCGAGCGTTCCCGGTAGAACGGTATCTGGCGAGTGGATTCGCCCCAACTGCAAACCTGTTCGTACGCCGCTCCGTTTTTGAGCTTGTAGAGCCATTTGTCGAATCCCTGCGCTCAGGCGGCGATTACGAGTTCGGCCAACGAGTTAAGGCTGCCGGCTTGGTACAGAGCTATGCGGAGGACGCCACGACGTACCATCCGGCACGAGACCGCAAACAGCAGCTGGCCAAGCAGCGCAGAGTCATGTTCGGCATCGCCGAGGTTCGGATCAAGCTGAGGGGCGAGGCCTGGTATCTCGTTGCTGCGACCTGTGCTCGAAAGCTGCTGTTGATGCCGATTGAGTGCGCTTGGCGGTTGGCCCGCCAGGCCGCTTCGCCGGGCAATGAATGCGACAGCAACCGAATGGCATTTGTTCTGATTGAGAAAACACTGAAGACCGTTCGAAACTTCTGGCTGCTGAGCGCTGCGGTGGCCCTCGGTGTTGGGCGCCCCCTGAAGTACTGAGCGCTGGCCACCATGACCGCACTTGTCTCCGTAGTAGTTCCCACCGCCGCGCGCCCTCAGCTGGTCGGAAATGCAGTGGATAGTGCGCTGGCAGGAATGTCTGCCAGCGAGATCGAGGTCGTGGTGGTACCTAACGGACCTGATCGCTCCTGGGAGCAGTCACTTTCCCGCTTCAAGGGAAACCCGTCTGTGAGGATCATTCCCATCTCGCAAGGTAATGCCAATCTCGCTAGAAACGCGGGACTGGCTGCGGCAACCGGCCAGCTGGTCCGCTTCCTGGACGACGATGACTATCTGCTGCCTGAAGGCAGCAGACTGCAGTACCAGGAGATGGAAGCCGGCCATGCAGATGTTTGTTCGGGAGCGGTGGACGTGCTGAGTCCCGATCAAAGTATCCACCGTTCTTCCTCCCAACCCGCACTGGATGACCTGGTCAGCGCCACCCTGACGCCCTCGCGCCTGACCTTGCCAACCGCGCACGTCTTTAGACGGTCAGTGGTCGCTGAGGCGCGTTGGGACCCGGCTCTGAAGTACCGACAAGATACACAGTGGATGATGAACGTCTGCGGGTTACGCGAACTGAAATGGTCGCGTATTGCGCAGTCTGTAGGTGTCTGGCGCGAACATGCCGGACCGCGCATCTCCAGCAGCGCACGACCCGGCGACATGGCAAAGGTTACCGCCGGCATGATTCTTACGCTGGTTGGCTTGCTGCGCGACCAGGATCGCCTGACCCAGACTCGCCGGTGTGCAGCCGCGGACGGACTATGGAGCTGCCTGCATCGCGGAATTGTTTACGACCCGTTGCATTGGCGCGACATTGCCCGGGCCGCACGCGAGCTTGCAGACAACCGCTACCCGCCCACCCCGCTTTACCGAAATCGTATCGTCCGCTGTCTTGACCCGTTCGCCGTAGAGGCAGGGCTCGTCCCCTTACGGTGGCTCTCGGCTGCACTCAGAGGGAGCGCCGCGCCATGAATGACGCTGCCTCCGGCGCTTATACAGCGGGTGAGGTACCGCTTGTTTCAGTGGTAATGCCGGCCTACAACGCGGAGTCAACCGTCTTGGCCGCAATCGAGTCCGTGCTGAGCCAGACCATGTCTTCGCTGGAACTGGTTATCTGCAA
This sequence comes from Solimonas sp., assembly GCA_041612095.1. GTDB lineage: Bacteria > Pseudomonadota > Gammaproteobacteria > Nevskiales > Nevskiaceae > Solimonas. The sequence goes on along the minus strand of JBFJJW010000145.1, from coordinate 6,053 downwards.
TGACGCCTCGACAGACACAACACCTGCGATACTTGAGTCGATCTCCGATCCTCGGCTCGTCGTTATCCGCAACGACCACAACCTCGGCGAGGGCCCGACTCGCGATCGCGCCATCGCTGCAGCCCGTGCGCCTTGGCTGGCGGTCATTGATGCCGACGACGCCTGGCACCCCAAACGACTGGAGATGCTGCTGGCGGCCGTCAAGGCCGACCGCAACGTGATGGTCTTTGACGACATTCTGGAGTGCCACCATACGGCTTCAGGAATGCGCCCTTGGCGGCGGCTGCGCGGGCCTCACGGCTATGGCGCGCGGGCGACAACGCCGATAGATGTGCCCGCAGAGCAGTGGATCACGTCTGAGCGGCTGCTGATCAAACCGTTACTGCCAACCGAGACAGTCCGCTCATCTAAAGTGACGCATAGCAATCGCCGGTTTGGGGCCGATAGCGAATACTTCCTGAGATTGATCGCCGGTGGATTGAGGCTGCGCTACCTCCCGTTCCCAGGCTACTACTACCGTGTCACTCCCGGCTCGATGACAGCGATTCGCTCCCGGTATGAGCGGCTGGCCGAGATGCTGCAGGACTTGTCGCCGCTGTTCGCGGGATCAGCCAACATCACGGCTGCGTTGGATGCCAAGGTGTCTTCGCTGAAACGTCTGGTTAACTATCAAAGATTTGTCATGCACTTGAAAGCTGGAGACCTCAAATCGGCGGCCACGCTTACCGCGCACAACCCCAGGATACTGCTGGAGCTGGTGCGGCGCCTGGTGTCGGATGTCGGTTACCGCGTTCATCTCCGCTATCACGGCGGCACGGGGCGAGGATGAATCGTAAGCGCATCATCACATTCGGAACCTTCGATGTGTTCCACATCGGCCATCTGCGCATACTGGAGCGGTCGGCTGCGCTGGGAGGTCATCTTATTGTCGGCATATCCACTGACGCGCTGAACGAGTCCAAGAAGGGCCGCGCACCGGTGTATCCGCAGGATCAGCGGCTTGCGCTGGTGGCGGCGTTGCGCTGCGTGGATGAGGTTTTTCTCGAAGAGTCCCTTGAGCAGAAGGCGGACTACCTGCGTCGGCATGCTGCGGACGTGCTGGTAATGGGGGACGACTGGAAGGGGCGCTTCGATTCATTCAAGTCCATCTGTGAAGTTGTGTATCTGCCGCGCACGCCAGCCATCTCAACCACAGCCGTGATCGAGAAAATCCGCAGTTGAAATGAGCTTCCCAATAACTCGCCCGTTGCCAGCATCGCGGTCGCCTCCCCCAAGAAGGTGGTTGGGTACCCTGTCGGAAGCGCTTTGGGCCATCGCGGGCTGGGTGCTGCTGTGGCCCTTCACGCTTGCGTTTAGACGAGATCCAAAGCTGGTGGTGTTCTATGGCCGGGATGGCGGCAAGTATCTCGACAACTGCAAGTATCTCTATGCCCGTGCGACCGCACGCGATGACCTTGATCTGGTCGCGGTGTTTCTCGCGCACGATGCATCGCTGCGCGACACCTTGCGCCGCTTGGGTCAACGCGCCGAGCTTGCCTCCAGCATCAGTGCCTTGCTGCTCTGGTTAAGAGCGGGCACGATCGTGGTGGACAACGTGGACTGGCTGACCGGCATGCGCTATCCGGCGGCAAATGGAGCACGTGTAGTGCAGCTCTGGCACGGCATCCCGCTCAAGCAAGTCCAGATGGGCCGCATCAAGACTCGCAGCGTCACGCAGCCGTGGTGGGAACGCCAGGCTTTCGCGCTGTATCTGCGAATTGTGGGCCGGATGTCCACACTTGATTGGATGTTGAGCACCGCACCGCTGGTGACCGAACGCGCATTCTCCGGATCGTTCCTCTACAAGCGCATTTCTCACGCGGGATATCCGCGGAATGACGCGCTATTTGAGCAGCCAACCATGTTGACGGAGATCGGTGTTGACGCTCGCGCTCGCGAGCGCATCGCAAAGCATCGGTCCGCCACCGATGGAGCGACAGTTGCGCTCTACGCGCCGACTTTCCGAGACAGCCTTAGTGATCCATTCGCGGATGGCAGCGTTGATCTCGACGCGTTATCTCGGCTTGCAGTCGAGCTGAATTTGCTGCTTCTGATCAAGCTACATCCCTGGATGCACGGAAAACTGAGTAGCGCCGAGCCGCCGAACATAGTGCTCGTGTCACCTGACTCGGATATCTACCCAGTGCTTCGTGACGTCGACTTTCTCATTACCGACTACTCGTCGATATTCTTTGACTACCTATTGCTTGACAGGCCCGTACTGTTTTTTCCCTACGATCTGGAGCGCTATCTCTCTGAAGAACGGCGCATGTATTTCGATTACAACCAGATGACGCCAGGTCCGTCATCTCGGAAGATGGATCGGTTGCTGACAGAAATACGGAATGTGGTCGCAGGAAAGGATGAATGGAGCGCGCAGCGCGCAGCCGTACGCGCGATGGTCTTCCAGCATACCGACGGACGGGCTGCGGATCGGCTTCTGAACGAGCTGTTCTCCGCCGGCGCCTGATCCCAAACGTACTTGGAAACCGCGCCAGGCACTACGCGGGATCATCCCACCTACTTCGCCTGCGCAAGGCCAGTCCGTAGTCTTTGCAGGCACCGCGCGCCTGCGTTGGCGTCAGCAAAGTCGCCATAGACCTTAGCCCGAATTTCGGCGTGCTTGAGACCGAACTCGCGCCGGTATTGCTCGGGGTCGGCCAGGCTCTGATCCACCCGCTGCAACAGCGCTGCCATGTCCGGGATGATCGGGCCGTAGCGGTAGCTGGCATCCAGCGAGAAGCCTTTGGAGAACGGCGGCTCCACGTCCAGAAACAGTGTGGGGCGGTTGAGCAGCAGATAGTCGAACGCAATGGACGACCAGTCACAGATCAGCACATCACTGATCAGCAGGATTTCCTCGGCGTCTGGGTACTGCGCGTATGGCAGGTAGATCACCCCCTCCGGGGCGACGCCGCCTGACCGCGCCGCGTTGAGATGATGCCGCACCAGCAGGCCGGCATTGTGCTCGCGGCAAACCGCCGCCAGCTGGCTCAAAAAAACCTGTTCGTCAATTCCAAACGGGAACAGGCTGCGATCTGAGGCATCCTGCTTCCAGGTGGGGGCAAAGAGCACAAGCCGCTGATGGCCGTATGCGGTGAGCCCCAGCCGCTTCTTGATGGCATCAGCCTCACCGGGGGTGGCAGTCACCAGTCGATCGGTGCGCGCATAGCCAGTCACCTGCACCTGATCGGGCGCAAAGCCATAGCGCTCTACGTACAGCTGCTTCATCAGCGGGGAGGCCACCCACACCTCGTCGAAGCGCTGCTGCACCTTGAAGTCGTCCGCATCAAAGCCCTTGAACGGGATGCCATGCCAGACGTCAAAGAACCGTATGCCAATACGCCCCGGCAACGCGCTCATGACGTGCAGGCCGTGGTCGCTGATGATGGCCTCGGCGTTGGCCAATACCGCTATGCACCGCGGGCTGATCGCAAGGCAGCTGGCGTGCCCGGACGCCTGCAGTTCGCGGTGGTAGGCCGGGTCCATCGTCAGAAAGGTCACCATCGACGCATGCGGCTGCCGTTCGGCCAGCCTGCGATAGATCGCCAGCAGATTGCCGTTGAGCTTGTGTCCGTACAGCACCACAGGCGCACGGTGTCTCGACCGGCGCAACAGCGGGCGCAACAACAAGGCGGCCATTACGTTGAGGCCGAACAGGCTCAGATAGAGCCAATGCCAGGGATTGCGGCGGTCAACTTTCATCGCAGTGGACCCTTGAAGGAGTGACGCCTATGGCGACCCACTTGAAGCAAGAAAGTCCGCTATGCGATCGGAAGGACCTGGCCCGGAGGCCGGAATGGGAACGTGGCGCAGCCGCAGAAATCCATCACCCAGAAAAAAGTCTTGAACCCCGCCAGGCACGTCACTCTCCATCATCGCGTTGCGCTTCAAGCCATCTTGCCGCTCGGTGCGATCCCTCATGACGATGGTCGGTACGCCTAGAACCGAAAGCTCCTCCTGATTGGAGCCCCCATCGGTCAGCACGCAGTCTGCCCGCGCGGCTAGGCTTAGAAAAGCCCGATAGCCCAATCGAGGTGAAAGCTTGATATTTGGATTGCTCTGGAGGCGCCCCATCAACTCCGACCCAGCCAAACGCTTGCGTGTCGCCGGGTGCAGTACGAAATGGACCGTGAACCGATTGCTGATCGCTTCGATCAGCTCCACCAGGAATCTCAGGCGACTCGCGTTGAACAGATTCTGAAAGCGGTGAAGAGAGGCCACCACATATCGCTCGGATCGATCGCCGCCGGTCGGATCTGCGCCTGAAAGCGCCACCGCATCTTCTATGGTGTTGCCAAGTGTGTTCACAACTTCACACCGGTAGCGCAAAGCCATGTATTTGGCGGTGTCCGCAGTCGGGCAGAACGCTACATCCGCCAGCCTGAACACCAAGCGCCGCGAGATCTCCTCCGGAAAAGGGTCAAGAAGACGGCCCGATGTGAGCCCACTCTCCAGATGCAGGACTCGATTGCCGGTCCGTCGCGCGGCAAGCGCGCCGATCACGGTGGACAGTGTGTCCCCGTGTACCACGACATCGAGCGGTCCGTGGGCCTCCGCAAGCCGCTGTAGTGTGGACTTCAATCCGCTGTAAGCAGCTGGCAGCCACCGCAGAAGAGCACCCATTGTCGCCCGCTCCTCTGGGGCGAGCGCATAGTCGATCGGAGCGGCCACCCCGAACTCTTCCAAGAGATCCTGCATCGTTTCCTGATGCTGGCCCGTCATCAATAGCTTGATGGGTATATTTCGGCGCTCGCAGGCCACCATCACGGGGGCAACCTTAATCAGCTGCGCCCGAGTGCCTATGACAAACACTGGCAGTCTCGATGCCGGCCCCTGAGACATGGTCATTTTTTATAGGTCAGCGTCGTGATCTGCTCGGATACCAGACCAATCAGGAAGATGATCACCGAGGCGCTGAACAGCAGCGCACTCATGTTGGTGAACTTGCCCCAGTGGGTATAAGTCCAGCCGTAGTAGCCCAGGCCCAGCACAAAGAAGCCCAGCCCCGCGGGCGCAAACAGCTTTACCGGCGAGTACAGCGTGGCAATCTTGAAGATGATCAGCAGAAAGCGTACGCCGTCTCGCAACGGCCGTATATGGCTGGTGGTGCCCACGCGGCTGTAGACGGGAACTTCGACATAGATGATGGGATAGGCGCTGCGGAAGAACGCCATCGTGATGGTCGTTGGGTAGGAGAAGCCGTTGGGCAGCAGGTGCAGGAACTCGCGAAAGCGCTCAGCCCGGACCGCACGAAAGCCGGAGGTCAAGTCCATGATGCGGTGGCCGGTCATCCAGCTGGCCAGACGGTTGTAGAACCGATTGGCCAGGCCACGGCTCAGGTTTGCCTGCCCATCCCGGGTCCGGGCGCCGACCACCATGTCGTAGCCCTGCTCCAGCGGCGCGAGCAGCGTTTCGATCAAGTCGGGGTCGTGCTGGCCGTCGGCATCCATGAACACCAGGATGTCACCGCTGGCCGCGCGCGCACCCCGCTTGATGGCGGCGCCATTGCCCATCGAGTAGGGCGAACTCAGGCAGCTTACGCCGTGGGCCTCGCACAGCGCCGCCGTGTTGTCGGTGGAGCCGTCATTGACCACGATGATTTCCGCCTGCGGCTGGGCCTGCTTCAGGCGCGGCAGCAGGGTTTCCAGGGACGCCGCCTCATTCTTGGCCGGCAGGATGATGCTGATTCGGTTCAATGGCTGTTGGCCCGGGTGGCTTGCAGGATTTAGGTCGGTATTGTGCACGACGCAGGCCGCATTCTCCGCCCGACCCGACCCGGGGCTGCGCTCTGGGGGTTTGCCTGCGATCTGGGACGCTCTATATTGCAGGATATTCAAGCATAAGGACCTTCAGGGCCATGGCGATCAATCCGCAAGCACAGTCGGGCAATATCTTTCTGGGGGGCTTGGCCCGGCGGCTCGTGGCCGACGGGGTGATCACCGAGCAGGCCGCCCGTGATTTTCAGGCCAAGGCGCTGAAAAGCGGCGAACCGTTTGTAACCGTGCTGGTGG
>JBFJJW010000144.1:0-8424 GCA_041612095.1 Solimonas sp. | reverse complement strand
GGCTGCACCTCGGCCACCGACGACGATGAAACCGACCCGGCGGTGTTGCCGGCCTGCGGCGACGGCGTGGACAACGACGCCGACGGCAAGATCGACTTCCCCGACGATCCGGGCTGCGACAACGCCGCGGACAACGATGAGGCCGATGCCGTCGCGGCCGCCAAGCGCACGCGCTATGCCATGAACAATGCCTGCTGGGCGCTCAAGGCCAATGGCAGCGGCAACTACGTGGTGCGTACGGCAGATGGCTACATCGCCAACACGCGCAATCTCGCTACCGCCGAACCGTTCTTTTTCAAGCCGACAGCGCTGGGCAAGTACGCGCTGTATAACCGCAATCGCCAGGTGGTGACGGCCTCCGGCGCCAGCCTCGGCAATGTCGCCAGCGTCAGCGCCGACGATGCTGCGGAGTGGACGGTGGTCGGCGTGGGGGATGCCACCCGCTATCCGCCGACGCCTGCCTACAACATCGAACCCACGCCGGAGCAGGTCGCGCTCTGGCATGGTTTTGTAGACCCCAACCTGGAGTTTTCTGCGTTCACGCTGTATTCGGCGGTCGGCAATCGCAATCTGGTGATGAACGGCAACGGCACGCTGGGCACAGCCCCGCCGGGTAGCAGCGCCGCCAACGAGAGCTTCAGTTTCGAGCCGACCAGCGGCTGCGCGCAGTATCCCGAGGCGCAAAGCAATTTCAGCGGCCAGCCATTCAAGGGCACGCAACTGCAGGGCCGGATACTGGGCCATGCCGATGTGCATACCCACATCAGCGCCACCGAGTTTCTGGGTGGTGGGCATTGGGGCCGGCCGTTCCACAAGTTTGGCGTAGAACACGCGCTGGGCAACTGCGCGGTGCAGCATGGCTCCGAGGGTCAGCAGGATCTGATCGGCGGACTGCTCGGCAATGACACCGACGGCCATGCCACCGACGGCTGGCCGACGTTCACCGACTGGCCCGCGCGCAACAACCTGACGCACGAGGCGATCTACTGGAAATGGGTCGAGCGCGCCTGGGCCGGTGGTCTGCGCGTGATCGTCAACGATCTGGTGGACAACGAAACCCTGTGCGAGCTGCAGCGCAACGCCGTCGGCGATCCGCTGCGCGACTGCAACTCCATGACCAATGCCGGCGAGCAGGCCGGCACCATGTACGGCATGGAGAACTACATCGACGCGCAGTACGGCGGCCCGGGCAAGGGTTTCTTCCAGATCGTGCACAGCCCCGAGGAAGGCCGTGCGGTGATCGAGGATGGCAAGATCGCCGTGGTGCTCGGCATCGAGATTTCCAACCTGTTCAACTGCAAGCTGCACTACAGCCCGCTGCGTACCGAGCGTCCGTTCAACGAGTCCGGGAACGGCGGCCCGCTCGGGCTACTGCAGAACAGCTACGAATGCACGGTGGAGGAAGGCAAGCCGAACTCGATCCTGACGCAGATGCAGCGTATCCACGATTGGGGCGTGCGCCAGATCATTTCGATACACGAATTCGATAACGCTTTTGGCGGCAACGGCATCTTTGACGGCTTGGTCCTGAATCTGGGAAACCGCGAGAACAGCGGCGGCATTCCCTCCGGGGATCTCGCCGGGCTCACGGGCCTGCTGACTGGCAATCTGAACCCGGATCAGGTGGCGACCATCGTCAACAACCTGCCGACCACGGAAACGCCGACCGGCGAATGGTGGACCACCTACAACTGTCCGGTGGAGAACGAAACGCCCGGGTTCAGCGGCTATCTGTGGGGCAACTCGGGTGGCAGCACCCAAGAGCTGACACTGGCTCCGTTCTGTGTGCCGCTGGGCCAGGACGGCCGCGCCGGCGGCATCACCCCGTGCTACCCCGCCAATGTGCGCCAGTGCAATGCGCGCTGGATGACGCCGGCCGGCCTGTATACCTACAGCAAGATGATGGAGCTGGGCTTCATATTCGACTGGGACCATATGGAACTGGGCATGAAGACCCAGGCCCTGGAGCTCGCGGAGGCGCAGACGCCGGTATTTCCGTTCGTATCCACGCACGGCACTTTTGGCGGCACCTCGGTGGATCAGGCCAGGCGCATGCTCGCCAACGGCGGCATTCTCTATCCCAGCAACGGTTCCAGCAGCGGCTTCCGTGCAGATATGGCCGAGACCTTGGGCATCTACAACGCCGCGATGGCCGGCGTTGATCCGGATCAGCGCCCGCTGTTCGGTTTTGGCTACGGTACCGATACCAATGGCCTGTCGGCGCAGTCCGGTCCGCGCAACAATCCCGCGCGCCCCGTGACCTACCCCTTCCGCATGTTCGATACGCCGCCGTTCACGGCGATGCCGGAGTTCACCAACACCACCGGCGTGATCTTTGACCAGCCGGCCAGCGCGGATGCCGAAGGCAACGTCAAGCGCACCTGGAGTGAGGACCTCGACGGCAACGCCCACTACGGCATGCTCAGCGACTGGGTGCAGGAGATCGTGCTGGATGGCACGCAGAGCGACGTGCGCCATCTGTTCAATTCGGCGGAAGCGTATCTGCAGACCTGGGAGCGCACCGAGGCTTCCAGCGCGGCAATCCGCAGCAAAGGGCTCAAGCAACCCGCTCAGCCGATACTGCGCCCAGCGCCGCCGGTCGGCGACTACACGCCCTGATCGCAATCGGTGACTACAAAAGGGGCGCCGATGGCGCCCCTTTTCCTTGCCGCGCCCTGCGCGCCCTTCAGGCGCCGGACTGCATCGGCTGCGACAGGATCCACAAGCCAGCCGTGGTGAACAGCACCATCAGTATCAGCATCGGAACCTGACTCAGCAGCGCCTGCCGCCGGTTCGGAAACACGCGCAGCGCCACCTCATGCGCGGCATAGACGCTGATGATGTGGCCGAGCACGATCAAGGCCGCCTGCACGTGCCACACCGTGCCCGGATCAGGAATGATCGTGCGCTGCAGCCAGCGCGCAGTGCCGAACAGGTTCCAGCCCAGGCCCAGCGGGTCGGACGCCAGACTGATGATCTTGATGCCCTGCGTCTGGATCAGCGTGTAGTAGTGGGTGATGTTGTAGACCAGCGCGATCGGAATCAGCGGATAGGCGAACGCCAGCGCAAGGCTGCGAACCGAGAGTCGGCTGTTCACCAGCCAGCGGGTGAGCACGATGAACAGCAGGTACACCGCCAGATACAGAAACGGCGATAGCAGCAGCCAGCTGCCGTGCCACCACAGGCTCAGTGCGCGCATCTTCGGATACGCCGCCAGCGGATTGCTGCCGATCCAGTCCTGCAGCGCGCCGCGGTAGAGGTCCAGCCAGAACAGCTTCTGCCAGATCACGGTCTCGCGCAGGCCGTCGAACGCGGTGGACGAGAGCATGAACAGTATGAACAGCAGCAGGCTCATGCTCTGGGTCTGCGAACGCACCAGCCCCATGAACGGCGCGTGCAGGCGCAGGCGACCGGGTGCGCCGTCCGGCCCCGGCGGCGCGTATTCCAGTGGCGCCATCCTGGCGACCAGCCGCAGGAAAACACCGAAGAACTCGCAGTAGCGAAACCAGCTGTGGATGCCGAACAAGCCGGCGCCCAGCAGATTGATCACGCTGTAGATCGCGAGCATCACCGCCAACGAATACGGCGTGGTGCCTGCGAACAGCTCGATCCAGATGAACGCCATGTAGAAACCCAGCGCCGGCCAGTAGCTGAGCGCAGCTGGGTAGCGCAGCAAGCCGCTGCGATAGCGGCGCACGCCGCGGCCGATACCTGCTGCCAGTACACGCCAGGGATTCAGCAGCGCGTACAGATTGCCGACCAGCGCAGTGAGGTAAGTGAAGCCCAGCACAAAGACGATCCAGAAGAACGTCATGTTGAAGTTGCCGTAGGGGCTGCGCGTACCGACAAAACCGGCAACGATGCACAGCGCCAGACCGCCGACGCTGAACACCTGCATCAGCAGCGGCAGGCGCCACTGGCGCAGGCGCCGCAGCACAGCGCTGTCGCCATAGTCGCGCACCGGCCGGTCATGCGCCGTGGATGGCTGCGCGACGAAGTAGCCCAGCAACAGGAACGAGGCCACCAGCGCCACGGCGGCGCCCCAGGCATACAGCCAGAACGGCAGCGGCAGGTTGTAGACGCGGCCAAAGGAATGTGCAGCCGCGCTGCCGGAAAGCAGAGCCAGTGGTGCGCCAACGACCCAGCTGTGTCGGGCGCTCATGGCGCAGCCGCAAGATTGCGCAGCCGCTGCGCGCGGTAGACGCTGGGCGTGACCCCCTTCCAGCGTTTGAAGGCGTGGATCAGGCTGGCCGGCTCGGCATAGCCCAGACGCATCGCCACTTCATCGAGCTTGAGATGCGCGGTGGTCAGCAGCTCCTCGGCCAAGGCCTGACGCACCTCGTCCACCAGCGCGCGGAACGAGGTGCCTTCCTGGTCCAGATGCCGGCGCAGGCTGCGCGAAGCCATGCACAGATCACTGGCCACCTCGTCAATGCCGGCCATGTCTCCCGGCCTCTGCAGCAGCTGGTCGCGCACGCGGCCGGCCAGGCCGCTGCGTGCCTGGCGCCGTGCCAGCAGCTGCCGGCACTGCTCCACGCACAGGCGCGCCATCACTGGGTTGGCCTGCGGCAGTGGGGCGTCGACATCCGCGGCACTGAAGTGGATGGCGTTGATCGGTGCGTTGAACTGCGGCGTGACACCGCACAGCTCGGAGTAGCGTCCGGCATAGGCCGGCGCGGGGCCGCGCAATTGCACGCTACGCACCGGCAGGCCGCCGGGGCGCAGTTCCCCGACCAGATTGCCGCAGGCGGCAAAGTCGCGCTCCAGCAGAAACTGGCGCACATCCTCTGGTATGCCGCTGTCGTCCAGCACGATAACGAAGTCGGTGGTGCTGGGCTCTACCTGAAAGCGCACAAAGGCGAAGCTCAGGTCGAGATAGCGCGTGGCGACGTCGGCGGCTGCGCGAAAGCTCGGGCTGCTGAGCATGGCGAAGCCCCAGATGCCGTAGGCCGAGAGGTGATAGCGCAGGCCGGAATCCAGACCGATGCCGGGCACGTGGCCGCAACCGCGCACCAGGTTGCGTACCAGCTGCAGTTCCTGTGCGGCGCTGGTTTCGGTGGCCGGGTCGCTGATCGACTCGACGCTGATGCCGGTATCGCGCAGGCAGTCCGCCAGCGCCAGGCCGTGCTCGGCTGCCAACTGGGTCAACAGTTGCGCGCTGACGATGCTGCGACGGACGGAGCCGAGGGGCATGGCGTATCGGTAGGGACTGGACAGACGCGGGTTTGGCCGCAATTATCAATCGACTGGCCGCAGGCGTCATCTACGGCGGCGACCAAAGCCGACATCATGCAGCACTGTGATTCAGCGTGAGGAGAGATCCATGGCGGTTAACGGACAGCAGCAGGCGCTCAAGGTCGCGATCATCGGCAGCGGCTTTGGCGGCCTGGGCATGGCGTACGCGCTGAAGAAGGCGGGCATCGAGGGTTTCACGATCTTCGAGAAGGCCGAAGACCTCGGCGGCACCTGGCGCGAGAACACCTATCCGGGCTGCGGCTGCGACGTGCCGTCGCATTTCTATTCCTATTCGTTTGAGCCGCACTACCCCTGGGCCTGGCGCTATGCCAAGCAGAGCGAGATTCTCGCCTACCAGCACCATGTCGCTAACAAGTACGACCTCGCACGCCACATCCGCTACGGCAGCGAGGTGCTGCGCGCGGATTTTGACGAGGCGCGGGCGCTGTGGGTGCTGGAGCTGAACAACGGTGAGCGCTTCGAAGCGGAGACGGTGATCAGCGCAGTGGGTCAGTTGCACCAGCCGGCCTATCCCAAGATTCCGGGCCGCGAGCGCTATCAGGGCACGACCTTTCACTCCGCGCACTGGGATCACAGCTTTTCGCTGAAGGACAAGACCGTAGCCGTCATCGGCACCGGTGCCAGCGCCGTGCAGTTCGTTCCCGAGGTTGCCAAGCAGGTGAAGGCACTGAAGCTGTACCAGCGCTCTCCCGGCTGGACCTTCCCCAAGGTGGAAAAGCAGTTCTCGCGCTTCGAGCGCTGGCTGCTGGATAACGTGCCGATCATTCATGACCTGGATCGTCTGCGCATCTTTCTGGTCTGCGAAATCCTGGCGGCGGCCTACAACGGCAACAAGCTGCTGTCCTGGCTGGTGACCTGCGTGTCCAAGCTGCAGCTGTGGTTGCAGGTACGCGATCCGGCCTTGCGCCGGAAGCTGCGGCCGGACTTTCCGATCGGCTGCAAACGCATACTGCTGACCAATGAATGGTTGCGCGCGCTGGTGCGGCCCAATGTCGAGGTGATCGACGGTGCGGTTCAGGAAATCACCGAAACCGGCGTGCGCACGGCCGATGGCCAGCTGCGCGAAGTGGACGCCATCATCTACGGCACCGGCTTTGCGGCCACGCAATTCCTGACGCCGATGCAGGTGCGGGGGCTCGGGGGTCGCGACCTGCACGAGGCCTGGTCCAAGGGCGCCGAAGCCTATCTGGGCATGGCGGTCTCAGGCTTCCCGAATTTCTTTGTGCTGTACGGACCCAATACCAATGTCGGGTCCGGCTCCATCATCTACATGCTGGAACGGCAGCAGCGGTATCTGGCCAAACTGCTGCTGGCGCGCGAGCGCGAGAACTGGGCCTATGTGGATCTGCGGATAGACGCGCAGATTGTCTATGCGCGCGAGATGCAGCAGCGCAGCGCCGGCACCACCTACAGCGGCGACTGCCAAAGCTGGTACAAGACCGCAGACGGCCGCAACACCAACAACTGGGTGGGTTCGATGCTGGAGTTCTCGCGCCGTACCCGCGAGCCCAATCTCGCGCATTTCCGTGGCGTGCCACGCGCGGTAGCGGTCGCTCCCCAGGCGCAAGCGGCCTGATCCGCGATGTGCGGGCGCTTACAGGAAGTGACGCTTGCGGAAGTACCACCACAGGCCGCCGCCGAGCGTCACCAGCACCCCGAGTACTAGGTAGTAGCCATAGCGCCACTGCAGCTCCGGCATGTGCTGGAAGTTCATGCCGTAGATGCCGGTGATCAAGGTCAGAGGGAAGAAGATGGCCGACAGTACCGTCAGCCCCTGCACGATGCGGTTGGTGCGGTGGGTCATGGCGGCGAAATGCAGCTGCACTGCGGCCTCGATGTCGCGCTCCTGCCCGGCTGCATGCGTCATCACGCGGTTCACGTGCTCGGCGAGGTCGCGCATGCGGACCTCTTCCTTGGGCGTCCAGTCGAAACGGGAGTTGCGGCGCCAGCTATCCAGTGCTTCGGCCTGACTCTCCGCCAGCGCTTCCAGGCGGCGGACTTCGCGCCGACAGGCCAGCAGTTCACGCCAGTCGCTCATCGCCTTGGAGGGGTCGAGCAGCGCGTCCTGCAGCCGGGTGAAGCGTTCGTCCATGAGGCTGCGCACCCGGAGGTAGCGATCCACCATCGTGTCGAGAATGGCGTGTGCCAGCATCAGCGGCGTGGCCGGGGTCCTGATGCGACCGTCCAGCAGTTTCTGGCGGGTGGCGTCGATGCTGATGTTGTCGGTCGCGCGTACCGTGATCAGCGTGCGCTCAAAGATGAAGAACACCGCCGTGCGGGCTTCCAGCGGAAACGGATCGTCACGCGGCCCCAGCCCCTGGAACACCAGCATGTCGTAGTCGGCAGTGCCGTCAAAGTACGAGGGGTGATCGACGTTGTGGCTGTCCGAGACATGCTCCGGGTCGATCGGCACTCCCAGCCGCGGCTCGGCCCAGCACTCCCAGCCGGCGGCCGGCGCGTGCGTGAAATCGGCCCAGAACAGGCCCTTGGCCGGCAGCGACTCGCCTTTTTCCAGCGGCCTTGGAGGTTTGCCGTTGAGCAGGTGATAAGCATTCATGTCCGCAAAATAGCAGGCCGGCCCCTACAACAAGAAGGCCGCCCCTGGGGCGGCCTTCTTGCATCTGCAGCGAGCGCGATCAGCGCCCGCCGAATGCGGTGCTGTTACTTCAGCAGCTCTTCGATCGCGGCGCGCTCTTCACGCAGCTCGGTTTCGGTGGCCGTCATGCGGCTACGCGAGAACTCATCAACCGACAGGCCCTGCACGATCTCGTACTGGCCGTCCTTGCAGATGCAGGGATAGCCGTAGACGATGCCCGGCGCGATGCCGTAGCTGCCATCCGACGGCACACCCATGCTGACCCACTTGCCGTCGCTGCCCAGCGCCCAGTCGCGCATGTGGTCAACCGCAGCCGAGGCCGCCGATGCGGCCGACGACAGGCCGCGCGCCTTGATGATGGCGGCGCCGCGCTGCTGCACGGTGGGGATGAAGTCGGATTCGATCCAGTTCTGATCGACCAGGCTCTTGGCCGGCTTGCCGCCGACCGTGCAGTGGCTGATGTCGGGGTACTGGGTGGAGCTGTGGTTGCCCCAGATGATCATCTTCTCGATGCTGTTGCCGTCGGCGCCGGTCTTGGTCGCGAGCTGGCTGATGGCGCGGTTGTGGTCCAG
>JBFJJW010000143.1:0-8484 GCA_041612095.1 Solimonas sp. | reverse complement strand
CGGCTGAAGCGTGCGTTCGAATCGCCGGCCACGGCGCGCCAGCCGTAGCCGAAGGCGCTGCGCCATAGATTGGATCGCAAGCCCCAGTCCAGGCGGCCGATATCGGCCGCCGAGAAGTAGCGGCCGTTGTTCATGTGCAGGTTGAAGTCGATCTCGCCCGGCATCACCCGCAGATGCAGACGGCTGGTCTCAAACAGCGCGATGGGTCCGCGCCGCCGGTAGCTGAGCAGAACGTAGAGCGTGCGCCAGAAACCCACCATGTCGCGTCTCGCAGGGAACAGGGTCGCGGATGCTAGCGGGTGCTCCCGGTCAAACCATTGGCGGTAGCGACAGGCGAGGCTGCGAGCACGCCGCCGCGGCTAGGGGTGCGCGTACCCGGCGTGCTCCAGAGACTGCTTCCACTGTTCGACACGGGCGCTGTTGTCGTGCTGCCATGGGTGGAAGCCAGGGCGAAACCACGACAGCCAGGGCAGAAAGATCCTGCGCATCGGCCCCGGGCTGACAAACTGGAAGCGCAGCAGTTTCAGCCAGCCGCGCCAGTCGCTCAGCCTGCGGTCCTGGCGCATCAACCGGATCTGGTTGAGGTTGGTCTGTACGACAAAGAACACCGATACCGACAGCATGACCGCACAGCGGCGCAGATAGGCCAGCGGACCGCGCGCCGCCTGCTGGTAGACGTCGAATGCCACGGCCTTGTGTTCGGTCTCCTCGATCGCGTGCCAACGCCATAGCGCTGCCATCTGTGGGTGTGCGCCGGCGAGTGCGCGCTCGTCCTGGAGCAGGGCATCGGCCATGATGCTGGTGAAATGCTCCAGGCAGATGGTGATGGCGAGTTGATGGACGCGAGGCATGCGGCGCGCCACGTTCAGCAGGAACAGCGCCTGCCGCTCCATTGCCGGCATGTCATAGCCGGCAGCGGTCAGGGCCGCGTTGTAGGCGCGATGTTCACGACCATGCATCGCTTCCTGTCCGATGAAGCCCTTGACGTCCGCTTGCAGCTGCGGATCGGTGATCTGCGGCCGATAGTGACGTACGCTCTCGATGAAGAAGCGCTCCCCTTCGGGAAACAGTACCGACATCGCGTTGAAGAACTGGCTGACATGCGGCCCGGCCCCATGCCAATTGGCCAGGTCCACGTCTTGCAGGGAGAAATGGATATCGCGCTGCTGCACGCTGAGGGGGCTGGGCATCATGGTGCGTCTCCGTGAACTGTGACAGTCATCAATGTAATGATCATGGGCCGTTGCGGCCGGATCCGCATTTGCCGGACCGACCTCGGCGGCTGGCGGTTGGGTCAGCACGAGCGCCAAGCGGTTTGCGTTTATTCTCTGGGCTGATTGCCCATCCCCGATAAAGGAGCAGCACATGGCGGCACCGGCAAGCGTACGCAGCGGGCGTTTCAGGCTGGGCCCCCATGATCTCGCATATGAGGTCTATGGCGAGGGCGGCATTCCCTGCGTGCTGGTACACGGCATCCTGCTGGATTCCCTGATGAACCGGGATCTGGCGCTGCGCTTTGCCGCAGAAGGCTATCAGGTAGCGCTGCTGGATCTGCTCGGTCACGGCCGCAGCTCGCGGCCTACCGACCCGAAGGAGCACCGCGTCGACTTCTACGCGGATCAGCTGCTGGCGCTGATGGACCATCTGGGTTGGGAGCAGGCCGTGCTGGGAGGTGTATCGCTGGGCTGCATTACCTCGCTGACGGCGGCGACCAAGCAGCCGCAACGGGTGCTGGGCCTGTTCCTGGAGATGCCGGTCATGGAGTGGTCGGCGCCGTGGGCCGCGGTGATCCTGGCACCGATGCTGGCGCTGACCCGCTTCGGCAGACCGCTGTACACACCGTTCGCGCGGTGGCTGTCGCATCGCCGCCGCCCGGCCTTCAGCGCGGCCGCCAGCGCCATGAACGCACTCTCCAACAACCCAAAGACGATTACGGCGATTCTGCATGGAACGCTGGTGGGGCCGATCGTGCCGCCGGTGGCGGCTCGACGTGCGTTGACGATGCCGGCCCTGGTGATCGGTCACGGTGGTGACAAGCTGCACCACAATCGCGATGCCCAGGCCCTGGCGCAGCAGCTGCCGAATGCGCGGCTGCTGGATGCGCGGTCGATACTGGAACTGCGCGTGCGGCCCGATCGCCTATGGCCCGAGATCGCGCGCTTCCTGCGGGATATCGCGCAAAGCCGCAATGAAGGGGCCGGAATCCGCCCCGCCCTGAAGCGACGTCAGGTGGCCGAGGGCCCCAGCCCCTAGGCCGCACGCCTGCGGCCGTGCGCGGCTCAGGCCGTTCCGGTCAGCAGCGGACGCTGGTTGGCGCGCAGCTCCTGTAGGGGATGCCCCCAATTGTGGTCCAGCAGCTGCCATACGGCGGCGCGCTGTGCCGGCAGGCGCGTGCCCACCTTGAGCTCGGCCGCCGCCACGGATTCCATCATCGCGCGGACCAGCGGCGCCATCGCATTGGAGTCGGGTGCACCCATGGCAGCCAGTTCCGCCGATACCAGATGCACGAAGTTGCGGTTGCGGCGGTCCAGTTCCGCGCTGATGTCCGGATTGCGCCGGGTGTTGAGCATCAAGCGCCGATACGCCAGGCGCTCCAGGCAGATATCCCAGAACTGCTCCACCGCCAACTGCAGGCGCAGGCGTCCGGCCGGCATGCCCTCGATCAGGGCCGTAACCTTCTTGACGATGGTCTCCAGGTGCCGGAGGTGGATCGCGATCGCGAGCGCTTCATCATCGGAAGCGTGCGCCTGCAGGGACGCAATGGGGTGTTGCGTAACCTCGGCTACACGCGCCAGTGACAGCGGATTCAGACGATTGTCCGGAGCCGCTATCAGCTGATCCAGAAGCTGGTTGAATTCGTCGGTGTTCATCTGGGGTGCTGCCGGTGGTGGTGTAACAGCTGGCAGCATCCGCCGACCGGCGGTCGGATTTCACCTACCAGCGGACGAAGCCGCGCGTCTCGCCGACGGGCGGTTGAGGATGCCCTGCAAATGGCCTGCAGGGGGCGCGCCGAATGCCGTTTCATAGGACACAGGAGCAATGCGCTCGTCGCCATCGCAGGAACGTCTCATGGAAACCAGCAGATCTTTGGCATCGGTCCCCGGCTATCGCTCACGGCGCATGTGGCTGCGCACTCAGGCCAGGCTACGCAACACCGTCATGGCGATGGCGTATGGCGCGCTGGGTCTCTCCGGTGTCGTCTTGTGGCTGCTGATGCAGTTGCCGATGAGTGCGCGCTGGAAAGAAGCGGTCGTCATCGCCATGGCGGGCTGCTTCGGGCTGTTCACGCTGGGATGGCAGCTGCTGCGCACCGAGCGCGCGCCGGCAAATTGACCCTGCGGTACCGATCTCTGATCATGCGAGTCACTCCAGCTCGCAGGGATCGATGATCACCGACAGTTCTGAACTCGACGCGCTACTCGAGCCATGGCGCAAGGCCCTGGCGGCGGATTACGCACCATATCGCAATCATCTGCTGCGGCTGCTGAACCTGGTCTGCGAGCGCATCCAGCCGGATGCCGGCGTGTGGCGAGACCTGGTGGTGGCCGCGGCCTATCATGACCTTGGCATCTGGTCGGACCATACGCTCGACTATCTGGAACCTTCGCGTTGTCGCGCTCTGGCGGAGACCGCCGCAGTCGGTCTGGAGGTCAACGAGCGCCGCGTTTCAGACCTGATTCTCTGGCACCACAAGATCACGCCGTTCCGGGGTCCGGAGGCCGCGCTGATCAATGCCTTTCGCCGCGCCGACTGGTACGAGGTCTGCTGCGGACTGTTCGGGCGCTGGAGCTGGCGTGCCGAACGGCGCGCGCTGTACCGCCAGATCCCGCTACTGGGCTTTCACCGTGTGCTGCTGCGGGTTGGCCTGCGTCGTCTGCGCACCCATCCGCTGTCGCCGCTACCTATCCTGCGCTGGTAGGTACTCCGGCACCTGACGCGGGCGGCCGAGCTATCAATAGCTTCTTCGCGGGGTCTGATAGTCGCGATCGCCCAGGGCAAATGGCACTTCGCGACCGACCAGTGCTTCGAGCATCATCAGTTCAAGGTCGGTGTGATTCTTGAACGGCGCGGGTTCCATCAGCTTTCCGTTCACAGGCTTGGCATAGATATAGCGCGCGGCGTCATGATGGCGTGACTCAATTGCTTCGGTGACCGTGTGATCGGCAGTGGCGCTCAACTGCGTGCGGCCGTAGCAAGTGCACAGATAGGTTCGATCGGCGTCGGCCTCGGCATAGACCCCGGTGCCGCGTATGCCCACGGTGACCGTTGGCGCGTTGAGGTCGACGCCGTCGTCGCGCGGCCCAAACACCGTCAGCAGCGCGCCGCTGACCAGGCGAAAGAAGCGCCGGGCCGTGCGTCCAGCGCCCAGTTGCAGTTCCGACTGTGCGCGCAGCACAAAGGCATCGGCACCGACCACGGCAATGATGTGGCTATCAGGGCCGGTACGCACATGGTCTTCGGCATGGATTCGAGTATCGCGATCCGCCACCTTGCCGTTGACCCAGACCGCTCCGGACAGGGCGAAGATGGACCGGCCCGCCGGCAACTTGCCGGGCACCTCGCCGAATAGTCCCGCGATGGCGGTGGCGCTCCACCCCGCGCCTCCGACCAGGCAGCCGCCCGCCAAGGCTTGCAGCAGAAAGCGGCGTCTTTCGAGGTCGCGCGGATCATCCACGTGACGGTTCCGAATGATGAACGGCGACATGGTGGGGCCCCCGATGGTGCGTGCCAAAGCTGGCATGATGCGGCAAATGGAGGTCTTCTGGATGTGCTCTGAATCTCGGCGGGCACCAAAAAACGCATGCTTGCTGCTGTGCATGTGCCTGATATCAACCGGAGTACCGGCGCAGGACCCTGGCGCCGTGAACATGCGCGCCGAAGGTGAGTTGACGCTGGGCCATGACAGCAACGTTGCCAACACCCGCCATGAGGGTCCGGTGCGTGAGGACAGCTTTGCGCTGGCCGGTGCAGATCTGGTGGCCAATATCGGGCTGAACGCCAGCAATGGCGTGCAGTTGCGGTTGGGCGCCGAGCTGCAGCGCCATGCCGACTACTCGGATCTCTCCAGCGCGCGCGGGCAGATTCTGCTGCGTTACTTGTTGCGCCCCGGGCGGGGCTACTTCGTCCCGACCGTGTCGGTCTCAGGTGGTGCCGCGATCGTCGAGTTCGCCAGCGACTTGCGGGACAGCCGCGAGTACCGGGCAGGCCTGTCTTTGAGTCAGCCACTGACGACGCGTCTGTTCGCTCGGCTCGATATGGGCGGTGAGTGGCGGCGCGGCAGCCAGGGCCATGTATTCGACACCACCGCCGGTCTCTATGGCCTGTCGCTGGAGTGGGAGCCGGTCAGCAGGCTCATGGTCTATGGCGGCTACCAGTACCGTGATGGCGATTTCATGGCGGTCGGCCCGGCGCCGCCGCAGGCGGTACGGGATGCGGCCCGCGCCGCGGTCGAGGATGACGTATTTACAGGTGACCTAGCGCTGCGACAGCAGGGCAGTGTGCAGATCGGGCACCCGGGCTTGAACTACGGCCTGACGCGTCAGCTCGCGCTGGACGTGCAGACTCGGTATGCCGACGGTGCCTCTGATTTTGCCCATTACCGGCGCTGGCAGACCATGGCCAGCGTGCTGTTGCGCTACTAGTCGGCAGTGGTCGGCAATCGCCGTCTGGGGCGTATTGGCGCGCGCTACTTGCAGCGGTTGCAGATGGTTGCCATCAGCTTGCTCGCTGCCAGCAGGTGCGTGCCGAGCACGGCCTTTCCGGTGACCAGAATCGCGCCGGAGATATCGCGGTCGGGATCTGCCCAGCCGAGGATGTTCATGAAGCCGAGATGGCCATAGGCGCGGTGAGTCATGGGGCCATACAGGCCGGCCGGGGTGCCGCCCAGCATCATGCCTTCGCTGTAGCGCATCGGAATCATCAGCGTGCGATCCAGGGTGATGCGGCCCGTCGGCTTGATCGCGCGTGCCACCGTTTCGGCTTTCATCAGCTGCCGCTTGCCATAGGTTCCGTGATCCAGCAGCACCTGGAAGAAGCGTGAGAGCTCTTCGGCATTGGCGTACAGATTGCCGGCGGGAATCACCGCATCGAAGAAGGCGGTGCTGTTGGAAGCTTCAACCACCTGCTTGACCGGCGCCATCAGCGCGCGTTCCAGCAGCTGCGCAATCGGAAATCGCACCGGTGTGCCGGCTTCGTAGTTGAGCGCGACGTCGCCACGTTGATCCAGCGGAAGACCGTAGGTGAAGTGCTTGAGGCCCAGCGGCTGGCGGAAGCGGCTGTCCAGATATTGCTGGATGGTGCCGCCGGTTAGGCGTTGCAGAATTTCCGCGAGGATGAAGCCGCCGGTGATCGCGTGATACGCCATCTGCCGGCTGTGGGTCGCGGGCGCGCGGCAGATGCGCGCAATGACGTCGTCCCAGTCGAGCAACAGCTCTGCCCGCCGCTGCTCCGGGGGCACGTCGATCGTCGGAAAGCCGCCGCGATGGGACAGCACCTGCGAAACCGTGATGTCGCGTTTGTGCTCGGCTGCAAACGCCGGCAGGTAGTGGCTGACGCGCTGGTCGAGGTCGACCCCGCCTTCCTCGGCAAGCTTGTGTATCAGTATTGCGGTCACGGCCTTGGAAGCCGAGAACAGACAGATGGGCGTATCAGTGGTGAGGCCCATCTGGGCGCCGCCTGGCAGATCTTCGGGGCCGTTTCCGCGCGCGTGACCGATGGCGCGATTGAGCACGATCTGCCCGTGTCGCCGCAGGCACAGGCTGATGCCCGGATGCGCGCGACTGCGGTAGAGCTGCTCGACGCCGCTCCAGATGTCGTTTATCGCCCGGGGTGACAGGCCGGAGTCTGCTGCGCGCGCTTCGCTGTCGGCGTCGATGTGCGTGACACGATGCAGCTCGGGGGGAATGCGAACCTTGTAGTTGCGCAGCCAACCCGCCTGCTGCAGCTTGCGTATCACCATGAACTCCCCCGGCTGATGTATGCGGCACTTGGCAGTGCCTGTCTTGATGTAGGGCGGCAGCGTAGCTAAACCGGACCTTCGGCGGAAGCATTGAGGCGCTTGCGGCGCAGGTGGCGCAGTATCGGCAGGGAGCTGTCCAGCAACAACTCCTGTATGCGCTCAACCGGAATCTCCGGGTGCGAGAGCCACCACAATGCGATCGCTTCCCCGGAAGCCACCAGCGCATGCGCCAGTGGTTCGGCTTGGCGGCGCCCTTCTTCGGTCGGGTTGCCCAGGGCCTCGGAGATGTTGATGCAGCCGTTGGCAATCACGCGGTCACGGAAGTAGCGCACGCGCTCGGCGCCGGGTCCGTCGTGACGCATGGCTTCCTGATACATCACCAGCCACAGGTCGCGATGCCGATTGATGAAGCTCAGCAAGCCGATGGTGACCTTCTCGATGCGCTCGACCGGGTCCGGCAGCTGCATGATCAGGCCGAAGCCGTCGATCATGCGTTGCCCGGTACGATCGATGATGGCCAGGTACAGGCCTTCCTTGGACTGGAAGTAGCGATACAGCAGCGGCTTGCTGATGTCCGCACATAGCGCAATCTCGTCCATCGAGGTGTTGTGATAGCCGCGCAGCGCAAACACCCGCGCACCGGCTGTCAGCATCTGCTCCATGCGCTCGATGCGCGGCACCTTGCGTGTGCCTGCCTTGGCCCGGGGTTTGGTGGCCGCTCCTCTTGTACTTCTATTCTTCTTGATGGCTGCCATCGTCCTTGTCCGGCGCCTGTTATGGCCTGATTATGACCTCTGCTCGGACTCGTAGGCCAAGCGCTTGGGGTGCGCCGTCCCGCGCGGTGCAGCCCTGTGCGGCGCCGGCGATGGTGGCGCCGCACAGGACAGGCCGCAGTGCGATGCCCTCAGGCGTGGGGGCTGCCGCCTAGTAGTGGTAGCGCAAGGAGGCGGTCACCGTTGCGCGATTACCGTAGAAGCAATCGCCGCGCTGCAAGCAGCTGGTGACGTAGGTCTCGTCCCCGAGGTTGGTGGCGTTGAGCATCAGCTGCCACTGCTGCCAGTTCCACGCGGCCATCGCGTCGAAGAGCACAACGGCCGGTAGATGCAGGGCGCCGCCATCGTCGGTGGTGGAGCCGAGGTAGCGCAGGCCCGCGCCGATCTCGAACTGGTTCAGACCATACTTGCCCCAGATCGAGGCCAAGTGGCGTGGTTGTACGGCAAAGTACTGGCGACGCTGCTGGATGTCGGTGTAGGTGTAGCTTGCCGTGAGGTCCAGTTGCGCCAGGCGGGTAACTGCCTCGAGTTCGAGGCCCTGTGACTCGACGCGGGTCACGGATGGCTCGAAGGTGCTGAGGTTGTAAAAGACGCGGTTATCCTCGCTGAGCTGGTACGCCGTCGCGGTCAGCAGGGTATCTCCGTCCTCAGGTTGGTACTTCACGCCCACTTCGATCTGTTCGCCACGCATCGGCTCGAAGACAGATCCTGTATCGGGATTCACATCGACGTTGGGCAGGAAGGACTCGGAAT
>JBFJJW010000142.1:0-8567 GCA_041612095.1 Solimonas sp. | reverse complement strand
GGCCGAAAGCGGCAACGAGGCGATGAAGGAATTCATCGCACCGCTGACCGAGATCGGAACCGAAGTGCAGAAGGTGACGATGGAGATCGGCCAGAAGGCGATGAAGAACCCGGACGAAGTCGGCGCCGCTTCGGTGCCGTACATGCACCTGGTCGGTCATTTCGTCTACGCCTACTTCTGGGCACGCATGGCCAAGATCGCCCTGGAGAAGCAGGCTGAAGGCGAGTTCTACAAGAGCAAGCTGCTGACCGCCCGCTTCTACTTCGCCAAGCTGCTGCCGGAAACGGCGATGAATCTGAAGCAGATCCGTGCCGGTGCGCAGACGCTGATGGAAATGGAAGCGGCGCTGTTCTGATCCCGACAGGTAAGCCGTAAAGCAAAGGGAGCCGGACGCACGTCCGGCTCCCTTTTTTACTGGTGCCGGCTCACGCGCTCGCCGGCGATTTTTCCATCACCCGCATCAACACCGCGACACCCAGACCCCAGGCACCGTTGAGCAGCAGCGCACCCACGATGATCTTGGGATCCCAGCCGCCAGCGACGCCAAAGCCCTTGAGTGGAAACACGATGAACAAGGCCACTGCGCTGGGCCCTATCGCACCGATGAAGATGGCGCGCAGCCAGTAGGCGCTGCTGGCGGCACTCCTCAGCAGCGGCCAGATCGCGGCACCCCAGACCCCGCCCCAGAACGCCAGGGAGATCACCGCGGGGATCTCCAGCGGCCCGGTCGGCACCATGGAAAACGGTGCGCGCGGCGCAACGCCGGCAGCGAACAGCAGCGCCAGCAGCCCCTGATGAAACATCAGCGTCGAGATATAGCCTGCAAAAAAAGCTTTGACATAGGACATCGGTCACTCCCCTTCCAGACTTGAGCACCGACTCTAGCAAACCCGACGTTGCGGGCCGGAACCGCGCGCAGGCCTTACATCCGGCCGCAGGCATGCGTCAGACTTGGGGCATATCACAGGAGACCCACTGCCGATGAGCCGCCGCGCAGACTACCCGCACCTGCTACCGCTGAGCACCCGCTGGAAGGACAACGATGTCTACGGGCACGTCAACAACGTCGAGTACTACAGCTACTTCGATACAGTCATCAACACCTGGCTGATACGCGAAGGCGGGCTCGACATACACCAGGGGGCGATCATCGGCCTGTGCGCGGAGTCGCACTGCAAATACCTGGGCCCGATCGCCTTCCCTGAAACGATTTACGCGGGGCTGCGCGTCGCCCACCTCGGCCGTTCCAGCGTGCGCTACGAGATCGGCCTGTTCCGTGAGCAGGAGCAGACCCCTACTGCGGAAGGCTGGTTTGTCCACGTATTTGTCGACCGCGACACGCGCAAATCGGCGGCGATGCCGGATGCCATGCGTGATTGCCTCGAACGTCTGCGGGTGCCGGCCCAGGAGAACTTGCCATGAAGGTACGCGCAGCAGTGCTACGTGAGATGGGCCTTGAAGCGCCCTATGCCGAGTCGCAACCGCTGCGGATCGAGTCGGTGGAGCTGGCGCCGCCGGGGCCGGGCGAACTGCTGGTGCGTGTGCAGGCCGCAGGCCTGTGCCATTCCGACCTGTCGGTGATCGATGGCTCGCGGCCGCGCGTCATGCCGATGGTGCTGGGTCACGAGGCCGCCGGCGTCGTGGTCGAGACCGGACCCGACACCCCGGGCTTTGCCGCAGGCGACCAGGTGGTGTTTGCCTTCGTGCCGAGTTGCGGCCACTGCGCGCCGTGCGCCAGCGGCCGCGCCGCGCTGTGCGAACCGGGCGCGGCCGCCAATACCGCAGGCAGCCTGCTGTCGGGCCAGCGGCGCTGGCAGGATGGTAGCGGCAGCGGACTGCATCATCACCTGGGCGTATCGGCGTTTGCCGAGATGACCGTGGTCTCTGCGCGTTCGGCCGTATGCATTACCCCGGAACTGCCGCCAGAGATTGCCGCACTGTTTGGCTGCGCGGTCATGACCGGCGTCGGCAGTGTCATCAATACCGCGCAGGTGCGCGCCGGCGAGAGCGTGGCGATCTTCGGCCTGGGCGGCGTGGGTCTGGCGGCACTGCTCGGCGCAGTAGCCGCGGGCGCCAACCCGGTGGTCGCCATCGATGTCGTGCCCGCCAAGCTCGAACTCGCAAAGTCATTGGGCGCCACCCATACGGTGCTCGCCGGTGCCGACGCCGTGCAGGCCGTCCGCGAAGCGACGCAAGGCGGCGCCCATCACGCGATAGAAACCGTCGGCCATGAGCAGGTGCTGGTACAGGCCTATCAGGCGACGCGGCGCGGCGGCACCACCATCACCGTCGGCCTGCCGCATCCGCAGAAGCTGTTCAGCATTCCGGCCGTGAGCCTGGTGGCCGAAGAGCGCACGGTGAAGGGCTCGTACATGGGCTCCGCGGTGCCATCACGGGACCTGCCGCGCTATGTCGCGCTGTACCGCGCCGGGCGCCTGCCGGTGGACCGCCTGCTGACGCATACGCTGAAGCTGGATGAGATCAACGCCGGCTTTGACCGGCTCGCGCGAGGAGAGGCCGTACGTCAGGTCGTGCTGATGCCATGAGTCGCCAGCTACCGCTGGTTCTGCTGCATGGCTCGCGCAGCGCGGCCGCGGCGCTGCAACCGTTGCAGGGCGCGCTGACACGGTTCGGCCCGGTACGCGCCTTTGACCTCGTCGGTCACGGCGGACGCGAGATCCCGGCGGTGTTCAGCATGGAAACGCTGGCGCAGGATGTACTTGCGCAGATGGACCGTGCCGGCATCGAACGCGCCTATCTCTTTGGCCACAGCATGGGGGGCTATCTGGCGCTTTATCTGGCACGTCATGCGCCTGAGCGCATTGCCGCAGTGTGCTCGCTGGCGGCCAAGTGGGTCTTTGACGCGCCTACCGTCAGCCATTTCACCCATCTCAGCAGCATGACGCGCATTGGCGCGCCCGGCAGCACCCAGCCCGAACGCATGGATCGGCTCCATCCGGGCCAGGACTGGACACGACTGGTGTCCGGTCTGGCCGAGCTGTATCGCGAACTCGGCCGCAAACCCGCGCTGACCGGCGCTGACCTCAGGGCCATATCGGTACCGGCGCTGATACTGACCGGGCATGCCGATCAAGTGGTGCCCTGGGCGGAGTCGCTGCGCCTGGGCAACCTGATCCCCCACGCGCATGGCTTCACATTTGCCGGCAAGGCCCACCCGCTGGAAATCGTCCCCACCGACTTTCTCGCAACGGTGATCAGCGCCTGGATAGAGCAGCTGGAAGCGCTCGGCAACCGCAGCGGCAGCCTTCGGCACTGAGGCCCTACTCGCTGCGCCTGGCCGCGGTCCCGCCGGGCAGCACCCCGTTTTGCGGCGACCCACCAATATCCAAACTTTGGATAGGCGCGATATCCCCTGGCAGATGGTCTGCTTGCCTCGACACAAACTGATGGTCGAGGAGAGTAGAAATCATGAATTATGTCTGGCACCGCTCATATCCAGATGGCGTGCCAAGGAAAATTGACCTCCGCAAGTACGCCAACATTCCCGATGCGCTGAGCCAGGCGATCAGACGCTGGCCGGATGCGGTGGCCTTTGAAGAAGGCGACCAGCAACTGAGCTTTCGCCGGTTTGACGCGCACGCTCAGAATCTGGCCGCCGATATGCAACACACCCACGGCCTGCAGGCGGGGGATCGGGTCGCGGTGATGCTGCCGAATGGCCTGGCCTATCCGGTAGCCATACTCGGACTTCTGCGCGCCGGACTGGTCGCGGTCAATATCAACCCGCTTTACACCGCTCGCGAACTGGAGCATCAGCTCCGGGACTCGGCGGCGCGCGCGATCGTGATCAGCGCCCCGCTGCTGACGACGATGAAACCGGTACTGGAGCGCTGTGGCGTCACGCGAATCATTGCAGTGCCGGCGCCCGGCGCCTCCGCGTTCTCCGACCTGTCGGCGAGCACGCCGGAGACCAGCTTTGCCCAGGCACTGAGCCGTGGCGCGCGGCATCCATTCAAGGCGCCGATACTGAGCGCCTCGACGATTGCCTTCCTGCAGTACACCGGGGGCACCACCGGACCCTCGAAGGGCGCGACCCTGAGCCACGGCAATATCGTCGCCAACCTACTACAACTCGACGCGTGGTTCGGCACGACCCTGGCACGCAACAGGGAATGCGTGCTGACCGCGCTGCCGCTGTATCACATCTTCGCGCTCACCTTTAACCTGCTGTTCAACGCCATGATCGGCTCGCGCAACGTGCTGGTCGCCAATCCCCGGGACCTCGCCGGCCTCGCTGCAGTCATGGGCCGCTCGGGCATCACCACGATGACCGGGGTCAACACCCTGTTCAATGGCCTGCTCAACACGCCGGCCTTCGCCGACGTCGACACCCGCAACCTGAGAATGGTCATGGGCGGCGGCTCCGCCATTCAGGCGGCCGTAGCGCGCCAATGGTTCCAGCGTACCGGCATCCATATCGTCGAAGGCTATGGCCTTTCGGAAACCTCGCCGGGGCTTTGCGTCAATGCATCACCGGCCACCGAGTTCACCGGTGCGATTGGCCTACCGCTGCCGATGACGGAAGTGACCATACGTGACGATTACAACCGCGAGGTTCCCATCGGCGAGGTCGGCGAACTGTGCGCACGTGGGCCACAGGTGATGCAGGGCTACTGGCAACGACCCGACGTTACAGCGGAAGCATTTACCTCGGACGGCTACTTCCGCACTGGAGACGTGGCGCGCATGGATGATCGCGGTCGCTTCTACATCGTCGACCGCAAGAAGGACATGGTTCTGGTATCGGGCTTTAACGTATATCCCAACGAGATCGAGGCCGCATGCGCCGAGCATCCGGGGGTATTTGAAGCCGCGTGCATCGGCGTGGCTGACGAGCGATCCGGCGAGGCGGTAAAGGTCTACGTGGTCCGATCTGACGCTGCGCTCACCGCCGAGGACCTGATTCTTCACTGCCGCCAGCAGCTGGCCGCCTACAAGGTTCCACGTCACGTGCAGTTCGTGGACGAGCTGCCGAAGTCCCCCGTCGGCAAAATTCTGCGTCGCGAGCTTCGCTCCTGACCGGCCCCGCTTTCCGCATCCCCAGGAGTAGCCATGAGTAACGTCCTTCCCTTGTCCGCGATCACGCCCGAGGCCATGCCGCCATTTGCCACGCTGTTGCAGCGACAGCAGGCCCGTGCGCTACAGCTTCGCCACTCAACCGCAGAGCAGCGCAAGGCGCGCATTCGCAGCGTGCGTGATCTGGTCATGCGCCATCGCGACCAGATCATCGAGGCCGCCCGACTGGATTGTGGAAAGTCCGCAGATGAAGTCGAACTGACCGAGATATTTCCTGTCGTCGGAGAGGCCAACGAGGCCCTGCGACACTTGTCCAAATGGATGCGTCCGCAGCGCGTCTCGCCGACGATGACGATGTTCGGAACGCGGGCCGAGATTCGCCACGAGCCACTCGGCACCAGCCTGATCATCTCTCCGTGGAACTACCCGGTGACCTTGAGCTTCAGGCCGCTGATCTCGGCGCTTGCAGCCGGCAATACTGTCATCCTGAAACCCTCGGAGATGACGCCACACCTGTCTGCACTGATCAAGCGCATGGTGGAGTCATTGTTTGCGCCAGAGGATGTCGCCGTAGTCGAAGGCGATGCCCAAACCTCCACCGAGCTGCTGAAGCTGCCGTTTGATCACATCTTCTTCACCGGCAGCCCGCGCATCGGCAAGGTGGTGATGGCTGCCGCGGCTCAGCACCTCAGCAGCGTCACGCTCGAGTTGGGCGGAAAATCCCCCGTCATCGTCGACCACGATGCCTACCTCGACAAGGCGGCGCGCTACATCATGAGGGGCAAGATCACCAACTGCGGGCAAACTTGCATCGCGCCTGACTATCTCTACGTGCACGACGACATCGCCGACGCATTGATCGAGCGCATGAGTGCCAGCCTCAAGCGGACCTTCGGTAGCGAGACCGCCCACTGGAAGCAGAGCCGCGACTATTCGAGAATCGTCAATGGTGCGCACCATGGCCGCGTCAGTCGGCTACTGCAGGACGCGCTGGACAAGGGTGCGCGTGTCATAACCGGTGGCATCAGCGACCCGGATCAGAACTACATTTCGCCCACCCTGATAACCGACGTGCGCGACGACGCAGCCATCATGCAGGAGGAAATCTTCGGGCCGCTGCTGCCGATACGCCGCTTCCGCGACCTCAGCGAACCGATCTCCTGGATCAACGCCCAGCCCAAGCCGCTGGCGCTGTACATCTTCGGTCGCGATCGCAGCCGCATCGAGTCCATCATAGGCAGCACCAGTGCGGGCGGCACGGTCGTCAACCACACGATTCTGCACTTCCTGCATTCCAATCTGCCCTTCGGCGGCGTCAACAACAGCGGCTTCGGCAGCTCACACGGCATCTTCGGGTTTCGGGCGTTCTCGCATGCGCGCTCGATCCTGGTTGAGCGCTTCAGTACCACGCACCTGCTGTTCCCGCCGTACACCGCATGGGTGCGACGCATGATCCGCATGACCACGCGCTGGCTCACCTGAACAGCGCATCGCTAAGGTGGGGCCGGCCTCCCGGGCCGGCCCCACTAACGGATCAGCGTCAGGCGACGCGCCTTGGCAATGGCGCCCGAGCGACTGCGCACTGACAGCTTGTTGTACAGATTGTGCAGGTGCCACTTGATGGTGCCTTCGGACACGAACAGGGACTGCGCCAGCTGCCGGTTTGAAAGGCCGCCGTCGATCATCCGCAGTATCTGCAATTCACGCTTGGTCAGAGGCTCCAGCACGGTGCCGTGATCGCTGCGCTTGCCGAAAGCGTCGCCGTCGCCGCGCAGCTGCATCGCTTCCAGAACGGTCTGCAGATGCGCTTGTGTAGCCGTCTCCAGTTCCGCTGCAGCCCCGCGCTGCTGCAGCACCAGCAGCAGCGGCTGCAGGGCGGTCGCCTCGTCCACAAACGCTCGCACCATGCCCTCTGGCGCCGCCACGCCCAGTGCCTCGCTCAAGGTACGCAGTGCATCGTTCTCATCGCCGCTCAGATACAGCGCCTGTACACGCTGCACCAGCAGCTCGACCAAGGTCAGCAGCTGCCCCTGCTGCCGTGCGCGTCGAACCATCGGCTGCAAAAGCGCCAACGCCTCGTCGGCGTTGCCTCGGGCAATGGCGATTCGCATCTGCAGCTGATGCGCGCGGCTCTGTACCAGCCCACTATGGCGCCCACCGTAGAGCGTGCCATCGAGCGCGGGATGCCTGAGCAGCTCCTCCGCGCCGCCGACGTCACCTTCTCGCAGCAGGATCGTTCCTCGCCACATCATCGAATACACGACCAGTCGCGGTGCATCGCGCTTGGCTCCGAGCGTCTCTCCATCGATCAGCACGTCCTTGGCATCGGCGTACCGCCCCTCGGAGGCCAGCAGACGTGCCAAGGTGACGTATCCGACCAGAATTGGATCTATGGAGCTGTGCTGAGCAAGGAACTGCAGCCCCGAAGACAGCGCCTCGCGAGCCGCCGGCAAATTGTTGGCCTCGTACTGCAGGCCGGCGATCAGGGCCAGCATCACACTGCTGCCATGTGAGGCCGAGCCCAGCTTCTCCTGCGTGAAGCGCAGTGCGGCCTCGGCATGGTTGAGCGCGCGGCGTAGATGCCCCTGCCGGATCAGGGTCACGACGTCGACGACATCCGTCCAAAGCGTGCCGTAGGGCGAACGCGCGCGTGCGAAGTGCTGCTTGCCCTTCTGCGCCATAGCCAGCGCGCCTTCAAAGTCGCCATTGGTCTTGAGCCCGAACACCAGCGTGACGCAAACCGAGCCGATCTGGAAATCGCCGGCGTCGGGATTCTGCTCCAGCCATGCAGGGGCCAGTTCGAGGCAACGCTCGGCGTCATCGGCAAGCGCATGCCGCACGACTTCGCAGACACCCTGATAGCTTCGCACCCACTTGTAGAGATCTGGCTGATCGGTCGCCTTGACCTCGGCAACCAATGCATCGAGTGTGTTGCGTGCCTCGTCAAAGCGCAGGTCAAAATTCAGCGCCCAGACCAGCGATACCTGGATCTGCGGATAGCGTGCAAGCACGCGCGGCGAGAGTTGCTCGATCCACGACAGCAGGGTGCGGTGTTCGCCGCGCCACATCACCAACTCTTCGGCGTAGATCGAAAGTATCTGCGCGGCGCGCTCCTGCAGTCCGCCACGCAGGGCATAGTTGATGGCGTCATCGCGAAAGTCATGCTGGATCGACCAGGACTCCGCGCGCTTCAAGCTATCGAGCCAGGCGTCAGGATCGTGCGCGCGGAAGCGATCCCGCAGGAACTCGCCAAACAGGGCGTGGAATCGATACCAGTCTCGCTTGTCGCTCAACGGCAGCAGGAACAGGTTCTGGCGCTCGATGGCTTCCAGTCTCAGCTGCGGCGTCTTGTCTCCGGTCAAGGCGCGACAGATGTCCGCGCTGATGCGATCCAGCACCGAGATCCGAAACAGGAAATCAACATCATCCTGATTCAGATTGCTGAGTACCGCCTCGGCAAGGTAGTCGGTGATCTCGCGATTGGAGCCGGTGAAGTTCTCGACAAACCCTGCGAGATCCTTGCGATTGCC